>JAFQOH010000020.1:0-3224 GCA_017403345.1 Thermoguttaceae bacterium
CTTCATGTTATTTCATCATATTGTCAAAGATAAATCAGTCTTGCGACTTGACTTCCTCTTAAGTTTCATTGCTTTCACTTAAGATGCGAATGAATATACCACATTTCCATTTTTCCGCAAGGGGGGGAGATCCAATTTTTTCACTTTTCTTGGATCAAACCACATACAAAATCTCTTTCATGCCGTATTTTACCGAACAAAACACTACTCGATCTTTTTTAAAATTTTCTTGGATCTTCCTCTTTTTTCTCATCATTTTCACTTTTTACACGGTAAACTCCTTCAAATTTTCACACTTTCACCTTGACGATCCCACTTTATTTTCTTTAAAATCGCGCATTTTTTCCATCATTTGTTGACTTTTCTTTTAAAATAGTTTCAAAACCCGGTCACAGACCTGCGTTTTTTTTCGCAATTTTTCAAATAAAGGAGGAATCCATGCCAAAATCATTCCATCTCACGAAAAAACAGATCGTTCTTTGGTTTTCCGTTGGTTTTTTCGGCGCGCTTGCATCCGCGTTCCTGACTGGCTGTACGGACTCGGCCCACGAAACGATGAAGCATCCGCCACAAGAGGTCATCGAGATCACCGAAGTGGACATCATCACCCCACATCACACGGACGCTGATAAAATGGCGATGAAAGAGATCCTTGAGAAGGCCTACGCAACGGAATACGGCGCAAGAGTCCGGTACGAGAACTGGGCTCTTAAGGCTGACTCTTTCGGAGCAAAGCGCATTGCAGACTTTCTGCGTGCCCTTGCATCTTCCGAGGCTGTCCATGCAAATGAATACGCTGCTATGCTGAAAAAAATGGGGGAAAATCCTGTCGCAAACACGGAGATCCCAGAAGTCGCGAGCATCGAAAATCTGCTTGACGAGGCTCTAAATTTCGAAAAAAAGGCCGTCTCGGAATTCTACCCTGCTCAGCTGGAGCTTTTGAAGAAACTGACGTCCTCTTCCGCGCTCGACAAGACGCTTGAAGCTGCAATGGCAAATGATGAAGCTCATGTGAAAGTCATGGAAGAGATCCAAAAAGACTGGAAGACCTGGAACGCGAAAACGGAACCATTCTCGGTCTGTCAGGTCTGCGGTCACCTTGAGCAAAACACTCCGCCGCAAAGCTGCCCCAAATGCGGAGCGGCAAAGGAGAGATTCCTGACTTTCGGAAACAAAGAAACGACAGAACAGTCTCCTGCGCCGACGACAGAAAAAAATGAAACCGTTACGGAAACGAAATGATCTCAGAACCCTCTTCCATGCGCCGCAACCAGCTGTGCTGGAGACACGCACATGACGGAGGATCTTCATTTCAAGAAACTCGCCAAAACGGAAATTTCAAAAAAACTCGGGGAAGAACATTTGTCATTCTTCCCCGAAGCATCATCTAAATCTGATTCGCTCTTTCTAAAAGCCGCTAAATACTATCTTTCACGGTTTCCTGAGGTTCGGTCCCCATATCGCGGATCGCATTCTGTGAATTGCGGATCGAGCAGAATTTTGGTCCGCACATCGAGCAGTACTCATGATGCGACCCGGAACGAACGATCGATTCTTCGTGCATCCGCTTCGCGGTTTCAGGATCGAGCGACAGTTCAAACTGCTTCGGCCAGTCAAACGCATAGCGTGCCCGACTCATTTCATCATCGCGATCCTGTGCGTGCGGACGGTGACGCGCGATGTCCGCAGCATGCGCAGCGATCTTGTGTGCGATGACTCCTGCCCGCACGTCCTCAATATTCGGAAGGCCAAGGTGTTCTTTCGGCGTGACGTAGCAGAGCATCGAAACCCCATGGTACGCCGCCAGCGTTCCGCCGATCGCGCTGGTAATGTGGTCGTACCCTGCTCCAATATCGCAGACGAGAGGTCCAAGGACGTAGAACGGAGCCTCATGGCACCACTCTTTCTGATTTTTCACATTCATTTCGATCTGATCGACCGGCACGTGTCCGGGACCTTCGATCATGACCTGGCATCCGTGCTCCCACGCCTTGAGAGTCAGCTCACCCATGACTTTCAGCTCGGCAAACTGCGCTTCGTCGGAAGCGTCCGCGATACACCCGGGACGCAGACCGTCGCCGAGACTCCACGTAACGTCGTAGGCCGCGAGGATCTCGCACATTTCGTCAAAATGCGTGTAGAACGGGTTTTCCTCTTTGTGGACCGCCATCCACTGCGCAACGAGAGAACCGCCGCGGGAAACGATCCCCAGCGTACGCTTCGCCGCCAGCGGCACCATGTCTCTAAGAAGCGCACAGTGGACCGTCATGTAGTCCACCCCCTGCTGTGCCTGGAACTCGATGATCCGGAGAAAATCCTCCGCCTTCATGTCCTCGATCTTCTCCAGCTCCTCGGCAACCTGGTAGATCGGGACCGTACCGATCGCCACGTTGATGTCGTCGATGATCGCCTGGCGGATCTCGTTGATCTGCGCTCCCGTCGAGAGATCCATGACCGTATCCGCACCGCATTCGACCGCACAGCGCACTTTAGCCAGCTCGCAGCAAATGTCGCTCTGGATCGGCGAATTTCCAAGATTCGCGTTGATCTTCGTCCGGCATGAGATCCCGATACCCGCAGGAACGAGACCTTTTTCAAGATGGATGCGGTTCGCCGGGATCACGAGACGGCCGCGGGCGATCTCGTCACGGATCGTTTCGACAGGAAGGTACTCCTGACGGGCCACGTGTTCCATTTCCGGCGTGATGCGGCCGGCCAGTGCTTCAGTTCGTTGGGTTTTGTGCATTTTCTTCACTCAAAAAAGGAATTCCGCAAAAAATTGGGGTCTAATTTCCTTAATCTTACTCCATTTTGAAAAAAAGTCAACCCCACCGAAGACGATTGCGTGAAATTTCGGCGTGTTTCGGAACGCTTTTGGGGAAATTTTAAGAAAAAAGAGCCTGCCATCCCGTGCAGAGACTCCAAGAAAAACGCAAAGGACGCAGAGAGAAAAAACCATCTCCCCTCTGCGTCCTCCGCGTAAAAAACTATCGCAACTCCTCAAATTTCATCCCATTCTCCTTCGCATACCGTTCCGCCTCCGCCCCAGCAGTTCCGCAGAGCACCAAGTTTTCATGGCAGTTACGGAACGCACCATCTCCAATGCTCGTCACGCTGTCGGGGATCGTCACCGACGTGAGGCTCTTGCAGGAGTTGAACGCGGAACTTCCAATGCTCGTCACGCTGTCGGGGATCGTCACCGACGTGAGGCTGGAGCAACCGGC
>JAFQOH010000245.1:0-3497 GCA_017403345.1 Thermoguttaceae bacterium
GAACCGCTTCCCGAAGAGGAAGTTCAGGACGCGGTCCAGACTTCGATGCGGGTCTCCGGAGCGTTTTCGGCTTATGGGCTGGAGGCGGCCGCCGCGGGAACGAATATCGCGATGGAGACGCTGGATTACATTAAAAAGATCTTCGGACAGGTCGAGGAAGTGAAAAACAATCAGACTTCGGGGGTGCTTGAATGAATTGGCAGTTGGCGGAAACAGGTGAGTTTTCCGGAAATGGAACGCTCAAAACAGGGGAAAAGTCGTTTGATGTGAAGTTTCGGCTCGTTACCTCCTCAAGGATCGACATCGGGACGGCATGGAACATTTCATGGAATCAGATGATCCTGAAGCATGGAAAGTTCCGGGGTGCGAAACTTCGGACGGTCTCTGTAGACGGAAAAGGTGAAAACTGGGGGCAGGTGTTCGACGTGACCGGACATTACGCCAAACTTCCCAAAGAAGAAGAGGAAGAAAAGAGTTTCGCCTCGCTCCAGTTCAACACCATGGGAGGAAAGGAAAAGAAAGTCCATTCCTACGCCACGGTTTCCTATCCGGCGGTAGAGATGGGTTTAAGGGAAGGTGCCGTTCCCGATTTCCGGCATGGGATCGGTTTCAACAATGGGATCTTTCAAGGTGTGGACATTACGGTCCCTGCGTTCGGGTTCAGCATTTCCGCGACTTTGCCGGCCGCGTGGTTTTCCGATGCACAGCTCGTTTACTTTCACAACCTGACCGGAAGTGTCAATGCCGAACCGTTCTGGATCTTTCCGAAAGGTTCCTGCCTTTTCACCGGTTTGAGAGGGAACACTTTGCGGAAACGCAATGCGGAAACGGAAGAATATGAGCTTCACTATTCCCTTTCGTTTGAGTTTGAAGCCGGACCGAATATCCAAAACGCCCACATTCCGCCGTTTCAGGGGATCACCAAGGAGGGGATGCAGTACATGTGGGTCTTTCATGCCGACCAGAAGGATGAAACATCCGGGATCACCATCCCATGTCCGATGGCCGCGTATGTCGAGACAGTTTATCCTTACGGCGACTTTTCATGGTTTTCAACGCTTCAATGGTGATTTATGGTAAAATTCGGTAAAAAAGGAAGACGCGGCGACCGTTTCATTTCCGCGAACGACTGGAATGATGTCCGGCAAATGCTTTCCATTCGGCAGGCTCAACCCCGCCAGAATGAAAACCAGCCGCGGGATTCCAACCTCATTCAGGCGGAAAACGGAACGGAGGCGGAAAATCTGGATCCGTTTCATGTCGGCCAGATCGTCACGGCGAGCTGGAATGAAAGGGAGGATGGACTTTTCGATCAGGAAGGAATGCGCCGAGGTGTCGAGACCGTAACACTCCGGCCGGATGATGAATGGGGAAACCATGCCGTTTATCAGAAGTCCGCGCCCGGCGGAAGTATTCAGCCTGCCGTGATCTCCGGACCGACGGCGGTGCGCGTTTTGTTTGAGGATGAAACGTCGCTGGAGTATCCGTTCGCGGTTCCGATCCCGGGGAGGTCGGACGTTTTGAAGGCTTCGCCGTTTGGGAAGAACCGCATTCTGTGGCATTCGGAACCGGAGGGGAGTATCGAACCGTGCGAAGGCGTCATTCTTCAGGCGTACGTCAACATGGGGGACGATGGACAGTGGGTCTGGTTTCGGCTTCTGGAAGATCTTTCATGCTGCTCAAGTGCGCAGGCCCGGCTCGTTGACCAATGCGGGAACGATGTGGGAGAGTGCCCGATCATCAAAACTGTCTATGGTCCGGAAGGTCACGACCTGTGCGGATGCGGAACGTGCGGAGGATGGAAAGCCGGCGAGGTCTTGCCGTTCTGGTGGTTTCAGTACCTTGAGAAGTGGATCACCATTCCGGATGTTTCGGCCGGCTGGGTCACGAAAGAGATCGAAGTTCTCACCGGCGGAACGTTTGAAGGTCTGGAATTTACGCCGACCGGCTCGGAAGTGGAAGCCGTCACGAACGTCACTCTCGACCAGAACGAGATCTTTCTGGAAACGGAACTTCAGGAAGTCAACATTTCCGCCGAGGGGACCATTTCCGCGGATGTGGAAGTTTCCGGACCTGTTCAGGTCAACGGAATGGCGGTCGTTTCCGGCGATGTTTCCCTTTCCGGCGAGGTGAACACTTCGGTCGGCATTTCCGGCTCGGCGGAATTGGACATTTCCGCGCCTGTGGAAGTTTCCGGAACGCTCAACGCTTCCGGATCGGTCACTTTGTCAGGGGGCGAAAGTCAGGAAGTGCTCCAGTCCGTCACGTTCACACCTGCCGCGCTTTCGTACACTTCCGGAACGATTCCGATCATCTCCGGAGCGTCCTTCTCCGGAAGTCTGAACGAAAACGGAAACGTCATCCAGCGTCCATTTACCGGTTCGGTGACTTTGGACCTTGGCGACCTTGCCGAAGCTCTGGGAGTCGATCTTTCCGGAGTTTCCGTTTCGGTGAGTTTCGACTTCTCGAACTGTTTCACCTCGCAGAAAGTGGTCACGGACGTCCAGCTGAACGGGTGCGAGCTTTCGTACACTTCGGCAGAATTGCCGATCTGGAACGGTTCGGCACCCTCGGTGAACGCTCAACTTTCCGGAGCTGGAAAGTTGACCGGAAGCGGAACATTTACCGGAAGCGCATCGGGGACGGTCTCCATTCCGTCGGAGGTCTCCGGTTCGGTGACTCTGCACAGTTCCGAAACCTTCACCGCGTCGCACATTACGAACTGGACGCCGTCGGCACTTTCCCAGACGAAAAAGACGCTGACCATTCCGACCGGCGGAACGTGTTCCATCTCGCAGGATGTGGAACTTTCGGGAGTCCTCGACCTTTCCGGACAGTCCGTTTCGCTGGAAAACATGACGGCGCAGGTATCCGCACCTGTGGAAGTTTCCGGTCCGGTGACTCTGACGGGCGAAAACAGTTTCAGTATTTCCGAAGTGACGCTTTCCGGCACGGTCTCCGCCCCGGTGACTTTGAACACTTCCGGGACTGTGGAAGTTCCGGCGAACGTCATTCTCGGTGAGAATTTCATCCGTCTGGAAACCGACACGGTACAGAATATTGAACTTTTGACCGGTGAAGGCACAATATCTGGCGGTTCGACCGAGACGATAAAGTATTTGACGTGTGAATGTGAGTAAGAAAAAGAACATCACAATATCACAATATCAAAATACTAAAAAGTTTTTGAGGAGGGAGTCTGAGGGAGGAACAATTTCCAAAATGTTCCTTCCTCACGAACGTGAACTCTTCGCGGGTAGGAAATTCTCTCGCAGAGTGAATTTCCGTAGAGATCCCCAAGTTGCTCGGCTAAAGGTCCCATGCGCGTCGGAAAGCGACGCGAGACGCGCCGCCTCCCAAACTTGAAATGCGACGCGGGGAGGTGACTGGGAGGTGACGCGTCCCGCGTCACTTGAAAACCGTGGAGGATACACAATTCCGCAGAAATAGAAAACCTAGGGAAGCGACGCGAGACGCGCCGCCTCCCAAACTTGAAA
>JAFQOH010000021.1:0-78435 GCA_017403345.1 Thermoguttaceae bacterium
CAGTGCCCACGTTGCGGGTTCCGGAACGGCATCCGACGCGCCGACAAGGGCCTGCACCGTGTTGCCGACGACCGCGAGATGCCAGTTTTCCGCGCTGGATTCCGACAGAATACTCGTCCAGAATGCCGCGTCAGCGTACTCGCCAAGTCCGCCTTCCGCCTCGATCAGCGTGTAGGTTTTGGATGGATCCGCATCAGTGAAAAGCAGCTCGAGGATCGCGTCATCCGCAATATCCAGCGTACTGCCGTTTCCAAGGACAAGCAGATCGGAGGTCTCTTCTCCAATTTCAAACACAAGCTGCGCACCGTCGGCTGCCGAGAACGCACCGTTGACCGTCAGCGTCCCGATCCCGTCACCCGGCGAGAAAACCGCTCCGTCCGCAATGGCAAGATCACTGGTCAGCGTCCCGCTGAAATCGAGACGGCCTTCGGCAGCCTGGATCGGAGTCTGGTGCGTGTTTTCACCCGAAATGACCATCGTGCCGGCTCCCTTTTTCACAAGCGGTTTCGTAGACTCATTGGTCCGCAGGAGCGATTTTTCAACGACCAGTTTCGCATTTTCTTCGACCGTAACGTTGAAGTCCGTCGTGTTTCGCAGGTTCAGCGGAGCACGAACATAAGAGACCGTCGGAGCATCTGCCGTCGCACCTTCCGCCGCGAGAACGTTGAATACCGTGTTATTCTTGAAGATGCCGAGTGCATTTCTTGCCTCATTACCGTTCGAAAGGATCACACCGCCTTTCAGGTTGACGGTCTTATTCTGGAACGTTTCGTTATATCCATCGAGGAAAAGCGTACCGCCGAAGAGATTAAACGTCCCCGCTCCGCTGCCGTATCCGATAGAATCCTGCGCCTTACAGACCAGCGTCGCGCCCTCGTTGACCGTCACAGCACTGGCAAAACGGTTTCCGTCATTGAGCTTATTGGACAAAACGACTTCACCTTCCTGAATGACCATTCCGCCAGTGAAAGTGTGCGCCGTTGAAAGTACGAGCGTACCGGCACCGAGCTTGGTGACGGCGGCATTCCCGCTGTTCGTGGAGATCACGCCGGTCAGGTTCAATTGGGAGTTGGCGTCCGTAGTAATATCGAACGAACCGTCCGTGCGAAGCCGTGTTGCGGCCGAGATCGTGGAAACGGTCGGAGCCTCTGCCGTCGCACCGTCAAGAGCGTGCGAGAAGTACTTCACGCCAGTGTTCAAAATATCGTAAGATCCATTGCCGGACGCGGCAGCAGTACCTCCATACATATGGATCTCGGTATTGTTGAGCGTTTCGTTTCCGACCGTGCTGTCCATCAGGCCGTAAATATGCAGTTTGGTATTTACGTCACTGTATCCGAGTGAATCGTGTGTAGCGCAGATCAGGCTCGCGCCTTCCGCGACCGTCACTTCACCGTTGAACCGCTTACCGTTACCAAATCCGCCGGTGATCTGAAGCGTTCCTTCCTGAACCTCCGTATGTCCGCTGATCCACGCGCTGGTCGTAAGCGTTCCCGCACCGGTTTTGACGGTTTTATTGGTTCCAGTATTGGTCACATTTCCAGTCAGACTGAGTGTGCCGTCCTGCACGTTGATCGTCAGCGTGGAAGTGTTTTTCATTGCCGAAGCGATCGAAGACGTCCCCGTCGAGGTGATCACGCCATTCCGATTATTGAAATCCAGACCGTCGCCGGCACTGCCGTGAGTTTCGACCACACCGCTGTGAAGCTCGAGAGATCTCATGTGCAGATATTCATACGGTTTCAGCGTTCCGCCGTTGATAATGACATGCGGCATATTGTCCGCAGTACCGCCGGCAAAAACGTTGTGTGACTGAGCCTCAACTCTCGCGCCGGCATTGATGACCAGATCGCCAGTCCCGACGGAGCTTTTTGACCTGTTGGGTCCCTGCAGATAAAGCGTCCCGCCAGAAACGACCGTTCCGCCGGTATAGGTGTTTCCAGCATCCCCCGCAATGAGCGTCAGCGAGCCGGAACCGATCTTTTCCAGCGACATGCTTCCTTCCAGAACACCGCGGTATTCCGACGTGGTGTCGTTCGCACCAACGATGAGTTTCCCGCCGTCGGCACTACTGGTCACGACACTCCACGTATCGGTCGAAACCAGTCCGTTGACCGTCTCGGTGTGTCCGTTCAAGTCCAGCTTCGAACGGAGACGAGTGTCTTCCCACGACATGAGGACCAGATTGCCTTTGCCCGCACCGTCCGGGACCTGTTCGTTTGCCTGAAGAATGACCGTGCCGCCGTAATTGGGGTTCCCGCTGTTTGCATACATGCCGGTTCCGCCGATCTGGGTGTTTCCGGCATAATCATTCCTGTTTGCGGTCTGATTGTTCAGATACACATTGGTACGCGCACCAGGTGCAGTGATGAAGGCGCCGGAACCAGTGATCTGTCCATTAAAATAAAGGGAACCATGTGTCCCGTTCCAGTCGTGCGACCCGATCGTCGTATCCCCGGCCAGCGTCACCATCCCGTTGAGATTCACGACCGTACCGGATCCCTGCATACGGATCTTGCCGGTATTTTCACCATTCTGCCCCATTCCGCTGATCACAATATTGCAGTTGACATCTGCGGAAGATATGAAATAAAGCTGCGCCGCGTTTGCCGTGACGTTGAGTGTATCTGCAGAGGTCAGGTCGCAGTAGGTCTTGCCTGCCGGCAAACCGTTGATCCCAGCCTCCGTTGGAAATGTTCTGGCGGTCAGGGTGTATGTTTCCGCAAACGCCGGATCCGTCATGGGAGACGCAGAGGCAAGCGCGAGAAGCAGACCGGCAGAAATACATCTGCCCGCGGAAATGCTGGATGGAATGAGGTTCACGCTGTTCTGGCGGCTGCGCATAAATCAACTCCTTGCTCGATGAAACAACAAAAATGGCATTTGTGAACGGTCGTTTTGCATTGAGATCTCAACACAAAATAAAAACATATTCTAGATTATACACCAACATGACGGCTTTTCATAAAAAAATTTGAAATTTTTTAAATTTCTTCCAAATCATCATGCAGAATGTATCATTTGGGACTGTTGAAACGAAAATAACACAATAAAACACGGCATTCAAAAAACCAAATACCGTGTTTTTCGTGTGATCATGGATCAGACGCGCTTTGGGAGAAACGGATGCCGGTTCCTGTGCCTGAGTATCGGAATTCCGAAATATCGAAAGCATCAGCACGCACAACACACAGGCAAAATAATGAACGTACGTTGGTTTTCATGAGCGTAAGCATACGAAAATGGGGGGGATAATATAGAGAAATCAATGTGCCTTGCCGCTTGCAAAACACTGCCGATCGATTTCCTGACGCTCTGATTATAGCAGATTTTGGTCTTCTTGAAATGGGGGGTGTATTTTTTTAATTAAAATTCTACGCGGGGACGAAATATTGCCTTCATCCCCGCGTATCGTTTATGCGAATTTGCCGATGTGCGCGAAAGTCTGCGTTCAGACCGCATCATTTACGCGCAGTAAACTGGGATCGGACTTCATATTTTCCAGAGCTGAGCCGATAGACGCGGCAGCCGGGGCGATAGTCTGATTCGCGGGATACTCCATCGGAGAACGTGACGCCGGAGCGTTCGTCATCGACGGGTACCTGAACGATCGCTGTCGTATCCTCCGGGACGGTAAAGGTCCAGAAAAACGTGCCGTTGCCGCACTTCCACCGGCTTTCGATCCGTCCGTTCGGAGAATCGTACCAGCCGTCGGCGTCGGAGATCTGCGTGCACGGCTTCGGTGTGAGAAGAAACTCCTGGAATCCGCAGGAATCTTCCGTTTGCCGGATCCCCAAAAGTCCGGCGGTGAACCATTCCTGCGCGTGCCCGAACATACAGTGATTCATGGAACTTCCCGGCCGGTTCCACGCTTCCGAGAGCGTCTTCATGCCGAAATTTTCAAGCATGTTGACGTAACCGGGCGAGGTCCGGCGCATGATGATCCTGGCGATGACGTCATTCCGGTCTTCCTCCATCAGGGTGCGGAGAAGGTAAACGAAAGCAACTTCACCTGTCGTGGGACGGTACTCCATTCGTTCGATCGATTCGAGGAACTTCTGCATGACACGGGGGCGCTGCTCTTCCGGAATCAGATGAAATGCCAGCGCAAAAGCGTATCCTGCCTGAGAATCCTGAGCGATGATGCCCGTTTCCGGATCATAGTACGCCTTTCGGAATGCGTCAGACGCTTCCTTCGCCAGCGTATCATAGTATTCCGCCCGCTCCGGTTTGTCGAGCAGGAGCGAAATCCGGCTCATCAGCTGTGCGTTGTTGGCCAGGAACGCCGTCGCGGGCAGTTCTCTCGGCGTAAGGTGCGAGTAGCCGGGGTGCCCCTTTGCTTCGGACCAATCGTACCAGTCGCCCAAACCGGCTTTGGCCAGCCCCTGTTCGTTTCGCGTGGACACAAAATACGCCATGTACTTTTCCATCGTTTCGTACTGACGCGCGAGAATCTCCGTATCTCCGTAGAATCGGTACAGAAGCCACGGTATCTGAACGGTGGAGGACGACCACTCCGGCGACTCAAAGAACCCGCCCTGGAAACGAACGTACTCTGGTACGATATCCGGTACCATCCCGTTCGGGAGCTGCGCCTCGGAAATGTCCATGCAGACCTTGCGGTAAAGCTGATGGATATTGAACCGGTACATGATTGACGGTCCCATCAGGTGCGCGACCTCCAGCCAGCCGAGTTTTTCCCGGTGCGGGCAATCCGTCAGAACATGCTGCAGGTTACTGCGGACCGAGCGGGCGATCATGGCCTCAATGTCGTTCAGCCACGGCGCGGAAGAACTGAATTCGCCGGCTTTTACAGAGGAGGACGTCGTAAATTCCGCTTCGACGCAGGCAAGGACCGGCATCTGCTCGTCCGGGGTATTTTGAGCGTCCAGTGAGGCTCCGGAAACGTAAAGGTACTGGAACCCCCAATACGTAAAATGCGGGACAAAAACGATCGGCGCACACTTGGTGTCGAAGTCCTTCGGGAAGGTGATCGAATAGGAATGTCCCCTCCAGGGATTATTTTTCGTTTCTGCCAGCGTGACCGTCACCGTCGTTCCCGGCTTTCCCAGAAACGTCAAACGGGGACGCCCGGAAAAATTGTATCCGAAATCCGCTTCGATCCTGCCGTCCGGAAGAGTCTGGACCTTTTCCGGCTTCAGGACTTCCGCAACGAAAATATCCGGGTGTTCCTGCGGTTTCAGCTGTCCCGCAGGCGGTGCGGCCGAAAGGGATGCCGCGGTCCAGCTTTCATCGTTAAACTCTGTGGAATTCCAGTCTGTCAGATCCTTTGAAAGAACCCAGTCTTCCCCGCCGTAGACGCAGGAAAACGTGATCGGACCTGCCGCCGTCTTCCACGATGGATCCGAAACGAGGATCTGCCGGCTGCCGTCCTTGAACGTGATGTCAAGCCGCCCGATCCACTGCGGCTGACCAAAAGAGCCGGTAAACTTTACGTATCGTCCGCCTTTTACGTTGAAAAAGCCGTTCCCGAGCCAGACTCCCAGAACGTTCGTACCGGAACGCAGCTGTTTTTTTACGTCCCACTGATTGAAGAGGCACGTTTTGCGGTAATTCGTCCAGCCGGGAGACATCGGCGCGCTGACAGTCTGGCCGTTGATGTCCAGCTGGTAGAATCCAAGACCGCAGATCGACGCAGTTGCGGAATCTATGTTTTCTGCCGGCTGCGTCAGCTCAAAAACCTTACGAAAGACCGGAAGTTCCTGGGAACTGCCGCCGATGATCCAATCGGCTCCGGATAGTGCCGGGGGAATCGCAGTTTGCGGTTCATTTGCCAATGATCTCATGCTGAATATGCCGGCCAAAATCGCTAAAAGAAAAAGACAGATCGTTTTTTTATGCATGGGATTACCTGGTGAATTACAGGAAAAAAATACAGGGATGAAATATTGAATTTCGTCCCTGTATGCGGTTTGAATGTTTCTATTTCTTTCGGCAGTAAAGCAGGCCGAATGTGCCGAGGATCAGGAGGACCCATGTTGTGGGTTCCGGAACGGAATCAGACGTACCGGCGAGTAGCTGTACCGCATTGCCTGCGATCTCAAGATGCCAGTTTGCATCATCGGCAATCGTCAAGATACTCGTCCAGAAGGCCTCGTCGGCATACTCGCCAAGTCCGCCTTCCGCCTCGATCAGCGTGTAAACGTTATTGGGATCTGCGTCGTTGAAGAGAAGCTCAAGGACGGCATCTTCCGAAATATCCAATGCCCCCTCACTCCCAATGACAAGCCGGTCGGAAGCATCTTCACTAATTTCAAATACAAGGTGCGCACCATCGGCAACCGTAAAATCACCGTTGACAGCCAGCGTCCCGATCCCGTCGCCCGGCGAGAAGGATGCACCGTCCGCGATGGCGAGATCGCCTGACAGAGTACCGGCGACATTCGCACGTCCTGCCGAAATGTTCAGGCTGGATGCCTCGAAACCGTTCGCGGTGTTGAACGTCAGCGTGCCTGTACCCGTTTTGGCAGCCTGGCCCGTTCCCGTGACTTTGCCGGAGAATGTTTTTTCCGCCCCTTCGGTGACGTTCAGCTCCAGCCTTCCATTGGCTTCGAGCGCGATCGGAGCCTTCACCGCGAGCGCACTGTCGGAGAGTCTCAAAACACCTTCACTGACCGTGACCTGACCGGTGAACGTGTTTGCTGCGGTGAGTTCAAGCATACCGTTCCCTGTCTTTTTGACCGCAGTCGGGCGGGTCTCCTTCGTGTTCGTATTGATCGTCGGATCGGCAACTATGCCCGAAATGATCAGGTCAGGCAAATCGTCAGATACGCTGGCATTCGCGCTGGTAATATCCTGAATATTCAACGTCGAAGTCCCGTTCGCAATATTGCCCGTAATGTCGCCGAAACCGATCACCGCATTGGGACTGTTCGGCGCAGACGTGAACCGGACCGGCGCAGCTGCAGAACCGTCATCGTTTCTCAATACGTTTACATTATGCAGCTTGAACGCCTTCCAGACCGCGTTTCCGTCGACCGCGTGAAGCTCCGCACCGTCTTTGAACGTCGTGTTCTGAAGGTAATTGTACACCGCGCCCGCGTTGGAGATCTTTCCACCGTCCACAACGAACTGGACTGCATTGTTCGAGTGCGCGTTGGCGAAAACGTCCTGCGCACCAATACTCAGCTCGGCTCCATCATTGACGAAAACGCTCTTTCCATTCTGAACAGCACCTAGAGAGGAATTCGTACTTGCGATGACTTTCCCTGCGTTAATGGTCACGTTTCCTCTGAAATTGCTGTTGGTCGCGGTAAGGACCATCGTTCCGGCACCGTCCTTGATGATTCCGTGATTGTTCCAAAGCCGCGCGGATACGATCAGGTCATTCCCGTCGGCAGCCGTTCCTTTCGCGACGTCAAATGTAATGTTCTGCCCGTGAAGATTGAATCCGTTCGTTCCGCTAATGTAGTTCGCCGCACCGCCTGTCGTGATGAATTTCGTTGTGGAATTGTTGACGAAGTTCAGCCCGGATTCCGACGAATTGCCCGTATTGAACGTTCCGCCGCCGCTTGCGCCGAATGTGATGTTTGTCTGGTTCGAGAGCCAGATCTGGTCGGCACTGCCCGTGTGAGCAAATTTAAGGGAACCCGCATTGTCGATCAGGATGTCCGAGCCGGAATAATTTGCCGTGCTGTTTGTGAAATTGTTGAGTGTCAGGTTCGCACCGTCAACGACCAGTTTCCCGGCATTCCCGTCCATCTGAAAATTCGCCAGCGGGATCGTAAACGGGCCGTCACCGGAGACTTTGAGTGAACCGGAACCAGAGATATTCCCGCCATTCCACGTATTTTCCTCGGCAGGAGCCGTAATTTCAAACACAGCACCGGACGCAATGCTCACAGCACCGCTCCCTGCCGCAGAAAGATCCGCCAGCTTGAGCGTCCCGGCAGTGACCGTCGTTGCGCCGGTGTAGGTATTGGTCCCGGAAAGCGTCAGCGTACCGCTTCCGATTTTCTCGAGCGCCATGCTCCCCTGAAGCATTCCCTTGAATTCAGACGTCGCGTTATTCGCGCCCGCGATGAGTTTTCCGCCGTCGGCACTGCTGGTCACGACACTCCACGTGTCGGCCGAAACCAGTCCGTTGACCGTCTCGGTGTGTCCGTTCAAGTCCAGCTTCGAACGGAGACGAGTATCTTCCCACGACATGAGGACCAGGTTCCCCACGGCAGACGCGCCTGCGGTGACGGTATCCGGGATCTGTTCATCCGCCAAGAGATAAACGGAACCGCCGTAATTCGTGACGCCGCTGTTGTTGTACATGCCGGAGTTGCCGATCTGCGTGTTTCCGGTATAGTTGTTTTTGTTCGCGCCGGTATTGTTCAGGTAGACGGAAGATGCGCTGCTCGGAGCGATGAGCAAAGCCCCCGTGCCGGTGATCTGGTTGTTGAAATACAGTTTTCCCTGACTGCTCTGCCATACGTGAGATCCGACCGCCGTGTCGCCTGCCAACGTGACCATCCCGTTGAGATTCACGACGGTTGAAGAATTCTGCAAGCGGAATTTGCCCGTCTTCTCACTGCCGCAAGCGTTTCCGCTAATGATAATATTGCAGTTCATATCTGCGGAAGAATCAAAATACAGCTGGGCATTGCCTCCCGTAACATTCAGCGTATCTCCTGCCGTCAGATCGGCAAGTTTCTTGCCTGCCGGCAAACCGTTGATCCCAGCCTCCGTAGGTTTCACACGGTTCGTCAGGGTATAGTTTTCCGCAAACGCCGGATCCGTCATGGGAAACGCCGACGCAAACGCAAGAAGCAGACCGGCGGAAACGTGCCCGCACGCCAATTTGCGGAAAGGAAGGAGGTTTTTACGGTTTGGGTGATCGGACATGATTTGACTCCGTACTTGATAAAGCAGGATGAGGTATTCGTGAATGATTTTGTATTGAAACTCCAACACAAATAAAAATATACTTTATATTATACACGAGCTCCACGTTTTTTCTTGAAAAATCTCTGGAATTTCCTGAATTTTTTTCAGAAAAGAATGCAGAATTTGCCATTTAAGATGAATGAACGGGAAGAACAGGCTGCAAATCCCGAAAAAAACGCAGAACCATTATTATTGAAGAAGACCCCGCAAAGCTCCGGCGTTCCCGGGCCGTCTTCATTTCCAACGGTACTGAGCTGAATAAAGTTATTTGAAAATCCATACGTTGTCTGGAATGACTGTATAAACTGCGGCTATTCACGCAGAGATCGACATTGACGCACGTCTTTGTCAAACTCCGAGACAGAATGCGAAGTTTAACGTCTGTCCACTGCTGGCCATCGATCGTGGTCAATGAGCAGGCATCCGATACAGACCCGGACGATTTGCCGTCGAAAACTCCAATACCGTCATTTTTGCGAAAATGGATGCCGAACCCCAAATTTGAAATGATCTTATTCATATCGACCATCCGCGGCCCTTCATTCCCACCAAAGATGCTCTCCCTCAGCCGCTGGATGTGTCAGGGTAATTTCCGCAAGGACTGACCTTAAAGCGGATCTCGTACAAACGGCCTTCCGCATCATTGCCGCCTGTGCCGACAGCACTTCCCCGCACGGCCTCTTGGACCTGGTAATTGTCGTAGAAAGTAGAAAAACATATTCAGGCAGAAAACAACAGAAAACATAAGAAAGTTGGCGCGAACAGAATTTCGCGCCGTGATCACAGATCTCGCAATGAGCCCGTCGGTTCATTTACGAAGTTCAGCACAACAGACTTCCGAATTTCGTTCTTTTCAGGAAGAAATGGATCCCACCATAAGGACGTATTCCAAATCGAAAGAGTCGCCAGCCTTGCAGGTGATCGGCCCTTCGTGGATCGGACTTGGGATGATACAGTAATGTCCCCCGTCCAAAATGTAAAACCGGGTCTGCTCCGTCCCCTTAAGGACGATAAACCGGACCCCCTGCCCCGATTTCTCATCACGAAAATCACACCACGAAGCAGGTTTGGCACGAATGGTTTTCTTCGTCTCGCCGCCGTTTTCGCAAGTCAGTCTGAAATCGCGGACCGACTGGTTCATCCTCAGCGAGAGTCCTGCGTATCCGCCCCATCGAATGCTCAACGGCGTACGGTCAAACGTCAGATCGGCGTCTCCGGCGGTGAAATGATGCTTGAATGAGATCGTGTAGTTTCCCTCTTCATCCGGCGCGGAAAAGACTACGACACGGTCTTCCCAAAGACGGGTAACGTCCGCCTCCCGGTCGTCAAAATACCGCAGCTTCATCGTCACCGCAGCCGACAGACCGTCAATGTCTGCGTTCCAGGAAACGACTTCCGTTTTCCCGTAGGACGGTTCCCAGTAATTGACTCCGTTGATGAACTTCCAGCTGAACCAAAGCCCGGTATGCCACGGATGGTCTTTCGGACGGAGATCGGAGATCACATGACCATTGGGAAGCGTGACCGGATGAATGTACGGTTTCCCTTCCGGGGTCTTGATGACCTGTTCCCAGATCACGGTGCCGTCTTTGACGAGTTTGGCCCCATTGTCCGTTTTGACGCACTGATAGTCCGCCGCACAAACGGCAGAACTGAACATCGTGAACAAAATTAAAAGGAAATTTCTCATGGAATTCACACACAAATAGTTTGGCAAATGAAGCCTGGAGGCGGCCGAGAATGACCGCGCTCCAGCTTTTGGATAAAACGGACTGCGCATTTTCCGGAACTACAGCGTCCACGGATCACGCATCGGACGGGAAACCAGCGCAGTTTGCTCCGGAGTCGGGTCGACCAGCTCACGTTTCACCGGATCCCAGACGACTTTGCTCTTCGTGCGGACGGCAATGTCGCTCAGGTGCGAGATCGTGTCGCTTCGGACGGCATCCTTGAGATTGGAGACCGGTGTCCTGTTGAAACGGACAGCATCGATGAGGTCCTGCGCGTGTCTGTTCGTGGCGACCACATGCGAATACGCCCGGTCCTGATCGGCAGCCAGATCGGGAGAACTGGTTCTCAGACCGGTGCGGTAAACTTCGACCCAGGCACCGTCTTCACCGATGAATTTGGTCGAATCACGGTTTGCGGCGGCGAATTTCACTTTGACGTCGCCAAGCATGATATTCATGTCCCAATCATAAACGGTATTGTAGAGCGGGCCGCCGATCTTGCCGGTCCCTTCCACAGTCACGAGGCCGGAGAGGTCTGCGTCGCTTCCCCAAACCATGACATCAAGCGGGTGTGCGCCCCAACCGCCGAGGTATCCGATCGACTGGTCGTAGATCCAGTACGTGCCCGACGGTCGGCAGCGGTCCGCACAGTACGGAACTTTCGGAGCCGGACCGAGCCAGCGTTCGTAGCCGTCTTCGCCAAGATCTTCCGGAATGGGACACGGTGTTGGATCTCCGCCTGTTCCGCCGTTGGGAGACAGGACCACGATCTCCTTCACCTTGCCGATTTTTCCCGAACGGACCAGCTCACAGCCGATCTGGCAGTTTGCCATGGACCGCTGCTGCGTTCCGTACTGGAAATGGACTTTGTTTTCCGCGAATACTTTCTCGCAAGTCTGCACCTGTTCCAGCGTCAGGCCGAGCGGTTTCTCCACATAGCAGGATTTCTTCGCTCTCGCAGCATAAAGCGCGATCGGAACGTGCCAGTGATCCGGCGTGCAGACCGTCACGGCATCGATGGAAGGATCCGCAAGGATCTCCTGGAAATCAAAAAACGCTTTCCCGCCGCAGGTTTTCGCTGAACGTTCACGACGGCTTTTGTAGCAGTCCGCCACCGCGACGACCTGAGCATTCGGACTGGCGAGGAAACTTCGGAAAACCTGATTTCCGCGCCCGCCGACGCCGATCGCACCAACAGTAACGCGTTCGGACGCCGCCGCTTTTTCCGCGTTTCCAAGGCAGGAGGAGGGGATCAGTAACGGGGAACCAACGCCGGCGGCTGCCAGCAGGGTGACAAAATCTCTTCGTTTCATGATTAATCTCGATTTCTGGTTAAGGGTGGGATTTACAGTAATTGGTTAAAAATGCGCAATTGCCGCATTCGGGCACGCGGTCTTCATGTTCGGGGTCAGATCCGTGGAGATTTTGCCGGTCACCAGCAGAAGGAGATCTTCGGAAACGCTCTGAATGAACGGATCGTTCCACTGCCGCGGTCCATGACCAAATGCGGAGTAAGCACTGACTCCTTTTTCTTCCTGACGTGCCCAGACGACCGGGAACGGCGGGCGGGAGTAGCAGTCCCCCGTCATTCCCTGCGTATTGAGAGTCAGGTAGACGTGCATATCCGGATTAAAGTTCTTCATGCAGTACCATTCCTCAAAACATCGATACGATTTCCCAGGAACGGCTTTCAGGCTCGGAAGCTCGACCGGGTCGGAAAAAAAGACCTCCGCTTCCTGCTGCGGACCGTGCATGATGAAGTGTCCGCCGACCAGTTTCGTAAACGGCGTAATGACGTGAACAGGGTCGTTCCTGTACGTCTCTTCCGTCGCTCTGCTGACGTACGACGTCCCGTTGCACCGCCACGAATCCGTCGTCGGGTGAAGCGACAGAAGCCCAACTCCCGCACGAACGGCATCGACCAGCTTTTCCTGAGTCCCGGCAGGAACCGGATTTCCCGGACAGTGCGGATTGCGCACGTACAGGTCGCCGCTCGTATACAGAATGATCGCGCTGAATCGCGTCAGATCCTCCGCGAAAATGTTTCCGTCCTTGGTACAAATAACCTCCAGACCGTGTTTCTCGCCGACCGTTTTGAAAAACGTCCCGCAGATCCCAGTCTTTCCGCCATGATCGCGTGTCGGTTCATGAATATATCCGGAACTGTAATCGTAGTACAGAACTTTCTTTTTCGGCTCCTGCGCCCAAAGCGGAACGCCGAAGGACAGCGTGCTGGACAGGGCCGTCAATTTTAAAAATAATCGTCTTTTCATGGGAAAATGTGTGCTGCGAGCGGAACATGATCGTCCCGCTCTTTCCTTAAAATTTAAATCAGTTTCCGCAGGTAGTCGATACTGTCCTGCGCCTGATCGAGCGTGCCGCATTCGACGCTCATGACGACGTCTTGGGGGATCGACTTCAAGATCGCGATGACCGCTTCCCAGTCGATCACACCTTTTCCGCAAGCACAGCCGACCGGCGTTCCCATGACTTTGCCGCGCTCGGCATCGGACTGCGAGAACGAAATGTCCTTCGCGTGGACGTGTACCAGACGTGTCTTGACCTTTTCCAGCCACTCGATCGGGTCGTTGTTGCCGAGATAGGAGTTCCCTGTATCGAAGTTCACTCCGATCGTCTCCGGCATATCGACCAGACCGACCAGTTCGTCAAACATATCCGGCTTGAGCGAGTACTGCTGATGCTGTTCCAGCCCGATCTTGATCCCGCGGCGGGAAGCGACTTTCGCGGCTTCCATGAGTGTGTAGCGGATCAGGACGAAGTCTTCCGTCTTAGTTGTCCAGTCCGGTTTGGGACCTTCGTCGGTATTGAGGACCGGGGCACCGCATTCTTTCGCAAACCGGGCGGCCTGCTTGAGATATTCGACGCTGATTTCCGGCTTCGCGAGCGGACAATGGCAGGAAAGTCCCGAAAGTTTCAGACCGTTCTTTTCCGCGCAGTCTCGGATCCGGAACGGGTCGTCGAGCATCGAGACGCTGTGGAAATACCGCGCTTCAGAGAGAAGCTCACGTCCGAGATGTACCATCGGTTCGACGTATTCGTAACCGAGCTCCGCGGCAAATTTCATACCCCACTCAAACGACTTGTGGCTCGTGCGAACCGCCTCGAGATTCAGTCCAAGTCCAATTTTTCCCATGGTTCATTTCCTGTAAATATATTCGTAGTCTATGACAATTAGAAAATGGCAACCTCTAAAAACCTCGTTATCAGGCAAAAGTCACCACAACTGCAAATAACATTATAACATAGTGGAAATGTATTGTCAAGGAATTTTGCACAAGGATTGCAGTTTCTTTAGAAAATTTTCCCAATTTTGCCGACTTGGATGTTGGAAAAGAGAAGGCGGCTATACTTTTTACAACGATCATGCCCAACACACTTGATGACGGAGGCCATACGGTCTCACCTAGGCATGGAGTTTACACGAAAAGACGCAGAGGAAGCTTTGTTCATCTCTCCGCGTCTTTTCAGTTCGGAACGCAAACTCACCCGCAAATGCAGGAAAGTTTCGTAAAAACTAGAGCGTTCTGAAACTCTTGACGTCGAACCCTTCCGTCGGCTCGAACGCTTCGATCCACTCGTCTTTCTGATAGTAGCGATGCAGCAGAATGTTCCCCGGCACGGCATTTTTCGAGTAGCCGACCTGCATATCCTGCGCGAAACGCATAGTCTCCTCATCGATGCGCCCGATCAGCATGACGCTCGGCCCCATGTAGCTCTCCGGCTCCCAGTACATGACGTCGGCACGTTCGGCACAGCAATCGCGGAACTTGGCAGAAAGGAAGTCACAGTCCGATTCCCGGCGGCCGAGCACCACTTTCGTCTCGCGGTCCAGCCGGATATGCCGACCAAATCGGAGGATCTCATACTCCCACCCCTCCGTTTGATCCGTTTCGTGCCGGATCAGGTCACGGACACGCGGCGCAAAGGAGATCTCCGTCAGAACACAGCCTGCCATGGAAGTCTTGATCTTTTCGATCCCGAGTTCCTCTCCAAGCTGATGAAGCGGCGTGCGCGCCCTTCCGGAAAGCGCATAAAGCTGCTCACGGTCCACGATCCCCGTGAGTTCTGCTTCGGTCGGAGGCAGGAGTTTCCCGCAGATCGGACGAATGAGCCGCCCCTGGATCCCGCTGTGGTAATCGAGCATCTCCAAATGGTGACGCTGCTGACTCATAGGACGCTGGCCGATGACCTCGCCAGTCACAACGATCTCTGCACCAAGTTCCTCCATCAGCTCCTTCGCGCGCCGGATCATGTACAGGTGACAGTCCAGACACGGATTTACCCCTTTTCCGTAACCATACCGCGGATGCCGGACCAGCTCGAGATACGAATCATCCGTCCGAACGTACCGACACTCGATGCCAAGCATTTCCGCGGCTTCCCGCGCTGCTGCGGAAGTGTCGCAAAACGGCGTGATGATATTCAGCCCAATGACCTCAAACCCCTGTTTCTGCATGATCCGGACGGCCAACAGACTGTCGAACCCTCCGGAAAGAAGAGCGATCGCTTTTTTCATGAACGTTTACGGGAGCACGCTCGCCGCCTCCAAAAAGTTTAAAATAAACCCGCCAAAGAGTCTAGATGACTGACGCGGGCTACCATCAATGGAAATTCCGCCCCATATTGTACACGCAAAATATTCTTTTTCAACTCCCCCAGTACGGTGAACCCCCCAAAAAAAGAAAAATTTTCTCAAAAATTTAAAAATTTCACAATTAGCTAGTTGATTTTTATGATTTTCTGCGTATAATAATAAGTATAAGGATGTCTCACAGTGAGTACAGGCCTGCCGTAAATTTAAAATCGAAGCACTTCAGGATCCTGGAAAAATCAAAAATTTGGGGGATGTTTTATGAAAAAATTCAGAATCCGTCCTGTTTCCGCGTTCGTAAACCGCCGTGGTTTTACACTCGTAGAACTTCTCGTCGTCATTGCGATCATCGGAATGCTCGTCGGTCTGCTCCTTCCGGCAGTTCAGCAGGCTCGCGAGGCCGCGCGCCAGATGCAGTGTAACAATAACCTAAAGCAGTTCGGGCTTGGAGCGTTAAATCATGAAAGTTCCTCGAAGTGTCTGCCTTCCGGAGGCTGGCGTGCATATTGGGAAGGCGATCCAGACTTTGGTTTCGGTGAAAAACAGCCCGGCAACTGGGTATACTCTCTTCTGCCGTTCCTCGAACAGCAGCCGCTTTGGCAGCTTGGCGGCGATGGAAATAAAATCGCTGACAACACGATCAAAGACGCCAATGTGATCCGTGCGCAGACGCCGATCGCCTACTTCAACTGCCCGTCACGCCGTATGGCGAAAACCTATTATGGCTGGGCTTACACGAATAACTGCAAGGACCTCGGCGGGCTAAGCGCAAAGATCGACTATGCGGGTGCCTGCGGCGACGGATACTATACTTCTAGCTATCCTTCCAGCTACGACCAGGGCCAGACGATGACTGTCAGCCACACGATCACTGGAACGACTGACTTTAAGAGTGCGGTGACACTCGGAGAGATCCGCGACGGAACGAGCAACACGTACCTCTACGGTGAAAAGTATCTCACAACGGATAGGTATGAACCAACCCCAGCCTCCAATTACGCCAACGGAGATGACCATGGTCCCTATGTCGGCGCGGATAACGACAATGTCCGCCAAACGAACAATCAGGATTCCTGCCTTCCGCGTCAGGATCGCAGCGGATACGATGTAGGCCAGCCCTTTGGAAGTGCACACGCAGGTGCGTTCGGCATGGTCATGTGCGACGGTTCGGCACACCGTGTTTCATACAGTATCGACATGGAGATCAACTCTTATCTTGGAAAGAAATCAGACGGAAAAGCCGCCTCCATCAACGACTGACCCGGACTCAGACCACAAAAAGTACGCAGAATTTCGTTCTGCGTATTTTTTTGTTCATTGATTTTTAATTCTAATTTCTAAAAAATTCGTAAAGTATTCGTTTCGATCCTGCCGATGAAATTTTCTGTCCAATTTGGAAACAGAAATTTCATTTCATGGAGATTCAGGATCTTTTATGGTGACCCAATTAAAGAATGTGGAAAAAAGCGCGTTTTCCGTTCCCGCTCTGGTGTGGAAACGCAGGTACGTTTTTCTGACCGGCGCGACCGGCATGCTTGGTGCGTACTTCCTCCGGGAATTGCTTTTGCAGGGGCAGCAGGTCGCAGTTCTTGTGCGTCCGCACCGCCGTCAAAACGCAGAATCGAGGATCGAGACACTTCTTTCACTGTGGGAAAACGGGCACAGTCCCCTTCCGCGTCCGCTGGTGATCGAGGGAGATCTCTGCCGGAAAGACTGGACGGAGAGGTACTCTGTCTGGTTCCGCCAAAATGTGGAGACCGTCATTCACAGTGCCGCGAGTCTTTCTTTTTATGGTCAGAGTGATGCGGAACCGTATCTGACGAATCGAAACGGAACGAAAAACGTACTGGCACTCTGCCGGAGTGCGGAGATCCGTGAGTTCCATCATATTTCGACGGCTTACGTTGCCGGAACTCAGCGTTTTTTTACGGAAAAGGACTGTGAAGTTCGGCAAAAATTCCGAAACGACTATGAAAGAAGCAAGATCGCAGCGGAACGGTTGGTCCGTACCTTCGGTTTTGAATCCCTGACGGTGTACCGGCCAAGTATCGTCATCGGCGACACGCGCAATGGCTACACCGCAACGTTCAGCGGACTTTACGCAGCACTGAAACTCGTCCATACGCTCGTAAGCCGTCTTTCGCTGGGGTCAACGAGTGCGAAAATGGCACTTAGATTTTTGGGAATGAACGGAAACGAGCAAAAAAATCTCGTGCCGGTCGATTGGGTCGCCAGCGTCTTGACGCACATTTTTACACATCGGGAACTTCATGGAAAGACGTACCATCTCACGAATCCCGACCCGCCGAAAATGAAACTCGTTGCTCAGACCATCCAGCAGACTGTCGAGCGCTTCTCGGCATTGGCTTCGGAAAACGACCAAATGCGATGCAGTGAAGAGTGGTTTCGAGAGAATTTCATGACGCAGATGACGCTTTTTCGCGCCTATCTGAACGAAGATGCCCACTTCGATTCCACCAACACACAGCTGGCGGCGCCGCAATTTCCGTGTCCCCGGGTCGATTCGGAGCTTTTGATGTTTCTCTTTCGCCGAGCGATCGAGTCCCATTTTGGGAAAACGTGGGAGTTCCTCAAAACCAAGCCGCAGTCTGACACACGAGCGTGCTGGAGTTCTGAGTGAACACGAAATGTGAGAAATCGAGCGAATCATTCGGCTTGGGCTCTTGACAGAGGGGGGATTTCATGGTAGAATTACGAAACGTATTTTTTTCCTGCCGAAATTTCGGCTCCGTTAACCTCAAGCCGCCGCTAGTTTTATGAAAGATCCAGAATTGGAACAGATGTCCGCAGTCTCCGAAATGTCGGATCCTGCCGTTTCCCCGTCAGCAGCCGTACCCACTACGGCTCCCATCACGGCTCCCATCACGGCTCCTAGGCCGTCCAATGGGCTTCCGTCGTCCGTCCCGTACATCATCGCAAACGAGGCGGCCGAGCGGTTCTCTTTCTATGGGATGAGCGCGATCCTGATGGTCTACCTGTCGGGTAGTGCGTATCTTGCGATGCCGGAAAAAGAAGCGGCGGGATGGATCCACCTTTTCCGAGGCTCGGTTTACCTGTTCCCGCTTCTCGGCGCTTTTTTGGCGGACATTTTCTTCGGAAAGTTCCGCATCATGTTCTGGCTTTCGCTCGTTTACTGTCTCGGACATCTTGCACTGGCACTTCCGGACTGCTCCCAGAACTTCGACCCGCACACTTTCCTCTTCATTGGGCTTGCTCTCATTGCGCTTGGGTCCGGCGGGATCAAATCATGCACTTCCGCCATCGTCGGAGACCAGTTCAACGCAGAGAATCAGCATCTTCTGAACCGTGTCTACCACTGGTTTTACCTTGCAATCAATTTCGGCTCTTTCTTTTCGATGCTTCTGACTCCGTGGCTCCTGAAACATTACGGTCCCGGCTGGGCGTTCGGAGTTCCCGGTATCCTGATGGCGTGCGCGACGCTCATTCTCTGGCTTGGCCGCAATAAATACCGAATCGTGAAGCCCGTCGGCTGGAAGATCTTTGATGACCTGAAAAACCGTGAGTGTCTCGGTTCTCTCGGACGCATTTCCATCGTGTTCGGCTTCCTGATCCTCTTCTGGGCCGTCTATGACCAGACCGCCACGACCTGGGTCAAGCAGGCGGAGGAAATGAACGCGAAGATCTTTGCCTCGTTAACGTTTCTGCCGGAGAACATCCGGAACTTCGAACTGCTCCCCTCGCAGCTTCAGGCACTCAATCCGTTTCTGATCCTGATCCTCATTCCGATCTTCACGTACGGTATCTATCCCGTCTGGCACCGTCTTTGGGGACACTCGACGCTGAAAAAGATCGCTGTCGGCCTCTTCCTCACAGTGATCGCGCAGTGTTTCCCGCTGGCGTTTGCTATTGCGGAGAATCACGGGATCGTGCTGAATCTTGCTTGGCAAGTACCGGCCTACTTCATCCTCACGACCGCAGAAGTACTCGTCTCGATCACGGCTCTGGAATTTGCCTACACGCAGTCTCCGCGCAGTATGAAATCCATCGTCATGGGAGCCTTTCTCCTCACGACGACCTGCGGAAACTTCTTTGTCGCCGGGGTCAATTTCCTCTGCGAAAAATACGAAGGATTCCTCTCGGGCAGTAACTACGGACTTTTTTTCCTCATTCTTTCGCTCGTGAATGCACTGTTTTTCCTGCTGGTGGTTCGATTCTACAAAGAAAAAACGATCCTTCAGGACTAGGTCCGTTTCAAAACCCCTGAAAAATCAGGTTCCGTCACCGGAAATCGGATCGGAGGGGAAGAATTCCCGAACGGCAGCGCGAAATTCCTCGGCCGTTCGGGTCTGAACGACACGCACGCGGAACTGTCTTGCGTTTTTCATGCCGACGCCATAGCACGGTGCAAATTTCCGCATGAGCATGACGGCCTCCTTTTCTTCATGCTGTTCCAAAAGCACGCTGAAATGCTCTAAAAGCAGTTCCCGCTGGAATTCCGGTCCGGGACGCTGAAGTGCCTCGGACTCCGAGCTCCCGGAAAGCAGAGCGAAAGCCTGCCGGAAGATCCACGGTTCATTGAGTGCCGCGCGTCCGATCATGACGCCGTCCACGCCGTAAGTTTTCAGAGCGACAAGAGCCTGCGGAGCCGTCCGAATATCTCCGTTTCCGATGACCGGGATGGAAACTGCGTCCTTGACCTCGGCAATTTTCTCCCAATCCGCCGTTCCGGAGTACATTTGGCGCGTCGTGCGTCCGTGGACCGTAACGGCAGAGACTCCAACGGATTCCAGCGTACGCGCAACTTCCCGATACGTGAGCCGTTCGGCCGAGTATCCGAGACGCATTTTAGCGGTCACAGGGATCGGGACGGCAAGTCCCAGTTCTTTGGAAACCCGCGCGGAGGCCTGAACGACCGATTCTGCAAGTTCTCCGATCTTTTCGGGAAACTGAAGCAGCCAGGACCCGCAATGCGCTTTCTGTACGACGTCCGCGGCCGGGCATCCAAAATTCAGATCGATCACTTGAATATCATATTCGCGAATCAATTTTTCCGTAAATTCCGCCATCGATTCCGGCTGATCGTCCCAGATCTGGACCGAAAGCGGGATCCCTGCTTCCTGAAATGGATTTTGCGCAGTCTCCTTTCCAGACGTCTCAGACATCTCAGACATCTCAGACGACCCAGATGATCCAGAGGTTTCATTTCTGCTGAAACGCTCATTTTGAGCAAAACGGCGCAGCCCATCCTTTTCGTTTGCGTTCCCGTTTTCAGACTCCCGCAGCGGCAGTCCGAAAAGACGTCCGTGCAGAGTTTTTCGGCGTCTTTCCATTTCGAGCGACCCGCGAGCGTGCATCATTTCCGACGCTAGGAGTCCCACACCGCCAAATTTCAGCAGGATCCTCCGCCACGCATCATTGGAAAAACCGGCCATTGGAGCCTGAAGGAACGGAGAGAGAAGCGGCAGGGAACCGATTTTGAGCATTTCGAAAACCTTTCATGAATGGAAATGCCGGAATGACTGCGAGTGTCCATTTCCGGCGGAATGTGTGCGTGTGAAAACTCGACGCTCAGCGCGGCGCAAGAAAATCGGCGAGCGGGATCTGACGCAAATTCAGGATATCCAACGCAGCCGGATGCCCTTTTTCCGCAGCCATCCGAAGCCATCGTACCGCTTCCGCAGGATCACGATCGGTGTAGACTCCCCAATCGTACTGGAAAAAAAGCGTGATCTGTGCGGGTGCGTATCCCTTTTCCGCAGACTTTCGGATCCATTCCCACGCCTGCGCCTCATCTTTCTTCACGCGCCAGCCGCACATCAGGATCTGTCCCATGAGATACTGTGCAGACGGGCTCCCGGCTTCTGCTTCTTTCCGGATGCGTTCTAAGATCTCCGCCGGTTCAACGACCTCATCAGGAATAGGGTGAACTGTGAGAAAGTGCAAACAGACATTTGCCAAAACATCATCAACTTTAGCGGCTCTTTGCAACAGAGTGAGCGCCAGTTTCCGGTCACGTTCCATACCGGCACCAAAAAAAGCGCACAGTCCTCGAATAAACTGCAGATTTTCTGAAAAATCCCCATTTTTTTCTGCCTGATCAATGAGCGCAAGTGCTTTTTTGACGTCCTGCTGCACCCCGTCCCCGGCACAATAGCAAAAAGCCAGCACGTAAATAGAAAGGGGATCGCCAGCCTCCGATCCTTTTTTTATGATCTCTATTGCTCGTTTGGGATCCTTTTTTCCAGCAATGCCATACACCTCAAAGTAGTACAGCATATATGCATAGCTCGGATCTCCAGATCCAAAACTCTTCTCCATCCAGAATCGTGCCGTCTTCAGATCCTGCACGCCTCCGATCCCATGCAGAAATACGGAACCGAGCAGCGCTGCCGATTCTGCCGTCACTCTGGTCTTTTGCAGCTCCTTTTTCGACTCTTCGTGCCCCTGGAGCGTTGCTCGCTGGAGCCAGTACACAGATGCCGCTTCATTTCCGAGTTCACGTTCCAGCGTTCCCAGAACGAACTGCGCCTCCGGGATCCCGGCTTCCGCAGCTTTCCAAAGGCGTTCCTGAGCAGAAACGAGATCCTGTGCACCAGACGGCCAGCCAAGGAGATCTTGGAGTCCCAGAAGATTTGCGGCCTCTGCACTTCCGGCATCTTCCGCTTCTTCGAGCCACTCTTTGGCCCAAAATTCATCCCCGGTCTTCAGATACTCTTCCCCCAGCGCGACCTGCGCAGGAACGAAACCATGCGCCGCAGAAAGCGTCAGCCATTTCATCTGCCTCTGGCGGTTAGCCGGAATGCTTTTCTCCATGCCGGAATACACGATCCCGAGCAGATACTGCGCCTCCGGATCTTCCTCAGACGCCGCAGCCGTAAGAAGTTCCACCCCCCTTTTCGTGTCCTTTTTCAGTCCGTAACGACCGTAAAGCAGACATTTTCCGAGAAACATTTGCGCGGGTACATACCGGAGCCGAATCGCCTCTTCAAGAAGTTCCACTCCACGTTTTTCGTTTTTTTTCGTTCCGAGTCCATCTAGAAAACAGTGTGCCAAATAGTACGTACCGCGCGGATCTTTCTGTTTCGCCGATTTTTCGAGCCACTCAAACCCCTTTTTTACATCACGCTCCACTTCCCGGCCCGCGACATAAAAGACTCCCAGTGCGGCCTGCGCATCTGCGGCACCTTCGGATGCACGTTTCTCAAGCGGGGCCAGATCCAGACGCGGTTCCATTGCGTTTGCCGTTCCGTTCATCTGTGCCGGAGAAGATTCTTTCGGCCTTCCCTCACCGGCAGAAGACTGTGCGAAGCAGACCGGTCCAAAGATCTGCGCTGGATACACTCCCGCCGCCAAAAGCAGCCAAACGAAAAAAAAGACGCGAAGATCCATTTTCCGAAACTCCATTCGCCGCATGATCCTCTTTTTCATTTTTTCCTGCCTCTCCTGTCTTTTGGGGAATTTCTGCCGATCCCGTTTTCTCTCAAATCCGTGAATGTTCGCGTTCCGGCATTCCTGCACTTCCGCATTCCTGCACATTACCCAAACGTTCAAAATACGGAACGTTCAATATGCTGCTTAGTATACTCCAAACAGACGGAAAAGTCAAGAAGTGTCCCCATAAAGAATTAAAGAAAAATGAAAAAGAAAAATTCATCAGACCGACGGAACGCTCCATTCTCTGATCCTGATCCGCCCCCCAATTTTTAACTTTGACCCGCCTTCATAATTTCCAGAAAATTGTTTCCCCCCTGCTTGACATTCCATTGTTCGCAAGGTAAAATAAAGGTAAAATAAAGGTAAAATAGAAGGTAAAATAAAAGAAATTTTGTTTTGAAACTCCAGCCTAAAAGAAAAATAAAAAAGATGAAAAAAATCCTGCCATTCCTGTTTTTTCTATTTACGGGCAGCATTTTGCTCGCCCAGGATTTTGAGTTGAAACCGGGTCAGTCTCTGACGGAAGTCCGCGATGCAGTCCGAGTCTGGCATGCCGAAAATCCCGGAAAGACCGCGACGGTCCGAATCGCGCCGGGTGAGTACTTCCTCAGCGAACCGGTCGTTTTTTCGCCGGAGGACTCTTTCACATGTTACGAGGCACAGGATCCGGACAAAAAACCAACGTTCACCCGCGGGATCCGGATCACCGGATGGAAAGTCCTGCCGAACGGCTGGTTCACGACGCAGATCGAGACTGTGAAAAATGGAACGTTCTGGTTTGAATCCCTTTTCGTAAACGGGAAACGTGCGGTTCCGGCGCGCTCGCCGAATGCGGACGTTCCGGACGGGCGGCGGTACTTCTACATTTTGGAAGCCGACCAGTACGAGCCGCTCACCAAATTCACGGCACGCGACGAGCAGAAGGCACTTTGGGCAGAAGCGGCGCAGAATGCGTCTCTGAATGACGTGAAGATCAAATTCTACCATTCCTGGGAATCATCGCTTCACCGTGTCGCGGCAGTCGATCCCGCGAAAAACCAGGTCACGCTGACCGGCGGTCCGCGCTGGAAACTGGACTACTGGGGAACGAACCTCCGCTACCATGTCGAGGGTCTGGAGTCGGCACTCGACCAGCCGGGAGAATTTCTGCTGAAGCGCGACGGTACGTGCCTCTACATTCCGCGCGAAGGCGAAACGCCCGAAAATGTCCGTATCTTCGCTCCTGCTGGTCCGAAAACATTCCCGGAATGCGGTTTTCTGAAATTTGAGGGAACTCCGTCTGCCGGAGAAACGCAAAATGCGGATGAAATACAGAATGCCGGAAAAGTCCGCGAAATGACTTTCCGGAACCTGATTTTTGAGTGCGATACGTGGAATCTTCCGCCGCAGGGACTCTCCGACGGCCAGTCCGCGGTGAGTTCACCGATCTCGATCCTCGCGGATCATGCGGAAGCCCTGACATTTGAGTCCTGTATCGTGCGGAATATTGGCGGCTATGCCTTCCACTTTCACCAGGGATGCAGTGCGTGCCGCGTCGAAAAGTGCCTCATGGAGGACCTCGGTGCAGGCGGCGTGCGCATCGGTGCAGGACACGGAACCGATCTTTCTCCGGAAAATCTGACGTCCGAAGTCACAGTACGGAACTGTATCATCCGCGGGTACGGACGCATCGACGCAGGAGGGATCGGCATCTGGATCGGTCACTCTCCCCGAAATAAAGTCCTGCACAATGAGATCTTCGATGGCTTCTACACTGGAGTCTCCGTCGGCTGGGTCTGGGGCTACCGCGAGTCCGCCGCCGTGGAAAATCAGATCGAATTTAACCACATTCACCACATTGGACACGGCGTCCTTTCCGACATGGGCGGCGTTTACTGCCTCGGTATTTCGCCCGGCACGACTGTCTCGAACAACGTGATCCACGACGTCGCCTCGTACAATCGCTACGGACGCGGCGGCTGGGGACTTTACACAGACGAGGGATCCTCAAATATCGTCCTGGAAAACAATCTGGTCTACCGGACGCACACAGGAAACTTCCATCAGCACTACGGAAAAGAGAACATCGTGCGGAACAATATTTTCGCCTTCAGCCGTGAAGAACAGCTGAAACGCTCTCGGCCGGAAACGCACCTTTCGTTCACTCTGGAACGAAATATCATCCTCTACGATTCCTCCAGAGGCGAACATCTGCTGCTGGGAAACTGGGAAAATCCCTATTCGGCCGTGGACCGAAACATTTACTGGAATTTCGATACGCAGACCGGAGTCACGTTCCTAGATAAACCAATGGAAGAATGGCGAAAATTCGGAAAAGACGCGAACAGCATCATCGCGGATCCCTGTTTCGCGGACGCGCAAGCCGGAGATTTTCGATTTACGGCTGCTTCCAGACCGGTCCTCGAAAAGATCGGTTTCCAGCCGTTCGATTTCACTCGTGCGGGCCTTTTGAAAGACGATCCGCAGTGGCTAGCCGAGGCGCAAAACTGGTCCATTCCGCCGCTCGTCCTGACTCCGGACGCTCCAGGGTATCCGTCGCTTGAAGTCTCCGATGACTTTGAAACACCGCGTCGTTTCCCGATCCTGAAAGTCCGCAGTCCTTTTGGAAAACCAGGTTCCTACCAGATCTTGGAGGAAAACGGAAACCATTTCCTCCGGATGACCGACACACCGGACCAGAAAAACGCATTTGACCCGTTTTTCTCCTACTGGATGACGTATGCCGAAAACGGGACCGTCCGGCTTGCTTTTGATGTCCGAATGTCCGAAAAGGCGGAAATGCTCGTCGAGGTCCGCGACCAAGGCAGACACTACCGCGTTGCCGTTCCGATGCGCATCCGTACGGATGGATTTCACTGCTCCGGAACGTCACTCGAGCTGGAACCCAACACCTGGACGCGCTTTGAGCTTCTCGTCCCGGTCGGACCAGATCGCGGGGAAAACTACACGCTGAAGGTGACTCCGAAAGGAAAGCCGGCGGAAACGTTCACGCTTCCGATCGCAGATCCAAACTGGAAGACGCTGAATGAGTTCGTTTTCGCAGCCCTCGGACATGTCGATGCCGTGCTAGACCTCGACAATATTGAGATCCATTTCACGAAATAGTTCCCCAAATTGGACCCAATTTCACAAAAAATCCCTTTCCGTCTGCGAGAAACTGGAAACGCAGACGGAAAGACAGCCTTTTTCTTTTCCTTTTCCAGACCTTGTTTCACTCAGGAGGAAACTCACATGACGTTTGAAAATTACGTAGATATTCACGCGATCCAGGAGATCCGTGCCCGTTCCCTCGTCTATTTCGGCTGCGGCGCCATTCAGAAGATGAACGATATTGCTGCAGAACTGAAAAAGCGCGGCATTGAAAAGGTCATGATCCTGACCTCAAAAAGTGCGTATAAAGGCTCCGGAGCCTGGGAACCAACAATCGAGGCCCTGGAAAAGAACGGTATCGCGTACGTCCACTTTGACGGCGTGATCCCCAACCCGACGACCGATTCCATTGACGAAGCAACGAAAGCTGCACGTGATTTCGGTGCGCAGGCACTCATCGGCATCGGAGGCGGAAGCCCTATCGACGTCGCGAAAAGCGTCGCGATCCTGCTGGAGTACCCAAACGAAACGGGCGAATCGCTCTACTGCTACCGTTTCACGCCGGAAAAGGCAGTCCCGATCGTCGCAGTCAACCTGACACACGGAACGGGAACGGAGTGCGACCGGGTAGCTGTCGCGTCGGTGGCGGACAAGAACTACAAACCGGCGATCGCGTACGAGTGCATCTACCCGGAATGGGCCATCGACGACCCGGAACTCATGTTGACACTGCCGAAGAAGCACATTCTCTACACGAGCATCGATGCCGTGAATCACGTCGTGGAAGCCGCCACGACCACCTGCACGAATCCCTTCGCCATCACGCTGGCACGTGAAGTCATCGCGCTGGTCCACAAGAATCTTCCGATCGCGCTGGCAGATCCGAAAGACCTCGCTGCCCGCTATAATTTGGCGTACGCGGCGCTGCTGGCTGGGATCTCGTTCGACAATGGCTTCCTGCACCTGACGCACGCTCTTGAGCATCCGCTCAGTGCCGTGAAACCGGATCTCACGCACGGTCTTGGCCTCGCGATGCTGCTGCCGGCGGTCGTGAATGCGATCTACCCTGCCCGAGCTGCAGTTCTCGCAGACATTCTCGCCCCCATGGTCCCCGGCCTGAAAGCCTGCCCGTGTGAAGCGGAAACCGCTGCGAAAGCCGTAGAAGCGTGGCTCTTCAGCGTCGGCGCGGATCGGAAACTCGCGGATGAAGGCTTTACCCAGGAGAGCATCGCAGAATTGGTCGAACTGACGCAGACGACGCCTTCCCTGCCGGTCCTCCTTTCCGTCTCTCCGGCAGAAGCGACAACGGAGCTGATCGCAAAGATCTATACCGACTCCCTCACGCCGTTTGAAGCGTAAACACACTTCCTCCAATCCCCGTTTCTCTGTGTCTCCTTTTCCTGGGGAGTCGCGGAGAAACGGACCTTTCCCGTCAGGTTTTCGGCAACGTATGGTCTCGTGTTGTGGAAGGTTCTTTCCCAACACTGGTCCTTGGGCCAAATGTCTCGCTGAAAAATACAGTCTTTCTTCTTGCAGATCTCTCGCAGGCCGAGGAACTGACGGTCGAGCAGGTCCGCGAGACCTGGAATTTCCGAAACGGTAAAATGTCGCTCGTGCATTGGCCAAAACACATTGCGAAAAAGTTCGATCTCCCGAAATTCGCGCAGAAAGTCGGTCAAAAAGCAGAAGGCCTTTTCGTCCGATGCACGTTTGACGCTGCCGTTCCCATACCGGAGTTTTCCGGGACAGCCTTCTGTGAGTGCGTTTTTCAATGTTCCCTCTACAATACCGACCTGACCGAATGTGTTCTGGTGCAGTGTGACCTTTCCACCGTGGAAGACCTCACGCTCGAACAGGTCAAAAGCACGTGGAACTACAAAGCCGGCCGAATGTCGCTCTGCAAGTGGCCGGAATACATCAAAAAGGCGTTAGAGGAAGAGGAAAAAGCGAAAGAGGTGGAAGAGAAAAAGTAACTCCTCTCTCCTCGGTTTACTATCCCCCCGGAGGTCAGCGTTTCTCGGCCTTCGGGGGGGATGTCCGTGACGCATTTTTAAGACCCATCTCGTGCTTTCGCACATCGATGAAATTCGTGTCGGATATTTTTTCTTCAGACTTTTTCTTTACGCCGATGCTCGAAGATCAGCTCACGGCACCGGGTGAGGAACGGGTGGTACGTCGGTTCTCGGTAATCCGGGAAAGTCCACGGAAACGCAGTCCATTCCCCGCGCGTGAAGGAAAGTGTGATCTCCGCGTAGATACCGTCGCCGACGTAGATCCGATGGTAAAAGTCCTTCGACGATGCCAAAACCAGCTTACCGAGCGTCACGTACCCCGGATCGATATTCAGCGGACGGACTTCCGGCGCGGAAAACTCCTGCGCAAACTCTTCCTCCCATGTGTTCGACTGATTTTTCATCTCCGCGAGCCGCTGCGGGTCCATCATCGGCTCCATCGCAAAGAAGATCTTTCTCAAATGCGGTCCCATTGACGCATCGTAGTACTGCGTCTGCTCAAACGGAAACGGCTCGCTTTCCAGCACGATCCGTCCCCAATGGGCCTCGATTTTCTTCTTCGCCCACTCGATCGCCTCGGGGTAGTGCGTAAAGACGGCAGTCATCGGCAAAACCGGTTCCGGTGTGTGGATCACTCCCATAAAATTCTCCTTTTTTTCTCCTGAAAATATGAAGATCCAGGTTTCTAAAACGTTAGACCGCGCATGAATACCACGCCGTTTTTACCACGCCGTTTTTACCACGCCGTTTTTACCACGCCGTTTTTACTGCGCCGTTTTTACTGCGTGTTTATGGTATGGTCTTGGAGTTCTTCGAGGCAGGAACGTCCTGAGAGACGGGGGAGACCTCTAAGACCATTTCAGCAGACTCTTTCGCAGTGACGACCTGAAACCGATGATCATTCCACTCGAAAAAGTCCCCTTCCTCCGGGATCTTCTGCAGAACTTCGGCCGCGAGTCCTCCAAGGGTCGCACTTTCCAGTCCTCCCGGAAACTTCAGACGAAAACAGCGGCAAAACGCCCGAACGGAAAAGAGTCCCGAGATGCGCCATCGTTCCTCACCGAGCTTTTCCATCGGATCTTTATCCGTCAATTGGAAGGCTCGTTCGGAATTCGGAGCAAAAACGGTCTCCAAAATGTCCGAAAGGAGTACCGCACCGGGAGTTGCACCGTACTCATCCACGACCACGACCGCAGAAAGTCCCTCTTTCTGCATCCGCGCCAGAAGATCAACTACCGGAAGACACCAAGGAACGTAGTGTGCGGGACTCGCAAATTTTTCTAGGGAATCGTACGCAGACTCTGGGATCTGCGCGAGTTTTTCCAGCACAAACACCCGGTCGATCGCGTCAGCCGCACCGTCCTCCTGAATGAAGATCGATTCTGTGCCCGTCTCCAATTCCCGTAAAGACTCAAGCGAAAACGGCGCAGAAAAGACCGGAAGATGTATCCGTGGACGCATGACTTCCTCTGCACTCATTTCCGAAAAGCGAATGAGTGACCGCAGACATTCCCTTTCCTGCACAGCCCCCGATGGTTCCTGCTGCGCCACGGAAACAGCCTGCTCAAGATCCGTGAGATCCAAGAGCGGTTCCTGACGCAGTCTTGGAAAAAACAGACGCAGCGAAAGTTCCTTTCCAAGTCCCAAGATCGGTAAGATCGGCGAACAAAGTACCTCCATGAAAGAGATTGGAAATGCCGCAAAACACGAAAAAGTCGACGGGATCAGTACTGCGACGGCTTTCGGGATAAGCTCACAGAAAATGATGAGCGACAGAAGCGCTCCGACACTCACTGCTCCGGCTAAAGCTGCACTCTCGGACTGAATTTTCAACGTCACGACAGACACGATGCCGAAGTAGAGCATATTCGCGATGAGATTGGAAAAGAGAAGCGTCGAAAGCAGCCGATCTGGCTTCTCCATGAGCTGCGCGGCCCGCCGTTCGGTCGAAGTTCCCGTCCGCATCGCGTTCAACTGTTCTGGAGCCAACGAGAAAAACGCAGCTTCCGAGGCGGAACATCCTGCCGAAAGCAGCATCAAACCGCCTAAAATCGGAGACCATGGCAAAAGCTGATCCATCCTGATCGCATCCTTTCTTTCTCTTCTCTCTTCCGTCCACACACTCCGGTCTAGTCACTCCGGTCTGGTCACTCCGGTCTGGTCACTCCGGTCTGGTCACTCCGGTCTGGTCACTCCGGTCTGGTCACTCCGGTCCGGCAGCCGCGATCGCGCAGATCATGACCGCCGCAGTTTCAGTTCGCAAGATCCGTTTCCCAAGCGAAATCGGGATCCAGCCCGAATTCAGTGCGTTTTCTACTTCCGTGTCAGAAAATCCGCCTTCCGGCCCGATCGCAGCAAAGATCCTGCGTCCCTGATTTTCGGGATCATCCAGAAGATCCGAAAGCCGTTTTCCGTTGGGATGTGCGATGAGTTTGAGCGTCTCGGCATTCTCCCCCGCCTGCGTGAAATCAGATGAAAAAAGCGTTTTGGTACTTTTCGGATCCGCGAGACGCATGAGGGTGTTTCGCCCGCACTGTTTCGACGCTTCCACCACAACACGATTCATCCGCGACGCAGCCGCATCTCCGGCTTTCGCTACCGAACGTTCCGCCTCCAGAGGCAGAAATTCCGCAGCGCCCAATTCGACCAGCTTCTCGACCAGCCAACGTTGACGATCTCCTTTCGGAAGCGCAGCCGCAATGGTCACGCAAACTGGAGCTTCCCGATCTTCCACTCGGCATGCACGGATCTCGGCCGTCAATTCCTTTTTCTTCACGTGCGTGATCTCTGTGTCGAACTCCGCTCCGGAACCGTCAAAAAGGATGAGCGGCTCCCCCTCGCGCACGCGCATCACATGAATGAGATGGTGGGCCTCATCCCCTCCAAGCGTCACACAGACCGGGTAAAGCGTCTCATCTGCTGGAAGCCGTTCTGCTGAAAAATATCGATATGCCATGGATCCATTCCGCTTTCAAAAAAGGCCTCTCGTTCCAAACAGCCATTTCGTCCGGCCGTTTCGATTCCCTTTCATTTTACTCAGAAATTGAATCTGTACAAGCCCCGGAACACGAAATTTCAGAAAAAATTTCCAGCCGAGATCTCATTCCTGAAAGAAAATGCCGGCAAATGATCATCTGAAATAAAAAATAGTCCATCCAGCAGCTGTGTACCAGTATGTATCGCGATTACAGCGTTGAAACTGGTACACAACTGCCGAAAGAACCTTTTTATCGAGCACTTCTGACAGGAAATTTCCCGACTTTAGTCAACTCACCAGCTCCACGCCGGAGTGCAGCACGGATCGTTCCAGAGATCGAGAATTTCGTCGTCGACTTTGGCGAGCAGGAACTGGAATCCGGCGGTTTCCTGGACGGTCAGCATTTCGCCCGCTTTGCAGACAGCCAGCTCGATTCCCTGGGCGTCGAGGAATTTCTTCGCGGAGTTGGCGACGATGAGCATTTCCATCATCGTGGTCGCACCGGAACCGTTGACCAAAAGGAGGACTTTATCACCCTTTTCAGCCTTGACGGCAGCGACGAGAGAGGTGAGCATCTTGGCGACGGTCTCATCCGTGGAGAGCATTTTGCCGCGGCCGGTACCGGCTTCGCCGTGCTGTCCCATGCCGATCTCCATTTCGTCATCGCCCAGTTCGGAGATGACCATTCCGTTGGACGGGTGGGTCGCGCCCTTCAGAGCAACGGCCAGAGTCGCCATATTGTCGTTAAATTTGTTGGCGACGCGGACGACTTCGTCCAGATTCCAGCCGCGTTCGGCAGCCGCACCGGCGACTTTGATGAGCGGAACACAGCCGACCAGACCGCGGCGGTCTTCGATCGGAGCATCGGCACCCGGCGCGATGTCTTCGTGCGTGTTGATGTTCACGATGTTTTCAAGACCGAAATCGGCAGCCATCTGCTGAGCCATGTCGCTGGAAAGGACATCGCCGGCGTGATTCAGAGTCACGAGGAGAGTTCCAGCCGGACGATTGACCATTTTGAGACCTTCAACGACTTCCATCGGACCAGGAGCCGCGAAAATGTCGCCGACGACGCTGACGTCAAGCATCCCCTTGCCGACAAAACCGGAAAGCGCGGGTTCGTGACCGGCACCGCCAAGCGTGACGATGGCGACTTTGTCTTCAGCTTTCTTCTCTTTACGGCAAACCAGCTTACGTTCTTCAAGATCGCCGGCTTCCAGAGAAATGATATCGCCGGAGGTGATCTCAAGACCGGCAAGCAGTTCCGCAGTAAGGTTGGCGGGATCGTTGATGAATTTCTTCATGACCATGATTTGGTTACTCCACTTGTTTGGATTGGGGTTTGAAAAATAAAACACGTCTGACCATAAAATACCACACTTCCGGCAATTCTTCAAGGGGGAGTGGAAAAGAATTGAAAGTTTTCCGCAAAAAAGTTGGAAAAACGGGCAATTCAGTGAAAAAATTCTGATTATCTTTCCATTTATTCCCAAAATTTGGAGAATCTGCCCCCCTCCCCCTTTTAAAAAAATGGAAAATATGCTATAATGGCTATGTTTATTTTTATTCAGTTTGTTTTTGGGGGATAAATCCATGCAGGAACGAATCGTTATCACGGGTGTGGGACTCACAGCGCCAAATGGCGACACACTGGCTGATTTTCGTCAGGCTCTGCTTGACGGACGCGGCGGGATCCAGAATTACGAGATCCGCTATTTCGGCAAAACACACGCAGGGATCTGCAGTTTCGACCCTCTGAAATACCAGACTAAAAAAGAAGTCCGACGCGGGACCCGTGCCGGAAGCATCGCGATCTACTGTGCTCATGAAGCCGTGAACGACTCGGGCATTGCGTGGGACGTGCTGGACAAAAGCCGCGTCGGTGTCTATGTCGGAGTGACCGAGCATGGAAATGTCGAGACGGAAAACGAAGTATACAATATTTCGCAGTACGACTACGACACGAGTCTGTGGACCCACCATCACAATCCGCGGACGGTCGCAAACAATCCGGCCGGCGAAGTGACGCTGAACATGAAGATCACCGGCCCGCACTACACCCTGGGGGCTGCGTGTGCCGCGGGAAACACCGGGCTGATCCAAGGCATGCAGATGCTCCAGCTTCACGAATGCGACTTGGCGCTGGCCGGCGGCGTGTCGGAAAGCATCCACACGTTCGGCATCTTTGCCGCGTTCAACAATCAGGGCGCGCTGGCGTCGCATGAGGATCCGCTCAAGGCTTCTCGTCCGCTCGACAAAGACCGCAACGGGATCGTTGTTTCGGAAGGCGGCTGCATTTACACGCTCGAGCGTCTTTCCGATGCACAGGCTCGCGGCGCGAAAATTTACGGCGAGATCGTCGGGCACAACATCAACAGCGACGCAACGGATTTCGTTCTTCCGAATCCGGAACGTCAGGCGGAATGTATCGTCAAAGCGCTCGAAAAAGCAGGGCTTCAGCCGCAGGACATCGACATCGTGAACCTGCATGCAACAGGAACGCACAGCGGTGACGCACAGGAATGTGCCGGTCTGCGCAAAGTCTTCACAGACTGTCCGAAGACGCATTTTAACGCGACAAAAGGTTTCATCGGTCACGCAATGGGCGCAGCAGGAGCATTGGAACTTGCCGGCAACCTTCCGGCATTTGAAGACGGTTTCTGCCATGCGTGCCTGAATCTCGACGAGATCGATGAGGAATGCGCTCTTCCGAATTTGGTCACCGGCGCTCCAAAACCGCTGGAAAATGTGAACTACATCCTAAACACATCGTTTGGAATGCTGGGGATCAATTCCGTCGTCATCATTAAAAAATTCACCGCCTGAATCAGGCAGACCTTTTAGAGGGATCGTTTTGCGATCATCGTTTTCGATGTTCTGCCTCGATTTTTCATGAAAAAAAGGATCCATGGCCATTTTCGGCCGTTCATTCGTTCAAAAAACTATTAACTTTCACCATTAACGTCATTTGAGGTTGAATATGACTAAACAGGAAATCCGTGAAGCCGTTCTGGAAATTCTTTCGGACATCGCGCCCGATGAAGACATCAGCGAACTGAAAGACGAAGTCTCGTTCCGCGAACAGATGGAACTCGATAGCATGGACTTTCTGGATATCGTGATGGAATTGCGCCGCCGCTACAAAGTAAACATTCCGGAAGAAGAATACACGGCCCTCAATTCTATGGCGAGCACCGTAGAATATCTCGCGCCGAAAATGGCGGATCTTTAATTTTTTTCCGATCCGCAGCGGAGCTTCTTCTCCTTCCCTGACTGCGTCATAAAAAAGATTTTGTGAGGTGGTCAGGGCGTACTGTGTTTGGAATGTACAGGCTCCGGAAAATGGAGTGTTCGGCAGGAAGGTCCTGCTGGCAGAAAATCGTTTAGGGATCTGAAAGATCTTCTGAAATCAGGGCGGAGCGTACCGCTTTGGGGGATTTTGGGGACTCATTTTCGTCAGACTCAGACACAAAACGCGATCATGTACGATACGATCATCATCGGAGCCGGCATGTCCGGCCTTTCGGCAGGCTGCCGACTCGCACACTACGACAAAAAGGTCTGTATTCTTGAGAAGCACTCGCTCATTGGCGGTCTGAATTCCTTTTACCGTCAGAACGGCCGAAACCATGATGTGGGCCTGCACGCGGTTACGAACTACGCAGAAAAAGGCGGAAAGCGCGGGCCGATGAACCGCCTGCTTCGTCAGCTGCGTTTGACGTGGGATGAGCTTGCGCTCGTGCCTCAGCTTGGATCTAAGATCGCGTTTCCGGACGTAACTCTGAGATTCACGAACAAATTCTCATGTTTCGAGGAACAGGTCGCGCAATATTTTCCGAAGGAAGCGGATGGTCTACGTCAGCTCGTCGCACAGCTCGTAGACTACAATCAGATGGGGGAATTTCCGGCAGACGTTTCCGCGCGTGATGTCGTTTCGTCGTGTATTCGCGACCCGCAGCTGGTCGAGATGATCTTTTGCCCGCTGATGTACTACGGAAGTGCTCGGCAGCAAGACATGGACTTCAATCAGTTCAGCATCATGTTCCGCTCGATCTTCCTTGAGGGATTCGCTCGTCCATGGGAAGGAGTCCGGATCCTTCTGAAGACGCTCGTGGATCGATTCCGCAAAGCCGGAGGCGAGCTGCGCCTAAAAACGGGAGTGAAACGCCTTTTGATGGACTCTGCTCGGACAGTCTGCGGCGTCGTTCTGGAAGACGGAACGGAACTGCGGGCTAAAACGGTCCTTTCGTCAGCGGGACAGCGCGAAACGCTCCGAATGTGCGAGGATTACCTCGACGACAAATCGGTCATGGATCAATGCAAGCCGGGAGAACTCGGTTTCGTGGAAACGATCTCCGTCTTGGATCGGCAGCCTAAGAATTTCGGTCACGAAGACACGATCGTGTTTTTCAACGACTCGGAAAAATTCGACTATCGCAAACCAAACGATTTTTGCGACTTGCGCAGCGGCGTCATTTGCTCGCCGAACAATTTTGCGTACAGCGAACCGTTAAAAGAGGGCGTCATTCGGATCACTGCATTGGCAAACTATGAGCGGTGGAATTCTCTTTCGAAAGACGAATACGCAGCGAAAAAAAAGGAGTGGTACGCAAAGATCACGGAGACGGCGGCCAGCATGATACCGGATTTTCGTCCGTATATGATCGACTCCGACATGTTTACGCCTAAAACCGTTTACCGATTCACCGGACACGAAAACGGCGCGATCTACGGCGCTCCGGTCAAAAACTATTCGGGGACGATGCCGTTCAAAAATTTGTTCGTCTGCGGTACGGATCAGGGAATGGTCGGGATCATTGGTGCGATCATCAGCGGGATCACGGTCGTGAATCGGTACCTGCTCGGTAAATAAAATCGCAAAGGCTTTTTTCGATGAGGGTCATTTCGCTTCAGTCCGGAAGCAGCGGAAACTGCATTTATGTAGAATGCGGGGAGACTCGCCTGCTTTTTGACGCCGGGATCAGCGGGATCTGTGCACAAAACCGCCTTTCCATGCACGGAATCGACATTCGGAGCGTGAATGCCGTCTTCATCACGCATGACCACCGAGACCACACGGCCAGCATGAGCGCGTTTCACCGAAAGTTCAAACTTCCAGTCTGGATGACACTCAAGACTTGCGAAGCGGTTCAGGCCAAAGGGATCCGTGTCCCGGGCGGTGTGGAGCATTTTTGTGCCAATACGCGATTCCGATTTCGCGACATTTGCATTGAGGCCATTTCGACTCCGCACGATGCCGCGGACGGTGTTTGCTTCGTGGTGGATGACGGCAGGACCCGGTTTGGCATCTGCACGGATCTTGGTCACGTTTTCCCGGAACTTCCGGCTGTGATCGAGTCGCTGGACGGTGTGCTTCTTGAGAGCAACTACGATCCGGAAATGCTTGCCAACGGTTTCTACACGCAATGGGCGAAGGACCGGATCCGTTCCAGGGCGGGTCATCTTTCTAATTTCGAGTCGGCAAATCTTCTGGCACGGCATGGAAAACGGCTTCAGAAGATTATTTTGGGGCACATTTCCCATGAAAATAATTCGCCGCACTGCGTACTTGACGCGCATCATAGGATTTTAGGCGAGCGGTTTCGGTGTATCCTTGCGCCGCATTTTGACTCTTCGGAACTCGTGGAGCTCTGAAACAAAGATCCCGAAAAACAGGACTTAAGTCAATGAAAAAGTTTGATTCTTTGCTCATTTACGCTTACGGCGGCCCAGAATCGATGGAAGACGTTGAGCCGTTTCTTCAAAATATCGCACAGGGAAAGCGTATCTCGCAGGAACGTCTGGCGGAAGTCCTCAGCCACTACGCACTTTTTGACGGGCGAAGCCCCATGAACGGCGCGATTCGAGAATTCATGCGTCTCTGGTCTGAAGAAGTTCCGGAGTTTCCCGTTTTTTTCGGGTGCCGATACGCCAAACCAGACCTGAAAGAAACTCTTCGGCAAATGGCAATGGAAGGAAAGAGACGGCCTCTCGTTTTCATTCCGTCTCCGTTTGGCGGGTATCTTACGACGTATTTCGAGAAATGGACGCAGGTCCAGAAGGAACTTGCGAATGAATTGGGAGAAGACGCGTTTCCAGAAGCAGAATTCTTCCCGCCGTTTTCGGAAAACACACATTTTCTGAACGCAGTGACTGCCGGCATTTCCGAGGTACTCGCGAAAATTTCCGAGGAACGCCGAAATGATGCGGTCCTTCTTTTCTCGATCCATTCCCTGCCGACCGCGTTGGCCCGCAGAAATGGGTACGAGGCGGAAGTACTGGCGGCGGTGAAGAGACTGGAAGCACGTTTCCCGCAAAACCGCGTTCTTCTTGGCTGGCAGAGTGCCAGTGCTGCGCCGATCCCGTGGCTGGAGCCGTCAACGCTCGACGTCATTCAGGATCCCATCATTCAGGATCATCGTGTCCCCGGCACAGCACAGCCGCCGCTTTTGCTCATTCCGCTTGGATTCCCATTTGAGAACATGGAAGTCGCGTACGATTTGGACGTGGAAGCACGCGAGCTGGCGGAAAGTCTCGGTTTCCCAGTTTTTCGGGTCCCCACAGTCGGTTTAAGGCCGGAGATCCGCGTCATGCTCCAAGAGTACATTACGGCAGAATGATCGGGGAGCGAAGTCCGGAAATTTAGGTTCATCCGGGAACTGCGTACCAGTTTCACCACTGAAGACACTGAAAACTCACAGAGAAACACTGATCTTAATACAAAAAGCAGTAAAAAACAGATTTCCCGAACAAATTTTGAATTTTTAAAAATTCAAAATTTGCGTCTTTTCGTGTTTTCCGTGAAATTCGTGTCAGGGCACGTTCACTCCCTTTTTCCTCTTTCTTTTCAGTGTGAGTCTGCGTCTCTTCGGTGCACTCAGTGGTGAGATCGAAACCTGGATCGGTACGCACTTTCCGGAATAGCCGAAATTTAAAGCAAAACTTCCGGGACTTCAAATACTCCGCGTTTCGGACGCATTTCTGCCGATCGGTTCGCGTCTTCTGCGGAATCGCCGACAAAACGTTCCGTCTGTGCATCGAGTTCCAGGCAGGGACTCATGGTAAACGCTCCGTCTTCCATCGCGATCTGATTATTCGCGAGATGCTCTTCCATTTCGCTCAGGACTTCCCCCCAGCATCCGGTCTTTCCAGTCTCTTCAAGGAACGAAACGACTTCACTTTTCGAGTACTTTCTGCCGAGCCGGTACGCCATGTTCGGCGCATTGTACCAAAAGGAAGAGCGGAATCCCGTTTCGATCTGTGCGTTGAGTTCCGCTTCGTTTCCGTTTCTCAGTGCATCTGCGAAATTCTGAATGTGCGGGAACGCGCCGTAGTGTTCGGAATTTCCCGCGATCTCGCAGATTTTCTTTCCTTCCGCGTCGAAGAAAACGCCGCCGCCCCAGAATTTTTCGTAACGTCCGCCCTCACAGTAGACGACGTATCCGCTTCGCGGTCCTTTCGTGTTTCCGGTGAAATGGCGTTTTTTGGCGTCTTCAAGTCCCGAAATGCCGAAAACGACCGGAATACTTCCCGTATCGAACCAAGAGAGTGCCATGTTCGGCGTCTCACCGGCATCTTTTTCGCCGACTCTTCCGCCGATGGACAGAACGCGCTTCGGAATGGAAACGCGGTCCTGCAGAACATCATTTCGGCAATCGTCGAGCAAATGAGCGCCCCAGTTTCCCATTTCGCCGTGCCCGGTATTCCACATCCAATGCCAATCGTACTGAATGCGGTTTCGGTAGAGCGGCAGATCCTGCGCAGGTCCGAGCCACAGATCGTAGTCGAGGTTTTCCGGGATGGGGCACGGAGTTTCCCGCAGACCGATCGGACGCCGGGGCCACGAACGGTTCACGCGGACCGAGCGGATCTCGCCGAGGAGCTTTTCTTCATGAAGTTTCTTTTTCACAAAGGGATGAAGGACGGCATCCGTGCGCATTTGGGTACCGATCTGGCAGAGTTTTCGGTACTTTTTCGCGGCATTGACGACCTGGCGCCCTTCCCAGAACGAGAGACAGAGCGGTTTCTCCACGTAAACGTGCTTCCCGGCCTGCATCGCCCAAATCGCGGCGAGACAGTGCCAGTGATTTGGCGACGCAATGAGAACGGCATCCACTTCGGGATCATCAAGGAGCCTGCGCAGATCGGTAACGGCTTTCTCCAGACCGTACTTTTGCGCAGCCGGTTCGAGCCGGGAGCGATCCGGGTCACAGACGGCAGTGAGGCGCATTCCCGGCAGTTTTGCCGTGACGTCAGCGAGAAGCATCCCGCGCCCTCCACAGCCGATGAGCGCAAAGCGAAGTTCCTCTCCGGGCGAAGGAATGGAGGAAGCGTCATTGGCCCAGACAACTGGAGCAGAAAAAGACGAAACGATTCCGAATGCCGTTCCTGCGGCGAGAAATTGGCGGCGTGTCACGCTTTTCATGGGAAACCTCTCAAAAAATCAGAAAAGTCGGGAAGTTGAGGCAGGAAAATGCCCGATCAGAAGAGAACTCCGGCCAAATCCAGCCGAAGCTCTCCATTCCGTCAAAATTTACTTAAGGAAATGGTATTTACTTAAGAAAACGGTCCGCGAAACGGATGTACTGGTCCCAGTCGAATTCCGTAACGTCGTGTTTTCCGGTTCGGATATGGTGTCCGATGACGTTTCCGACGGACGTGTTCAGCTCAGCCATTTCCGGGACAGTACGGCCGGCAAACGGTTTTTCGATGCCGAAGAGTTCATAGACAGGGACCGCGTGGAGGCAGGAAAGGTACTCGCCTTTCGGGTCGGCCCACTGGTCGTTCTGCGCACTGGCGGCGTAGACTGGACGCGGAGCGGCAAGCGCGATGAGTTCGTGCTGGTCGATGGCGAAATCATTGACACGCGGACCGAATTTACAGAAATTCGGGCAGAACCAGTAGCGGAGACCGCCGCTCATGGTCTGGATGGTCTCTCCGAATTCACGCCGACTGAGTGCCGCACCGCCGCAGCCCGAATTGTTCGAGATAACGAAGGCGAAACGTTCATCGGACGCTCCGGCCCACAACGCGGTCTTTCCGAGACGAGAGTGACCGAGGACAGCGACTTTTTTCGCATCGATGAGTTCATCCGTTTCAAGGTAGTCCAGCGCACGGCTCAATCCCCACGCCCACGCGGTGATGGATCCCCAGTCAGCGGGGCCGCGGGATGCGTCGTTTTCGTAGTCGGAGTAGAGGTCGAAGAGTCCTGTCTTGAAACCGTTCTGAAGCGAGTCGTTTGCTAGGTCGATGTAGTGCATCGTCGCCAGCGCGTAGCCGTTTTCGATGAGTTTCGGCGCGAGCCACTGCGTACGGTTTCCGCCGCGGGAATGTTTCCCCTCTTTGTCGACCGTGGCTTCGGTGATGACCTTGCCCGCCCGATCATGGAAGAGGAGGATCGCCGGGTCATTTTCGACAGCGTGATTCCCGTAGAAATTCAGCCCCAAGAATGCGGGAACGGGTTTCTGTGCGTTTTTCGGAATGTAGAGCAGGAGGTTGGCGGTCACTTTTTTGTCCGGTTTCTGCGGATTGGTGAACGTCAGCTCGACCTGCTTACGGATGGCTTTTCCATCGAGGGCATCCTCCGAGGATTCCAGAAGGCGGAAGGTGACGAAATCCGGGTGATCTCCCGCTTTCGCGAGCATTTCCGGAAGGAAACCGTACATTTCTTCCTGAAAGTGACGGAAAATTTCCGCGCGGCGTTTTCCGGTCCAGTCGGCAGCTGTTTTAACTGCGGAACCGTCGTTAAAGACCAACGGATCCGGCAGCGTGTACTCGGGAACTTTCGATTCATCGTAATTCACTGCCTGCACAGAGACGGCAGAAAATGCGGTAAAGGAAATCAGACAGGCGAGGGTAAGGACGTGTTTCAGCATTTTTGAACTCCTGAAAACGGACATGAAAATTAAGGACATAAAAATTAAGGGGCGGGTAAACGGACAGTTCACTGACTGCGGCAGGAGATCAAACGTACGAGAGCCTCACGAGCTGTAGAGACTCCCGTAAAATTCCGGCTCCGCTGAAGCCTGCATTTCTTAACGGTCGATAGTCCCCAAGTTCATGGGGTTGCTTATGCTTCCATAGTAGGCCGCAGCTTTTTTGTCGTCCGGCGCCATAAGCTGGCAGTAAGTCAGCCGATCAACATTTTTATTAATATACTGAGCGCCTCCGTCAGCAAACGCAACATGTGCGCCGTTTTGCGCGTGACGGCTTGCGGGACGTGCATACTTCCAGGAGCGTGTCGTGCTTTTGACATCCATCCCAATATTCAGGAGCGTCGAAGTATTGGAGTTCCACACGATGCCGAAGTCGTAGACATTGGAGGAATTCCACGAATACGCCTGTGCGTTTTCGCCGAAGAGGATCGTGTAGGAAGCCCCGTCCTTCATTTTGGAGATACGGGATCTCTGGTTATTTTTATGTACGAAGGCGCCAAGCTGGTATGCGTAGACCTTTTTCCCTTTGTCGTCTCCCTGGATCCCGCTTCCATTGTAGTAGCCGCAGTTTGCTCCGTAGGAGAGTCCCGCCTGAACTTTCTTTTTAGCAGGCTGGATCGGGCAAATGAGGAAGGAAAGAGTCGGATAGCGTTCCTGAGTAGATCCTTTGCCATTTTCCCACTGACTCCAAACAGGCCCTTCACCCAAGTGCGGAAGAAGCGGTACGACCCAGTTTCCGTTTGCATTATTGGTACCGTAGGTCCCCCAGTAATTGGGAAGATACCCAAGCGTTGTTTCGTGAGCAGCGGCAGCGGCGGCAAGCTGTTTCACATTGTTGAGGCACTGCGTCTGACGCGCGGTGGCACGCACGGCCTGAACTGCCGGAATGGTGAGTCCCACGAGGACGCCGATAATCGCGATGACGACGAGGAGTTCCACAAGAGTAAACCCTTTGGAATGGGATAATTTCATGATTCTGTTCCTTTTTGGTTTTCTGAATTTTCGGTCCGCACGATTTTCCGGACCTAAGTACTCTGAAAAATAAGTACTCTGAAAAAGCGGTACACTGCCCCTCCCGATGACGGCTTCCTGCGTACACCGATCGGGTCTTTTTTTCTTCTACGTACTATTTTGCACCAAATACTCAAATAAATCCAGCCCCCCGAGGCACTTTTTTTCAAAAATTTCAAGAAAAATCGGGTCCGGGGGCTGGAAATTTCCTGAAAATCAGGCAAAATAAAAGAATCAGGGGCATTTTGTCGAAAAAAAGATAGACTGAACCTCTGCGCCGTAGGGTGCGTAAAGAAAAAAGTCAAGTACAGACGGTAAAGAAATCGTCCAAACGAAAAGAAAAAGACGGCGATGGAAATCGTCCATACAGAAAGAGAAAAAAGAGAAAAGGGGAAACTCATGTCCGTTCGAAAAACGTCAGCGTCTGCCATGCGCCGCGGTTTCACGCTCGTGGAACTGCTCGTCGTCATCGCCATCATCGGGGTACTGGTAGGACTGCTCATGCCGGCCATCGTAAATGCGCGTCTGACAGCTCTTCAGACAACCTGCGCGAACAATCAGAGGGAACTCGCCATGGCGATGGTCGCCTATGACAGCAACAAAGACAGGCTTCCGTACGTGGGAAGACAGGGAAATAGTTACTCGACTTGGTACGTTCAGATCCTCGAAGAGCTTGGCATGGGAAAGATCCAGGACGACCTCATGAACAGCAACTACCAAACGACGCCCGTGAAACAGTTCAAGTGCCCGGCCGGTGATGCGGCAGCGAATGGATTCAGTTACCAGGCGAACGTGGGAAATCCATCCTACTATGGTTCCGACTACAAATCCGGCACCACCAATCCGAGCAAGCGTGTGCGCGGTTCCGGACTCCTTTTCTACTACTATGGAAAGGGAAAGTCCTACACGAAATCTTCCATTTCGAGCATTCACGACGGCGCGAGCTACACGATCCTCATCTCCGAAAAATGCTACAAAAAAGCCCCCGGAGGAAGCAACCTCTCGACCGACTACCGTCCCAGTGACCGATGGGACAGCACCGGCAGCGCGGATCACGCGTACAAGCACTTCGGGCTGAACTGGAACGGTTCCTCTGCTCAGACTGACTTCAGCAATTACGTCTCCAGCCGACATTCCCAGGTGAACAATTTCGCGTTTGCCGACGGAAGTGTGCGTGCGCTGAACAAAGCCATCCACTACACGACGTTTTGTTCGCTTATGTGTCCCGATGATAACGGGGCCGGCCACAGCTGGAATCTGGCAACCGATCCGAACTACAAACAGTAGAATGTGCCGGGACGCCGTCCGGACAGGAAACAAAATGAAACGCCGTCCAGACAGGGATAGAAGATGATTCTCCCGCAATTCACTGACCCGCCTTTAACCTCAGGAGAAATTTATGCTGAAACTGCACAACGCGATGTGGCCCGGTGTCGTCGGTAAAGGTCAGCCCGGCACGGAACCGTTCATTGACCTGGATACGATGCTGAAGCTCACTGCCGATACGAACGTAAACGGCCGAAAATTTGACGGAGTGGACCTTTTCCTCTCTCTGCCGCACATCGACATCAACAGCACGGACGAGGACCTCGAACGGCTCGCGGACAAAGTGCGGGGACTCGGACTGGAGATCGGATCCTGCGTCGCTCCGATCTGGGCCGGATGCGGCGGCGGAAGCGCGATGGGGTCGCAGGAAGACCGTGACCGATTCTGCGAGATGGTGCGCAAAGCGTGCCGGATCGGAATGAAGCTGCGTGAACTCGGCGTCCGTCCCGGCGGGTGCATCCGCGTGGATTCCTCGTGCGGAGTGGAAGAGTGGAGCACTGAGCCGGTCGAAAATACGAATCGGATCATCGAGACCTTCACCGAAGCGGCTAAGATCGCGGCAGATTACGGCGAACGGCTCGCAGCGGAAGGTGAGATCTGCTGGGGCGGGATGCACTCCTGGAAATGGATGCTTCGCGTTCTGGAAGGCGTCGCCTGGCCGGAGATCTTCGGTTTCCAGGCCGATATGTCGCATACGCTGCTCTACCTCCTCGGATACAATGCGCCGGAAGACCGCATTCTTCCGGAAAACTACGACTGGAAAGATCCGGAAGTGCTCGACGAAGCACTTTTCAAGCTCACCGCAGCACTGCGTCCATGGGTCATCGATTTTCATGTCGCGCAGAACGACGGCTCCGTTTTCGGCTCCGGCGATCACGACAAAACGGGACGCCACTGCCTCGTGAACGACCCGAACGGCAAGCTGAACATTCCGCATCATGCGAAATTCTGGCTCTGCGATGGATCTGGAAAATTCACCGGCGCACTGAAGCACATCTGCTGGGACGGCTGCATGTTCCCCAATGCGTGCATGATGAACCCCGCGACTTGGCACGATATTCTCAGTGCAATGATCCAGGTCAGCGAGGCCGCGGGAGAATAGCTTTCCCCTGTTTGGCATTCGGAACACGGCCGGCATTTCCCCTTTCCGGAACGTTTCTGAATGACGGACAGTCGGGGTTTTTCGAGTCGTTCTGATTTTTCAGAAGTCCCCAGATCCTGCATGAAAAGGCAAGTTTCTTTCATCGCACAGGATCCGGGGATCCCTTTTTTTATTTTCGTTCCATAAAAGATGAAGATCCACTTTCCGAATCAGGCTAAAACGGTCGACGCTGCAGAAAACGCCCGGCTTTCCGACATCATTCGCACGCATTTGGGAGAAGTCCTTCCAATGCCGTGCGGCGGGGGCGGAACGTGCGGAAAATGTACGGTCCAACTTGCTTCCGGAGAGACTGTCCGTGCGTGCCAAACCGTCATCGACCGCGACATGACGGTCCTTTTGCCGGAAATTCCAGTTCGGCATCAGCTCATCCAGACCCGTTTCGCTCCGGAACTCCTCGAGAAAGCGGACGCTTGGGAACGCCGTCATCCAGCCTCGGGACCTCAGCAGCCCGGCGGTTTTTCGCTCGCGTTTGATCTCGGCACGACGACTCTGGCCGCCTCTCTGATCCAGGAAAAGTCCATTCTTGCCACTGTTTCCCGTCCCAATCCGCAGGCTCCGTATGGCGCGGACGTCATCTCGCGGATCGAATACGGGACCCGACATCCTGCACAGCTTGCAGAGCTGCAGTCCGTGCTTTTGAAAGCCGTCCTTGAAATGACGCGGGAACTCTTTACTGCGACTGCCGCACTGAAATTGGAGAGGCCGCAAACGCCCGTTCCTCTCCGCCTCACACTGACGGAAAAAACGCTCTTTGCCTCCGTACGGCGTCTCGTTTTCGCAGGAAACACGACGATGCTGCAAACACTCGCAGGCCTCGATCTTTCACCGCTCGCACTCTTTCCGTTCGCACCGTCCAGCGACCTGAAAAGCACTGGATTTGCCGGCGATCCGTGCTGGAAAGGCACATTTTCCTCTTTCCGTCCAGAGACCCGGATCTTCCTTTTTCCAGTCATCGGAGCATTTGTCGGCGGTGACATCACTGCCGGGATGCTCGCGCTGCACCCGGAAAGTCGTAAATGTATGGAAACGTATGAAAATGAGCGATACGAACTCCTTCTGGACCTAGGCACAAACGGCGAACTCGTGCTGAAAACGCCTTCCGAAAGGATCGCGTGCGCAACGGCAGCGGGCCCCTGTTTCGAGGGCGCGAAGATCTCCTGCGGAATGTGTGCAGAGACGGGGGCGGTCCTTCATGTGGAAGATCGGGATGGAAAACCTTTTTTCGAAACCATGTGCGATGAACCCGCAGTGGGCATCTGCGGCTCGGCACTGATCGACCTTACGGCAGAACTCCTTCGGCTGGGGATCCTAACTGCGGACGGACGCCTTCTGGAACCAGAAGAGCTTTCGGAAGAAATTCCGGCTGCGTGGAGTCGGCGGATCCGAAAAATCACGCCGGAAATGACCGGGTTTCACATTTCGGGCAAGATCTGCGTCACGCAGGAAGATTTTCGGGAACTTCAGCTTGCCGTGGGAGCGATACGTACCGGGATCCAGCTTCTGATGCGGCGGGGAAAACTGAGAGCATCCCAGCTCACCGCCTTTCACATTGCCGGCGGTTTCGGAAAGAGCCTGCGGATCCGAAATGCGCAGAGGATCGGTCTGATCCCTGTAGACGTACCTCCGAAAAACATTCATTTTCTCGGAAACACATCGCTTGCCGGCTCGATCATCGCGGCACGAACGCCCGAACTTTGGACTCGCGCAGAAACCCTAGCCCGCAAAACACAGTGCATCGACCTAGCACTCGAAGACGGATTCGCGGACGTGTTCATGGATTCCATGCTTTGGGGAAGTACCTGAACTCTCCCAAAGAAAAGAGTCAAGGGAACTGCCCAAACCATTTAGTCCCCCCTTTCCAAAAAACGTGATTTGTGCTAAAATGAAGAGAAAGCCGATTTTACTTTCACAGGAGAACGAAAAATGAAAAAAATCATGCACGCGGATCAGATCCCCGCAAACGCAGTCGAGCAGCCCGGCGCGAAAGGCGCAAAAATGCGTCTCCTCGTTGGGGCAAATGATGGAGCCCCCGTCTTCGCCATGCGCCAGTTTGAATTGGAGCCGGGCGGCTGTACGCCGGATCATGAGCATCCGTGGGAGCATGAAATGTACTTCCTGCAGGGCTCTGCGACCGTCTTGTGCAGCGGAGAAGAACATCCTGTCCGTCCAGGTTCTTTCGCCTTCGTTCCGCCGAATGAACCGCACCAAGTCAAAAACACGGGCCACATTACGCTGAAATTCCTCTGTCTGATCCCCGTGAATCAAAATTGCGGCTGTCCGGTCAAGTAGAGAGACTCACCATTTTTTGTTGGGATCCGCTCATGAAAAGATCATACCGTTTCGTATTTCAAGTTTTCGCAGTTTTCTGCACGCTGTTTTTGTGCGTGATTTCCGCAGCTCCAAGAGTTTTCGGCTGGACTCCGTCTGAAACGATGCCCGCCGATGCGATCCTCCTTTTCGGAACTGCCGAGGACGGAACGCTGGTGAATCGCTTTCTCTCGAAAGAGGGGACTCCGGCCGACTGGCGCGTCGAGGCTGAGACGCTGATCTCCACGACTCGCCGTCCGGTCAGTGCGCAAGATCCGGTCCGCTCAAGCCACATTTTCTCGGAAGTTCTCTTCCGTGATGCGGAGATCCATGCAGAATTCATGGTCACGCCGGAAAATTTCGGAAACAGCGGGCTGTACATCCACGGAAACTATGAAGTGCAGATCATGGACAGTCACGGGAAAGCAGAACTTGATTCCAAAAGTACTGCGGGTGCCGTTTACGGGATCCAGGCGCCGAAAGTCAATGCTGCGCGTCCTGCGGGAGAATGGCAGACGCTCGACATCCTCTACATCGCGCCGCGCCGGGACACTTCCGGGAAAATCGTTCAGAACGGCCGGATCACCGCTTGCCTGAATGGTCAGATGATCCACGAGTTCACCGAATTTGACGAACCGGTCTCGCACTACCATCCATTCCGCTACGGCGCGACCGACCATTTGCGTGCGCTTTGGCAGAAACAGATCGAGACCGGTTACGGACCGCTTTTCCTCCAGGATCACGAAAGTCCGGTACGTTTCCGAAACGTTTGGATCCGAAAGCTCGGAGAATGAGCTCAATGGATCAAATGGATCAAATGAACTGATGGATCGAATGGATCGCTTTAAGGAGTCCGTCTCATGGAAAAATCAGGATCCGAATCAGAACGCAACTCGCTCGAAACGCTCCTTGCGCGTCTGAGGGAACGTCCGCAAGACGGGCACAAAGGTACGTTCGGTACCGTGCTGGTCATCGGCGGATCGTTCGGAATGTCTGGAGCCGCGGCACTCTGTGCGATGGCGGCGCTCCGGACGGGTGCGGGTCTGGTAAAAACGGCGGTCCCGGAGCGTCTCGTTCCGATCGTTTCTACACTTGGTCTGGAATTCACGACGGCTCCTCTGCCAGAAAGTCCTGACGGAACGATCTCAGGATCGGCGGAAGAAAAGCTCTTCACGCTTGCACAAAATGCCGACATTGCAGCGATCGGTCCAGGTCTAGGACGCTCGAAAGACTTGGACCGGCTGATGCTGCGTCTCTGGGAACGTCTCCCTCTCCCGGCAATTTTCGACGCAGATGCTCTGAACGCGCTTTCTGAGTACTCGTCACGAAATGACGGAAAACTCCCGCCGCACGCAAACCTGCGCCTCGTAACGCCGCATCCCGGAGAATTTGCACGCCTCTGTCCAGACGCCCCCGCACAGTCTCCGGAACTTCAACGGGAACGTGCGGTCCGATTCGCAAAGGAAAATGAAACGGTCACGATACTGAAAGGGGCTGGAACGCAGATTTCCGACGGAACACACTCTTTCCGAAATCCGACCGGCAATCCCGGCATGGCAACCGGGGGAAGCGGAGATGTACTGACGGGGATCCTCGCGGCAGTCTGTGCGCAAATGTTCCGGCTTGGGGTCTCTTCGCGGGATGCGGCACGTCTTGGAGTCTGGATCCATGGAAAAGCCGGAGACCTCGCAGCTGCGGAATTGGGTGTGTGTTCCATGATCGCATCGGACATCATTTCACACATTTCGCAGGTCCTGCACTCTGACAGCAGCACCATCTAGGAAAAAATCGGGGCACCTGAAAGATTTTCCGATTTGGCAAAATATTTTATCTTTAATTTAGGAAAATTGAAAAAATCGACCTTTTCCACAGTCCGGGGGTCTGTACATTCTTTTAAAATGTGGTATAATATCCACAAGTAGACTTTTAGTCAAGACTTGTCTCTGTCCTTTCCCCGTTTGTTTTGGTGCCATTTGCCCATGGAAAGGATATACTAAAATCCGTTCAGCGATTTGGAAATTCAAAGTACCGTAAATTTGGAAACAGATCCCATGAAAACCCCATTGTTTCTTTTTCCAGGACTTGCCTGTAATGAACGTCTTTTTGCGACCCAAAGAGACGGGCTGAACAATATTTTAAACGTCATCATTCCAGAGTGGGTCCGTCCCACCAGTAAAGACCAGGTCGAAAGTTTTGCGCTTCGCTGGGCTGAATACGTCTGGGAAACGTACTATTCTGAAAATGCACTCCCTGCAAACCGTCAGGATCCGGCTCTCGGATGTTACGTCGGAGGACACAGTTTCGGCGGAATGTGTGCTCCGATCGTTGGAGAATTTCTGGAGAAGAAAGGCGTGAAAGTTCATGCCTGCTTCCGATTCGCATGTGCAGATAAACCCAATGATATTTCCTGGAAATGGATGTTTTTAGGTCGTGCACTGAATATTTTCCCGGACGGCACGTGGCTGACGATCAAAACGTTTTGTCGTCTCCGCCTGTTTTTCACTCCCAAAGACACAATGTCAGATGCTAAAAGGGAAATGTATCTGCAAATCATCGAAACTCCCGTCCGCCGCAGTTTTCATATCGTCCGTATGCTGTATAGCTGGAAACGGAGCAAAGAACATAAATTTCAGTTCCCAACGTTTTGCATTCGCGGGAAAAAGGACTCGGTGGTGCCTCCCCAAAAACGAGAAAGCGAAGTCATTCTTCCGCATGCCGGTCACGGAATGTGCCTTACGCAGGGAGCAAAGCTGAATGATTTTATTCGAAATTTCGTCATGAACACCTGAAGAAAAGCGAAAGATATGAACGCAGAATAGAATCCAAACCGTGTGTTGACCAACGCACGGTTTTTTAATGGATCTTTCAGAAAATTTTTACAAAAAGATCATCCGAAAACTGCATACTCATTCTCATCGCGATCTCCACCACTGCGACACACAGACACACACTGAATATTAAACACGAAAAGCACTAAAAAAATGGATCTTACAAAATATTTTTAAATTTTTAAAAATTCATTTGTGTCTTTTCGTGTTTTCCGCGAAATTCGCGTCAGGAATCTTCTTTTCTCCTTCCGTTTCAGCGTGTTTCTGCGCTCTCCTGCGACTTCTGGGCTCTCCTGCGACTCTGGGCTCTTCTGCAGTTTCTGCGGATCTTCTGCGGTTTCAGCGGCCCAAAACCGCAGCTTGGATCGGTACGCGTCAGTTTTCGATCTGCGTCTGCACGAGACTTTTCCCGCAGTAGATCTGGCGAAGTTTCGGTTTTTCGATCTTTCCGGTCGGATTACGCGGGATCTCGGCAAAAATGATTTTTTTCGGCCGTTTGTAACGCGGAAGTCCAGTACAGAACTCAGCGATCTGCTCTTCTGTCGCCTCAAAACCGGGCTTCAGTTCAATGATCGCGCAAGTGATCTCGCCAAGACGGGCATCCGGCAGTCCGATGACGGCCGCGTCTTTGATGGAGCTGTGCTGTCGGAGGAAATCTTCGATCTGGACCGGGTAGATATTTTCACCGCCGGTGATGATGACGTCCTTCTTTCGATCCACGAGGTAAATGAAGCCGTCGTCGTCCATCTGTGCCATATCTCCGGTGAAGAGCCAGCCGTCGGCAAGGGTTTCGGCAGTCGCTTTCGGGTCGTTGAAGTAGCACGTCATGACACCGGGCCCTTTGACCGCTAATTCTCCCACTTCACCCTGTGATACTTCTTTCCGGTCCTCATCCACGATACGGATCTCCCAACCGTACCCCGGCACGCCGATCGCACCGACTTTGTGCGTGTTTTCGATCCCCAAATGCACACATCCGGGACCAATCGATTCGCTCAGGCCGTAGTTCGTATCGTACTGATGATCGGGGAAATACTGATGCCATCGATGAATGAGACTTGGCGGGACAGGCTGTGCGCCAATGTGCATCAAACGCCACTGCGCGAGCTGGAAATCCTCGAGTTTCACGTCGCCGCGTTCGATGGCGTCAAGAATGTCCTGCGCCCACGGAACGAGGAGCCACACGATCGTGCACTTCTCTTCCGAGACGGCCCGCAGGATCCACTGCGGTTTCACACCCCGCAGCAGGACCGCTTTGCTTCCGGCAAGGAAACTTCCAAACCAGTGCATCTTCGCGCCCGTATGGTAAAGCGGCGGAATGCAGAGAAAAACGTCCTCGCGCGTTTGCTCGTGATGCTTCTGCTCGGTGATACACGACGAAACAAGACTCCGGTGCGGGTGAAGGATCGCCTTGGGAAAACCGGTCGTTCCAGATGAAAAGTAGATCGCAGCATCGTCTTCATCTGTAAGCGGAATATCCGGCGTGTCGGCCGAAGCGTACGTAATGAGCCGGTCATAGCTTTCCGCAAAAGTCGGGCAGTTTTCGCCGACGTAGAAGAGGTACTTCACACGCGGGATCTGATCGCAGATCGATTCGATACGGCCAATGAATTCCGGCCCAAAGATCAGCGTCGTAGATTCAGAAAGGCCGAGACAGTACTTGATCTCATCTGCAGCATAACGGAAATTCATTGGAACAGCAAGCGCACCGGTACGGAGGATCCCGAAATAGATCGGAAGCCATTCCAGGCAATTCATCAGCAAAATCGCGACTTTGTCTCCCTTTTTCACTCCGCGGCTTAGCAGCAGATTTGCGAACCGGTTCGCTTTTTCATCAAATTCCCTCCACGTCATCGTACGGCGGGAACCATCCTTTGCGGTATCCTCGATCAGCTCGTACTCTTTCCACGTGACACGGCGTTTTTCGTCGTCCTCCGGATTCAGTTCCACAAGACAGACCTCATCTCCGTAAAGCTGTGCGTTTTGGGAAAGGATTTCGGTGATCGGCATGAGAGGATCCCTTTCAATTTTTGCTTAAAGGAAAATTTCAAAAAATCAATGCCGTACATTTTACCACACTTTGCGTTTTTTCGCAAGGGGGAGCAAATAAAAGAAACCCCACTCTTTCTGACTTTCTCTGACTTTCTCTGACTTTCTCTGACTTTCTCTGACTTTCTCTGACTTTCTCTCCACAGTGTTTCGGAAGCAGTGTTTCGGAAGAGGGGCCATCCGGGAACTGCGTACCAGTTTCACCACTGAATTTTACCACTGAAGACACAGAGTTCACTGAAAGACACTGGAGAGTTCACAGAAAGATACTGAGAGGAAACACGAAAAAATGCGAAATACACCAAAAGGCTCTTAAAAATATTTTAAATCTTTCGTGTCTTTTCGTGTTTTCCGTGAAATTCGTGTCAGGGCGCGTTCACTGCCTTTTTCCCTCTTTTCTTTCTTTTCAGTGTGTTTCTGCGTTTCTTCTGTGCACTCAGTGGTAAAAATCGCGGTCCGGGCCGGAGTGCACTTTCCGGAATAGCCCGTAAGAGACGCGTCAGGGCCGTTCCAAATACGCTGTCCCGCATGGAATGCAGGATTTTTTTTCCGTAACGTCAAAAAACCTGCTCCGGCCCCTTGACAGAAAGGGATACCTTGGGTAAAATTAAAGTGAGATTTCCGTTTTCCGATCCAAGAGGCAAAAAAATGAAAATAGCCCCCTACACATCCGAAGATTTTGGGGTAAATCCCCTGATGTTTTATTACGAAGTTACTCGCGCCTGCGACCTTCAGTGCAAACATTGCCGTGCCAGTGCCCAGCATGATGCGGCTCCGGATGAACTCACGCATGAACAGTCGAAGCTGCTCATCGATCAGGTCGCCTCTTTTCCGCGCAAGCCGAACATGTGTTTCACTGGCGGCGACCCGTTAAAACGCGCCGACATTTTTGACCTTTTGAAGTACGCAGTTTCCAAGGGGATCACGACGGCACTGACTCCTTCTGCCACGCCGCTGGCAACGTTTGACGCTTTCCGAAAAGCCAAAGAAGCCGGAGTTTCTGCCATTGGGATCAGCCTGGACGGTGCGGATGCCGAGACGCATGATTCTTTCCGCGGTTTCGAGGGCAGTTTCGCGCAGACGATGGAAATGCTCCGATTCGCCGCGGAACTCGATTTTCCCGTTCAGATCAACACTTCCATCACGAAGCGGAATTTCCAGCAGATCGATCAGATCGCCGACCTGCTCGAAAGCCGCGGCATCGCCATGTGGTCCGTCTTTTTCCTCGTCCCGGTCGGACGCGGCATCGAGGAACAGCGTATCGCGCCGGAAGAGTACCGCCAGGTCTTTGAACGGCTCTGGACACACGCACAGACGAAACCGTACAGCGTGAAGACGACGGAGGCGCCGTTCTATCGCCGATTCGTTCTTGAACACGGAGGCGACCCGCTCGCTGCCCCCAAAAGCCGCTCCCAATTCGCCGCAAACATGAATCGCGCTCCGCACCGCCATGGAAGCCGAGCTCCGCTGGGGATCACCGATGGACGCGGCATCATGTTCGTCGCGCATAACGGGATCATTTACCCGGCCGGTTTCCTGCCCGTCGAATGCGGACAGTTCCCGAATGTTTCTGTCGTGGAAACGTACCAGAAACACCCGGTTTTCCGTCAGCTTCAGGATCCAGACCAATACCATGGCATCTGTGGTGTGTGCAAAGACAGACACATTTGCGGCGGTTCCCGTGCCCGAGCATTTGCGCTGACCGGCGACTACCTCGGCCCGGAACCGGACTGTTTTTTTGAGAACTGAAATTCCGCCCCAAATGCGCCAAAATGCGCAAAGAAACACCGAAATGCACATTAAACATCCAAAATTAATTGTATTATCCCGCCATAATTAGTTTAAATTGAAAGGAAAGACCAATGCGCCATTGGATCCAAAGTATTTTGTTCACGTTCGCGGCATTTTTTGCTGTGGCGGTTTTTGCAGTGAAGACATTCGCGGCGCCGATTCCGGAACCCGGCCTTCTGGAAGAGCTTACGCAGCGTTCGAAAGAGCTTGCGCCGATGCTTTCGGAAGATTTCTGCATCCTTCCGTCCATCTCGGACCGTGCGTTTTGGGAAGAGCTTTCCAAAAAACCGCAGTACCGCAAGGTGATTTCGACCGTCGAAAAGGAAATGAAGACGCCGGTCGCCGTGGTTCCGGATGAACTTTACCTTCAGTTCACGCAGAACGGTAACCGAACGAACTACCAGAATGCGTACAATCGGCGCAATTCCGGACTGAACCGCGCGGTGCTTGCCGAGTGTTTCGAGAATCAGGGACGTTTCATTCCGCGGATCGAAGAGCACCTGAAAGCGTTTTTCGCGGACCGCAGCTGGGTCCTTCCGGCACATGACCGCGCTCTCAACAATTTCAACGGACGCTACGATATTGACCTCGCATCGAGCAACATTGCATGGAATCTGGCGACCATCGGCAAGATCCTCGGCGACCGTCTTTCCGAAGACGTCCGCAAGGAACTGGACCGTCAGCTGGCACTCCGCTGCTTCATCCCGTTCCGCACGCACATCGAGACTGGAAAACCGCATCTCTGGTGGGTCCGCGGCATCAATAACTGGAACGCTGTCTGTCTGGCTGGCGTCACCGGCGCAGCTCTCACGCACATCGAATCGAAAGAGGAACGCGCATGGTTCCTCGCAGCAGCTGAGAAATTCATCCAGCGTTCCAATCTCGGATACACAGACGACGGATACTGCACGGAAGGCGTCGGATACTGGTGCTACGGCTTCGGCCACCATGCGCTGCTTTCCGAGACCGTGCGGCGCGCGACGAATGATAAAATTCAGATCCTTGACCAAGAAAAGCTCCGTAAAGTCGCCCTTTATGGCTTCACGATCGAGATCCTTCCCGGTTTCTCCCCGAGTTTCGCCGACTGCAGCATGACGGCCGTCCCGACACGCAGTCTTCTTGGATTCCTGAACCGATACTATGGATTCCACCTGGACAACTACGAGTTCACGCTCCCCGAACAGGGACAGAATCTCTGCAATCTTGGTGTTTTCGGTACGGATCTTCCGCCGCAGCTGACGAAAGATTCTGCGGGGTACGCTCCGAAATTCGGCAGTGTGAAAGAAATGCAGGATCCCATTTCCAACCGCACGTGGTTCCCATCCGCACAGATCCTCATCCTGCGTCCGGAAGGCTGGAAATCGACGCTGACGAAAGTCTCGGACAAAAAAGTGCTTGCCGAGTCAGTCGCCGCACTTGACGGTTTCGCCGTTGCGATGAAGGGCGGACACAATGCGGAACAGCATAATCACAATGACGTCGGAACGTACGTCCTGCTCTACCGCGGCAAACTTCCGGCACTCGACCTCGGAGGCGAAGTCTACACACGCCGCACGTTCAGCAAAGACCGTTACGTCAGCGACGTTCTGAACTCGTGGGGACACAATGTGCCGGTCGTCGCAGGCCAGCTTCAGAAAACGGGTGCGCAGTACGCCGCAACGGTGAAGAAGACCGACTTCGGTACGGACGAAGAGTCGCTCGTTCTGGAATACTCTGCCGCCTACGCTGTTGCCGCGTGCAAGGAACTGACGCGTAAATTCACCTACTCGCGCACAGAAGTGAAATTCTCGGTGGAAGATTCCGTCACGTTTGACACTCCCCAGACTTTCGAAGTGCCGATGGTGACCATTCAGAGCTGGAAACGCGATGGAAATACCGTCATTTTCGGTGAAGGCAAAGATGCTGTCCGAGCAGAGATCGAAGTAACTGCCGACGGAACCGTTTCGAATGACTGGACACTGACGAATTCCGGTTTCGAGGCCGATTTCAGAGCACGCGACATTGCCCGGCGTATTGGGATCGTCCTGAACGAGCCGGTAAAGAATGCGTCAGTCAGGATCACCTACGTTCCGGTAGAAAAATAAATTGCCGAAAGGCAGATCCAGACTGGAGACCACACCGCGAGCAAAATGTTTCAGCCGCAACGGGTCTTCAGTCCCCCAAAACCTTAATTTTTTGACCCCATGCGTCGGTAAATGTCGGCGCTAGACCTTTTTTGAGAGATTTGGTCCTCGCGAGTCTCGTCTCTTTCGGACCGGTTTCAGGAGTGAGTTTTTCGTGTTTACGTACGTTTTGAACATCATGTCGGATGACCATCCGGGCATTATCGCGGCCGTGACCTCGGCAGTGGAAGCACTTAACGCCAATATTGAATCGAGCAGCCAGACCGTACTTGGCGGTTTCTTTACGCAGATCATGATCGTGACCATTCCGGAAGACATTGCTCCGGAAGACCTTCAGAAACACGTTTTGGAGCATACTGCGAAGTCATGCAGGATCGACGTCTCTGTACGCAGAACGACTGCGGATTCCCTCTCTTCTGAAAACAAAGCAGAACGTTTTGTTCTGACTGCGTTTGGAAAAGACCAGCCGGGTGTCGTTTGCCGTTTCAGCGAGTATCTCTCTGACCATGAGATGAATATCCTGGACATGTACGGCTACCGCCAAAAAAATACGGACGGCGATGTGCAGTTTTTCCTCACCGCCCAGGTCGAGATCCCGACGAAATGGAACCTCGCACTCCTCCAGTGTGACCTTCAGAATCTCGGAGAGGACATCAATTTTACCGTCGTTCTCCAGCACGAAAACATCTTCACGGCTACCAACCGCGTTCGCTATCGCTAAGGTCACCCCGATGCTAAGGTCACCCGGCATTCAGACAGTCTGACGAGTGATCTGGAAGACATGCAGGAGACCCGCTGTGCCGATGCAGCGGATCTCCTGTTTTCATTTCAGCGTGCCTCAGTTTCCGCAGCCGCAGTCGGAAGTCTTGTACGTTGTGTTCCCGACGGAATTCCAGCTGGAACCAGCCCACGAATTTCCATAGCCGTAGTTACTCCACGCACCATAATTCGAATAGCCAGAGTAACCGGAGTAACTCGAGTATGCAGGATAAGCAGTACGGTACGGCATAGTCCAGCGAGCCTGACGCAGAGCACGACGGCAGAAGATACCGCAATGACGCCGTACGGTCACGCACGTCGTACCGGTCTCGCAGCACGGAACACTGCACGGATCACAGCTCGTGACGCAATTGATGGCTTCGCTTTCCGTACATTCCGAATCGCTCGTAACGCACGTCATCGCTCCACTCTCCGTGCAGCACGGTTCACAAAAAGAAACCGGTCTCCAGTTTGAGCAGCAGCGCGTTCGCCAGAAATGCTTTCTAAAAAAACGGCAGCGCGGCGCACAAAAATCACTCTGACCGCACGGGCAGCATTTCGTCATGCAGGGATCACAGCAGTTCTGCTCAAAGTTTCGGCAGCAGTTTCCGAGACGGCATCTGCGGTACGGAACGTTCCACCCTCCATTTTCACAGTACGGCACACATGCCGACTCACGGGAAATGGGCGCTCCCCCATCTTCAGTGTCCGTGAGGATCTGATCTTCAGCCTCATCCGCCGTCTCACTTACCGGCTCATTCGCTTCCGCCCCCACACCATTTTCACTCACGGAGTCATTTTCCAGCACCGTGGCGCGCTCACGCTTCATTTCCTCATCCGAAACGGTCTCATTCACTGATTTCGAAAATCGCTCCGTTTCAGTGACCGTTTCCGTCACATTTTCTTTTCGTACTTCATGCGTCATTCCGCCATTTTCATACGTACCAGTCCCTGGTCTCAGGACTTCATCGCGAATGATCTCCTCCTTCACGATACCGTCTGTATGGACTTCGCTTCCGATCGGCGGATCCGTCACGACAGAGGTCGGCGTACGCCCGGACAGACGCCTCATCTTCATCCCGGAATAGTCCGAAGAATCAGCCAGAACCCAATTCGCGGTTCCCGCCAGTCCCAGCAGAAAAAACAGACAGCTCACAGCAAAACTCTTTCTCATTTTCTTTCCTTCCTTAAAAGAAGACACGAAGCCGGCGTTTCGTTTCCCGGTACCCCCCCTGATCTCCGCCAGCTATCAGGTCTAGGAGATCCAAGGACAGGAAAACCGGTCGGAACGCCGAAACCAAACTCACTCGGGGACGAGACAAAAAAATTGGCGGTGCTCATCTCGATGCCCGCCAATATTTTAGCTTCCGCGTCAATTTAGGAAGAAGATCCTATTTTCCGGAACACGCCTGCGCAGTCAGTTAAACCCGATTCTTTAGCGCGATTCCCGGTAATCATACTTCGGATTCCGAATGTCGAAATCCTGATCGGTAAGTCCAGCATTCAATTTCAAATTCCGGTACGTGTACTCCTCCATCAATGGGAAATCGCCATTTTTTCCCCAACCCCAGGAAACGTAACGGATCGGAATATTCAGTTCACGATCAACATAAATGTGCGCTTTGCAGAAAAGCACATCCTCACGCCGCTTCAGATTCAGGACCTCGATGCAGACACAAGCGCGACCCGCGACCTCCGCTTCAAAATAGTTCACAGAAAAAGAGTCTTTCTGAATGTTGACTTCTCCCACCTGAATGAGCTGGCGTGCAAGATTCAGCACTCCAAAATCCGTAATGGGATGAAGATTTCCCTTCATGGCAAGCCGACTCGTCGGAGACAGACTCATGGTCCCCGCAAGTGCTTCGAGACCGACTCCATGAGCAAGAAGATTTCCGGAATTGGCATTTTCCACAAAAATCACCTCGCGCCCGCAGATGCGCCGGGGAGCCATAAATTTCATGTAGACACTGAATGGTTCGTGACGCACTTTTGCTTCGATGGTCTCTTCTTTACCGAGGATCCCATTGATCCGTTCCCGTTTCGTGATGGTGCACGTATAGTCGCGGACTTCGGCCTGCATAAACTGCGCAGACTCCTCCGCCCAACGCATCGGAGCGAGAAGCGGATGCTCGCCCGTTTTCGACGCAAGGACCGAATGACTCATGGACGAGTCGTTCATTGCGATTTCGATCGGAGCAGCCGGTGCTCTCGGTGTGTCCTGTGCAGAAGTCCCCGCCTCTGCCGGATCCTGAACCAAAGTACCGTTTTGTTCCGAAGAAACTTCCATCGTTCCGGACTTAGAACGAGGCTGCGCTTCATTCGTTCCGTCGATCTGTCCACTACTCTGTACGACTTCCGGCTCGACATCCATCTCAAGAAGCACTTCAAGAGACATTTCATCTGAAACCAACTCAGCATTTACTTCATCCTGTCCGCCGCCTGCCGCGGGCAAGACAGAACCCAGAAGCAGTGCAGACACACCAAAAGTATGAAAAGCAACTTTCCCCATCATATCGTGGAAGGCCATGAAAAATCCTTTCCTCTCATTTCCCCAAAATACAAACTGTAGTGAATAGAAAGTGTATCGAAAAAAAGTCTTGCGGACTCAAGAAAAGTTTCTGCTGTCGGCGAAAATTTTCCATTTTTCCTGTTTTATCCAAGAAACAAAAAAAGCACAAAATTCCGTCACTTAAGAAAAGCTCGCCCCGTAGGAAATATTTTTGCACAGAAAAACTCATCGGACCTCCAACCTCCCTTGAACGGCCATCTCCCCCTCCCTGTTCTCGAAAATCGGCACTCTTTTTTCGGGGAAATTCTCCGGATTCCGTTCTTTTGATGAATTTACTCGGAGTCTTCCACCTTTTCAAGTTCCAGGCCGCTGAACCGAAGAGCGTCCTGGAGCATGACGAAAGTTTCCTGTGCATTTTCCGCGACACGCACACGCAAGATCGGTTTCCAGTACATCCCGCGGCCGGGTTCCCCCCAGCTTCGGATCTTTTTCTGAATGGCGGCAGCGAGTGCTTTGGCGGTCTGATTCGGCGTCGTGACGGAGATCGTGACCGGTGCTTCATCGAGGATCCCTTTCAAAACGAGCGTTTCGGCATGGCATTCAAGCGGGACGGGGCGATTCAGGGATGAAAGCGTCGGCCGATAGTTCTCCAGCGCCCAGTTCTGACCTTCGCTGGAAGCTACGCACACAGAGATGGAATCCGAGTCCGCCTGAACCGAACCGCCAACTCGGCCGTCCGAGTTCGACGCAGCTGCTTCACCGGAGCCATTCGCTGCGTCACTCTGCAAAGCGTCACTCTGCAAAGCGTCACTCTGCAAAGCGCCACTCTGCGGGACCGTAGCCCACTGCGAAAGATCATGTGCCGCACTGACGGTCACGTTCTGTCCCGGTGCCGATCCTAATGCGATCCTAGGATCCAACGCGGTTTCGGCTGGTACTCCGTCCGACGCATCAGCAGACGATGGCTCTGCAGGCTGCGGAAGTGCATGCGTTCCGTTCGTACCGACCGCTCCGGAAGTCTCAGCGATTTCGGAAAATTCTGCCGCATTCGCCAATGGGTCAGAAGCTCCCATCCTGCTTCCACTCTGACTTTGACCGTTTGGAGTCCCCGCTGCCAGATTCCGTCCAACGGGACTTTCCGCATCCAAGTAAACGGGCACGGCTCCTCCGGGAGTCGCGCGATAGGCGACTTTTCCTCTTTTTCCGCCTCCGTAATGAGAAAGCGTCGGAGCCTGAGCTGCGATCTGGCGTTGACGCACTCTCGCAGAGTGGATCGCACGCACCATTTCAGCTTTGAGATTTTCATCATTCGGCGGATAGGCGATCGGCATATTCTCTTCCACCAGTTCGTAGCCGAATTCTGTTTTCCAAGACTGGAGCGATGCCCGGACACGGTAAAGAAAGAGGATCCCGCTCGGACGCACGATCAGCAGCGGGTAGGGTTCCTGCTCGTTTTCCGACGTTTCCTGGAAGACTCCATTTTTCAAAAGATACTGCCGCTTAGCACTGAGTGCCATTTCCAACGGATTTTCCATGGAAAGCGTCCCCTCAAAATCAATGGCGTTCAAACGCAGATTTTCCGGCATGAGCCACGCACCATCCTCACGGCATTCCACATACATGGGGTATCTGCGCGTCCCATTCGGACCAGGATGCGGCAGGATCGCGTAAGAACCGTTCTGATCTTTCGCCTGATTCTCTTCTTTTTCCACCGATTCCTGAAGTTCTTTTACTCTCTTCTCAAAATCTGCGATCTGACGCCGGATCTCTTCCGGATCCCGTTCCGCCTCCGTTCCGCCCATCTTCTCAAATGCCTCTAAAAGCGTCTCGACTTCCTTCATGAGCCGGTTTCGGTTTTCCTGTGTGGCCCCCAGCGCGATACGAGCAGTCTGAGCCTCTTTTTCGACCTGTGCGCGGGCAGCTTTCAGCTCTTCAAGCCTCCAAACCTCCTGAGCGGTCCGATTCCGTATCTCTTCGAGCTTCTGCTGAAGTTCTTCATCTGAAAATTTGGCGAGATCCCCTTCCTCTTTGAGACGCAAAGCGTGTGCCGACTCCAAAGCTTTCCTTTTCTTTTGAAGGAGCGCTCTTTTTTCCTGGACGCTAACGCCCTCTGCACTCACATCTTTTCCTACGGTCCCAGAATCGGCATCCGCTGTCCCCATTCGCAGCGTCTCCGGATGCGGAAGGGCAGAGGTCTCCGTCTCCGGATCGACGGAAGCGGCAGTAGACTCGGCGATCATTTCTTGAACCAGTTCATCCGCACTAAGCTGTGCATGACGCGCAATGATCAGCAAAACTGAAATGAGTGCCCCCATCGTGCAGAGCAAAACCGCAAGAAAAGGAAAAAGCGAGACCGGATTTCCTGCGGTTTCCCTGTTTCTACGGCTTTGATAGCAACTCATTTTGGCTTCCTAGTCTGCTCTGAAAATGGGGTGAAGTTTACAAAAAAAGTTTACACTAAAACACGGGGATCAAACCTGCTTCCGGTTTGCTTTCACTTCCTCGAGCCACTGCGCAAGTATAGAAACCGCATTGGAAAGCTGAGAGACCGTCCGCTCAAAATCACGCGCGCCCTGAAGGGTCGAGAGATTCTGCGCAAGTACATTTTCCATCTTCACGATCTTATCCCCGGCTTCCGACATCTGGAGACCGGCATTCGCCATTCTCTCTGTGGAGCTGGCGACGTTCTCCAGCTTGGAAACAGAAAGTTCCACGACCGCGCCAAGTTCCACGATCTTCTGATTGCACTGGGAAAGGATCGAATTATTCTGCGCAAAGTAATCCACATTCTGACGCATCGCCTCCTGAAGGATCTCGCACTGCTCACTGAGTGCCTTCTGCACATCCTTCAGTTCCGCGACGTGGCTCATCCACTGAAGCGTGATCGTATTTTTCAGCAATTTCTCCAATTCCAGCGAGATCTGCATCCCGATCGACGTGCAGCACTGGGAAACCATCTTCTCCGAAGCACGTTCAAATGCATTTTGGAGAGAATCTGCCATGACGGCTCCAACGGATTCAAGACGCCGGGTCCATTCAACTTCCACATTCCGAAAAGACTCCTCCCAGATCGCACTCTGACGCTTCATCTGCTGTTCAAGCTGCGCAGAAAGTTCCTCTCCGTGCGCCTTCACAGCACGAACGATCCCCTCCGGAGAATCGGAGTATTCCTCAAATCGGCCGGCGAGTTCACGATTGGCTTGCTCATCGACACAGTTCAGAAGGCGATATTCCAGTTTCTCGACAAAGAACTGAAAAAACATCAACACGATCGAAAAACTCAGCGCCAGAGCCGTCGTGTCGAACGCAAAACTCAAATCCGCGATCATCTTTGGAAGCGTAGTTTCCGTGTCGGAAAGATTCCCTCCAAGACCGCCGATAGCGAGCGTGATCCCCATGACCGTTCCGAGAAATCCGAGGATCGGGATCGCCCAGATGATGACGCGAATGAAAGAGTAGCTCTGCCCCATACGCGCGGCATCCAGATCCGAAAGATACTTCATCTCATCACTGAATCCATGTGCGGAATCGTTCCGAACGACAAAATCGAGCGACGCCTTCAGACGCTGAATGAAGTAGCCGTTCGCGACCTTTTCGGGGATCTCATTCAATTTCTCAGCCATCTCACGCGCATTTTCCGGCGTGAAAAAACCAGATCCCGGCTTCGGGAAAAAGGTTTCCGAGGACGCTTCCTGCTTCGCGATCCACCCCATCTGAAAACGGATCTCCGTCAGCTTGAACGCTAGGGCGCTGAATCCAATGAAAAACATCAGGATCTCAACGAACGGAATGAAAAGGACCTCGCCTTTTGCAGAGATGAAGTAGTGCGAGATCGCCTCGACCTGCAAGATCCGAGTTAGAAGCAGCGAATAGAAGATCCCCGTGAGGCCGATCCCCCAGAAAATTGGCGAGTTAACGAATTTGGAAAATTTTGAGGCACCCATACTCCGGCTCCTGCGTGTGCTGGCACAAAAAATGAATCGATTCACCGGGAGGATACACGATTTCACGAGATCCGTCAAGTCCATTAATAAAAAAAGATCCTTAATGAAAAAAATCCTTCCAGAAAATACATACTGCGCCATGGCTCGGTTTTTCCTGCTTGGCTGGGCTGGTACATAGTTACCGAATGGACCTTCTTTTCCACCTGCCCGATTTTAATTTTGCATTTTTTTCCCCGCACACACTTGACTCGAATGAAAAACCGGGTAAAATAGAATCAAATCATTTCAGACCGTGCGAAGATACCGAAAACCAGCGGTTCCCCGCATCAAAAAAGCAGGACCATTTCGCAGAAAAAACAAAATTCCAAAAGGAAGATCATGGGTTCCAAAAGGCAGATTTTCATTTTGCTGTTCCTCCTTTCCGTCACGGCGATCTTCGTCGTGCTCGGAGCGGTCCGTACACACACGGCCCCGCGGCTCGTGCAGTTCGAAGGAGAGACGATGGGGACCGTTTGGCACGTGACCATCAAGGCAGACTCCAACACTCCGATCGATCCGCCGACCGCTGAAAAGATCCAGTCGGCACTCGAAGAAGCTCTCAAAGCCGTGGATTTCCGAATGTCCACGTGGAAGGAGTTTACCGAACTTTCTCGTCTCAATGCACAGACGGACATTTCGGAGGACTTTCCGCTTTCGCCGGAGCTGGCGTTCGTGATGGCGAAGGCTCTGGAAGTTTCCCGCAAGACCAGCGGCGCGTACGACGTGACGATCGGTCCACTGGTGAACCTCTGGAAATTTGGGCCGACGCGCGGTGATTCTGAAATGCCGGAGATCCCGTCCCCGGAAGCGATCGCTGACGCAAAAGCGCAGATCGGCTGGGAGGCACTTGAGATCGTCTCCAGTTCACCGGACAAAAAAGCACTCCGGCGTACCAAAACCGGCCTAAATGTGGATCTCTCCAGTATCGCAAAAGGCTACGGCGTCGATCAGGCGGTGAAAGCCCTGGAAACGTTCGGCTTCGAAAATTTCATGGTCGAAGTCGGCGGTGAAGTGTACGCACGGGGCACCAATCACCTTGAAAAACCATGGCGCATCGGGATCGAACTGCCGATTCCCGACTCCAACCTGATTTTCGGTGCCGCGGAACTCTCCGGAAAGGCTCATACCGGGCAAGCTCTCGCCACCTCGGGAGACTACCGGAACTTCAAGCTCGAAAACGGACGCCGGCGTTCGCACATCATCGATCCGCGGACCGGCTATCCGGTAGAACACGCCCTCGTTTCCGTTTCGGTCCTGGCGCAGGACTGCATGACGGCGGACGCCTGGGCGACGGCTCTGATGGTCCTTGGCCCGGAAGAAGGCAAACTCACCGCAGAACGTGAGAAACTCCAAGTCCTTTTCCTCATTCAGGATGGCCAAAAGATCCGCTCCGAAAGCGTCAATTTCCCATGCACGCAGAATCCGTATCTGGACGAGACGCTCGTCCTGAAAAAAACCGCGCTGCCGACGCCGACGCCTCAAATTAAGCCGAGTCCCCTTAAACTGGATCGACCCCAAGGATCAGCCGCCGCGCGAAAGCTGAAAATCAAAACTCGAAACAGAAAGGACCCCAAAAAATGAAGACCCTGCTCATCACGATCGCGATCGCAGTCGGAATGTTTCTCTTTTTCTTCTTCTCGATCGGCTTTTCACATTTGATCGGCCGACGGAAGATGATGTGCTCGTGCGGCCGAGCGCGCGCCATGGAAAAAGAACGTGAGGCCATCATCAAAAAAATCAAAAACATTGAGGACGTCGCGGACAAAACGCAATTTCGCGTCGATCACTGAGGCGCCCGGCAGTCCGAATAATGTACTTTTTTGAGACTGAAAGACCTAGATTCCCTAAAATGACCCAAGACCTGAAAAAACTCCTCCTCGAAACCGCAGAGGGAAACCATCGGCTGACGAAAGACGAAGCACTTGCTCTCTTTCACTCCGCAGACCTGGCACTGCTGGGACTCGCGGCACAGAAAATGTCGCGCCGTCTGCATCCGGAAAACTACCGCACGTACAATGTGGACCGAAACATCAACTACACGAACGTCTGCGAGTGCAGATGCCGGTTCTGCGGATTTTCATGCGACGCGGAGGATCCGGAAGCATACGTCATTTCGCGGGACGAAATGTTTCGGAAGATCGATGAGACGCTGGAACTCGGCGGAAATCAGATCCTGCTGCAGGGCGGTCTGAATCCCCAACTTCGGCTCGAGTGGTTTGAGTCGCTCTTCACGGCGATCCGCGAGCGTTACCCGGCACTCAACATTCACGGTCTGAGTGCGACAGAAGTCTGGTATCTCGCCCGGCTGGAAGGAATTTCGATCGAGGAAGTCCTCCACCGTCTGCGAGCGGCCGGCCTCGGCACGATTCCCGGAGGAGGCGCAGAGATTTTGGACGATGAGGTCCGCGAAAAAGTCAGTCCCAAAAAGATCCGGACAGACGACTGGCTCCGCGTCATGCGTCTCTGGCACCAAATGGGCGGAAATTCGACTGCGACCATGATGTTCGGCCACGCGGAAACGTACGCGCACCGGACGGCACACTTGGAACGCATTCGAAACCTTCAAGACGAAACACACGGATTCACCGCCTTCATCTCATGGACTTACCAGCCGTTTCGTGAGTTCTCGGCAAAGAAAGTCGGCACATTCGAGTACCTGAAAACGCTCGCGATCGCGCGGCTCTTTCTCGACAATGTGCCGAACATTCAGGCAAGCTGGGTCACGCAGGGAATGCGGATCGGTCAGCTCGCGCTTGCATTCGGCGCAAACGACATGGGGAGTCTCATGATCGAGGAAAATGTCGTCGCCTCCTGCGGCACCGTCTTCCATGCGACGGAACAGGAACTCCGCTCCGTCATCCGAAACGCCGGTTTCGAGCCGAAAAAGCGAAACGTTTTCTATCAGCTTATGGAGTAAAAACGCAGAGTCAACCAAACGCAGAAACCACCAAAAGAAAAGAGGAAAACCATGGCAAAAACCTGGGCGATCGGCGACGTACACGGATTTTCGCTGGCACTGTGCCGCATTCTGGACAGGATCGAACCGCAAAAAGACGATACGATCGTGATGCTCGGCGACTACATTGACCGCGGTCCCGATTCCCGCGGTGTGATCGACCGGCTTCTGCGTCTCCGTTCCGAGTGCCGGCTCGTGACACTCCGCGGAAACCATGAAGCGATGCTCCTTGAACTGCTCGAACGCGAACAGAACGGCCAGGCAAACGACTCGTTCTGGAAACGGATCTTCGGAAAAAAATCGAAATTCCTCCGCAGCGACTGGCTCGACCTTGGCGGGAGACAGACTCTCTCCTCCTACGGTCCGCTCACAACACGGATCTCCCAGCTTCCGGAACCGCATCTCCAATTCCTCGCGGAAACCGTCCTCTACCATGAGTCGCCGACCGCCAATTTCACCCACGCGGCGTACATTCCGGAGCTGGAGATGAGCGAACAGCCGATCCAGGCGCTCCTCTACCACCGACTGCGCGTTTCGATACCAGCCCCGCACTTTTCGGGAAAGACTTTCTACGTCGGACATTCCGCACAGAGAAGTGGAAACATTTTAGACGAAGGGCACATCATCTGCCTCGACACGTGTCTCTACGGCGGCGGCTGGCTGACCGCGCGTGAGATCGAGTCCGGAGAAACGCTCCAGCTGGACGCAGCTGGAAGACCCCGTTCCTGAAATACATTTTCCTTCTGAAAAAACCTCACGATCCCGGTCCACTCTCACACGGAGGCCAGACCGAAATGGTGAGGTTTTCTGATTTTCATCCGGCAGCAGGCTGCCCGTTTTCGTTAGGCACCAAACCGGCAAGGCAGCACTAATTCTGCTTCACGCACTTTTCCGCGATTTCGTGGATCTCGAAAAGATTCAGCTTTCCTGTCCCAAGAAGCGGGATCGCGTCGACCTGGAAGTACGCGTCCTTCCCCGGGATCCAGAGATTCGGGACCTTCTTCTCCTTCAGCATTTCCGAGATCTCCTCGACAGAACGAGTCAGCTCCGTGTAAAGGACCACCAGACGCTCACCTTTTTTTACGTCAGTGACCGACGTGACGCAGATCTTCGGCTCTTCCTCCGCTTTATTGCCAAGAACTTCATTCAAAAGATCTTCCAGCCCCTCATGCGGGACCATTTCCCCGCCGATCTTCGCAAAACGGCTCATGCGCCCGGCAATGAAGAGGAAATTATCCTCATCCATCCGCACGAGGTCTCCCGTGCAATACCAACCGTCCTTGATGACCTCTGCAGTCTTTTCCGGCTCGCCGTAGTAGCCTTTCATGACATTATTGCCCTTGACCCAGGCCATCCCGACTTCATTCACGCCGCACGGCTCACCCGTTTTCAGATCCAAGATCTTCACCTGGATCCCCGGCATGGGAAATCCGACCGATTCATCTTTCGAGAGCGGCCCTGCCCACCCGCGCAGATTACGCGACTCCGGCACGTTTGCCGCAATGACCGGCGCGGTCTCTGTGATGCCGTACCCCTGAGTCGGCCGAATGCCAAAGCGGTTCTCATACTCATCCGCCAGCTCTTTCGTACAGCGTTCACCTCCCGTGATGACTAGCTTCACCGAAGCCAGATCTTCCCGTTCCATACGGCGCGCATACGTTCGAAGGAAGGTAGGAGTCCCCAGAAACATCGTCGGTTTGTACTTGCGGCAGAGACGCTGGATCGGACGGTACTCAAGCGGCGAAACATGATAAAAACCCGACAGACCGCGCGTCAAGACCGTCCAAAGAGGCCCGGTAAATCCAAAGGAATGGAAGAACGGCAGTGCACCGAGCATACTGTCCCCGGACGTCACAGTGAAACCATAAAGATCTGCAAAACACTTAATGTTGCCCGCAATGTTTCGGTGCGAAAGCATCACACCGCGCGGCATCCCCGTCGAACCGGACGTAAAAAGGATCGTCATCGTATCATCCGGATCTAGACAGTCCAGCCCCAGCTTTCGGAAGATCGTCGAAACCGGCATCATCGCAAGCGAAAGTGCGCACACTTTGTCCCACGCCGTTACGCTCGCCTTCACATCTTCCAGAAAGATCACGTCGCATTCCGGCTCGAAATTGAATTTCTCCAGCACCTTCCGGCTCGTGATCAAATGGCGGATCCCAACCTTTTTGATGCACCGATTCAGCACATCCGGACTCACCGTGTAGTTCAGATTCACCGTCACGCGGGAATCCATCGTCAAAGCGGCATTCGCAAGTACAGACGGAACGCATGGAGGAATGAGCAAACCGACATTTTTCTCATCTGCAGCGAGAAGACTGCGAAACTTGCGGCGAAGAACCAGCGCGGCAACAAGCGCCTTAAATCCCTTCAACTCCGTCTGAAGGTCCGCGATCACCATCTTTTTCGCACATTCCGTCTTCCAAAAACGGATCATTGCGCGAACCGGCATCTCATCGAAACTCGGCTCTTCATAAACGGCTCCCACCAATTTCAAATCGACCATAAAATCCTGCTCCTGCAAAAAACATAATCTGCGGTTCTGCCGTTTCCGTCTAAATTCTAAAAACGACCTCTTTTCCACACCATACTATACAGGAAATCCAAAAATTTTCAATCGTTTTCAGGCCTGAAAAACAAACTTTTACACAGATTTTACATTCGGTCGAAAAAAACAGTGAGTTTGAGCAGTCAGCTAAATCGACTCACCCGCAAATTACCTCAAAATTCAGCGGCATTCTCAACATTCTGCAGCCAAAAACACGTGATCTCCTTTAGCTCATCCATCATCGAAGGGCTTTGATCCATCGTCTGCACGTACACAAAATACGTGAAAAGCCCCGCCCGGATCGCACGCAGCATCGCAAAACAAGGAAGATCCAGATAGAAAAAATCCAAATCGAATCCATCCAGCTTCACGTCGCCATAGAGATCGACTGCCGTGGAGATCTCCATCCCTTCATACTCCTTCGAAAGCGTCTCGATCGATTCCTTCAGCAGCTCTTCCGGCTCAACAAAATGCGGACGGCGCGTCAAAGACCAAAACGCTCCGTTCGGCGAATAGAGCGTCACGTCGTGCAGATTCTCCTCACTGTACTCCAGCTCCCACTCGTCCGGATACTCCAAACAAAATCCATTCTCCGTAAATTTCGCCATCTCTCCGCCTCCCATCGATTTAAAATAAAAAAATCCCCGCCGCGAAACTCACGACGGGGCCTTTGTGATCCTATTTCGTCAGAGCGGCTTTCGCCATGTTGACGACCTGCTCGAAACCAGCAGCATCGTTGACTGCCATTTCAGCCAACATTTTGCGGTCAAGCATGATGTCCGCCTTCGCAAGACCGGCAATGAATTCACTGTAGCGAATTCCAAGGGCACGGCACGCAGCGTTGATGCGGATGATCCACAGCGAACGCATGCTGCGTTTCCTGACTTTACGGTCACGGAACGCAAAAACACCAGCGCGAATGAGCGTTTCCTGAACCGTACGGGACATGTTCCGACGACCGCCGCGGAATCCCTTCGCCTTTTTGAGCATGCGTTTCTTAGCTTTTGTGCGCGCGGCACCATTCGTAGTACGCATTGAGTTTTTCCTTTTCTGAAAATTTTCTACTTGACGAACCCAAGGTCCTCTTCCTCTTTCCGTCCTCGAAAATCGAAAGAGCGTTCACTCCTACCCGATTCGTTGAAAAATGGCCTGAATCTCTTCAAACCGGTCTGCATTGGAACAGAAATCAATAGCTGCCGCCGCAAAGAGCAACAGTGATGCGTTTCACTTCGGATTTACCGATGACGGTCGTACCGCGAAGCTGACGGCTACGTTTCTGGGACATGCGCGACGCAAGGTGGCTGGTGCCGGCCGAGCGGTGCATGGGTTTTCCATTTGCAGAAAGACGGAAACGTTTTTTCGTTCCTTTGTGAGTCTTAAGTTTCGGCATAATTCACTCCTTTCTACAGTCACTAATAAAAAATAGTGCGTTTATTATAGTACACCGCGCGTTTTTTGCAAGGGGGACCTTAACTTTTTTTCCAAAATATTTCCTTTTTTTCATTTTTTCACCGCCAATTCCTTCCTTTTTTCTCGATTTCTTAAAATTAACTCTAGTGAAACTTTGACGATTCCGATGACTTAAACGATAGTAGATATTTTTCCAATTTTGATGATTTCATGGGGAGAGTAAATGTACATCATCAAAAAGTCACTCCGAAAACGCCTCCGGATCACAGTCTGCACCGCTCTTTTAGCCTTCCTGACTGTTGATCTGGGTACTGCATTTCCGAATACTCAAACAACTGCTCAAACAACTGCTCAAACAACTGCTCAAACAACTGCTCAAACAGCTACGGCTCCGGCAACACAGGAAAACTCCGAACCGGCAGAAACTCCGTCTATGTACCAGATCCCGGAAGCTGAGTGGAAACAAATGCAGGAAGATCTGGCAAATTTGAAGCTCCAAATGGCGGAAAATGCCGAAATCGCAGAAAAAACCGCAAAAGAAAAGACTAAAAAGGAAAAAGAAGACTGGACGAAACCGCAGACGAAACTCCAGGGACGTCTCTATTTCGACACCATGTCGGTCGACTCCGACGGAACGGCAGGACGGGAAGACTTCAGCGGGACGGCGTGTGCGACGGCTCGACTCGGGATCAAGGGAATGCACTTCGGCATGATCGAATACGAGGCGCTCTTCGACTTTTCCGAGGGAGACGTCACTGCGAAAAACGTCTACGCGGGTTTCCGCAATCTGCCGTCTGGCATTGGAATGCGCTTCGGACACTTCAAAGAACCTTGGAGTCTCGAAAATCTTACTTCCAGCCGACACGGCCTGACGATGGAACGGTCGCTCCTGAACCGCACGAAAGATCTCTGCGGAGGCCGAAATTACGGGGTCATGTTCCACAATTGGGACGCAGAACAGCCCATCACCTGGGCCGCCGGGATCTTCGCGGCAAGTATGCCTGAAAGTCTAGATGCCGTCCTCGGCGACGAAGACCACCTTGCGTTCACCGGAAGACTCACCTACCTCCCCATTTACGAAAAATGCCCCGACGGACACCTTTCGCTCTGGCATCTCGGCGCGGCGGTCTCCGTACGGGAATACGACACGTCCAAGGCCTCCGAATACAAAACGCGCCTAAAAGTCACTCCCGGAAACGATTCCTGCACCATTTCCAACACGACTTTCACCGGTCTGGAATCCCTCACGGGCGTTCAGTTTGAATCGGCAATGGTACGCGGACGATTCTGTCTCGATTTTGAGCAGGCGTTCTTCTTCATGGATGACCAGTTCGCGGGAGAAGCGGAAATGCACAGCGGCTACGTCGGTGCGTCGTGGTTCCTCACAGGCGAAAGCCGAAACTACGACAGAAAAGTCGGACGCTACGTCGCCATGGAACCGAAAAACCCATTCATCCGGACCTGCCGTGACGGAGTGGGAGTCTTTTCCGGCCCCGGAGCCTGGGAACTTACCTACCGGTACAGCTGGCTCGATGCCGAGGAACTTGCGTGCGAAAACTACGGCTTCGAACTCGGCGAAACGACGGCACATTCCGTAGGACTGAACTGGTACCTGAGCTCGAAATGCCGCATTCTGTTCAACTACGTCTGCGCCGACACCGAACACGCTTCCGGAAAGTCTGGCCGCGAAAACATTTTCCAGACGCGTTTCCAGTTCGATTTCTGAGGAGACCGGATCGCCAGACTGGATAACCAGGCAGGATCGCCGTCAAGACAGTCACAAACACATTTCCTAACCCTAATGGAGTCCTTTATGCCTCGCTCTTCCTCAACGTTTCCGATACAGATACTGCTCGTGTCCGCGCTTTCGGCAGCACTCCCCGGCTGCTCCCAAACAGAGGCTCCGGAATCACCGTCCCCCGCTTCCGCATCTCCGAGCGTCTTGGAAAACGATGAAGACTCAGAAGCAATGAAAAACGCTGAAAACTCGGAAGAAAACACACTTTCTGAAACGGACGCGGAACTGATCCGGGATCTGGAAGAATTTGCATCCGACCCGGAAGAAGCAGCGGCACTGGACGCGGAGATCAAAGAAGATGAGGCCCGAAGAGAAGCGGAAAAAAAGGCAAGAGAAACCGGCTTCAAGACCATGGAGCTGCCGCCGGACTGGGAAAAAATGAATGACGAAGCAAAACTTAAATACCTACGGGAGATCGCCGTCGTTCAGAAAGATACGTTGGAAAAATTTACCCCCACTGACACTTTCTACGTAGGATCCTACGAAAATGCTCAAAAATTCCAGAAAGAAAAAGGATTAGCTCCTGAGATCCGAATCGATGCCGTTTTTTTCGCCAACTGGCTCCCGGAGCTCGATATACTGGACCAAACCGACGCGCAGCACAAAAAAGCATGGATCCAGAATGCCATTCAGGAAGACTCCATTCCGCAGCTGGAACTCTCGTCCGACGGCAAACGGCTTCGGAAAGTACCCAATGAACTCACCGGTGCCTGCGAGATCCCGGAAGGGGTGACTCGCATTGAAAAGTACGCCTTTTCCGAGGGCTGCGCACTCACTTCGCTGACGCTTCCCGCGAGCCTTGCCGAGATCGATGAAGACGCACTTGCCTGGTGCACGCTGGAAGAGATCCAGGTGGCGGAAGGGAATGCGCATTTCAAGGCGGAAGATGGCGTGCTTTTCAGTGCGGACGGTCGGAAACTCATTTACTGCTGCCGAAACAAAGCTCATGAATACACGGTCCCGGAGAGCGTAACGGAGATCGGACCTTCCGCATTTTTCGGCTGCCGCGAACTTTCCTCCATCGTGCTTCCGGAAAGCCTCACACAGATCGGTCCCAGCGCGTTTTCCGAGTGCGAGCAGCTGATCGCCGCAAGGATCCCTCAAAACGTCACCACGATCGGCGAGCGCGCATTTTTCGGCTGCCGGAACCTCACTGCCACAAACATTCCAGAAGGGGTCACCCGCATCGAAAAACTGACGTTCGCGCGTTCCTCACTGAGCATCATGACTCTTTCTCCGAACATCACGCACATTCTGGACGGCGCGTTTGCCGAGTGCCCGCAGCTGGCAAACGTTCGGCTTCCTGAAAACCTCACACACTTAGGACGCGGTGCGTTTGCCATGTGCGCGAGCCTCTCCCCGGTCACGATCCCCGCAAACGTGACCGAGATCGGCGACGGTGCGTTTTTCGGCTGCGCTAAAATGCGCGAGATCCTCGTCTCGTCCCAAAGCCCTCACTTCAAAAGTGAAGACGGCGTTCTCCTTTCCGCGGACGGCAAAACGCTCATTCAGTTCCCCGGACGCAAAGGCGGCCAATTTTACGTTCCGGATGGAGTCACGGAGATCCGCAGTGCTGCGTTTGCCGGCTGCGTGAATCTTCGTGCCGTCTCGTTCCCGGAAAGCGTCACCTGCATTGGCGATGCCGCATTCGCCGGCTGTACTGCACTGGAGAAAATGCTGCTTCCCCGCAAACTCGCCCGCCTTGGAAAATGCGCGTTTGCCGACTGTCTTAAACTGGAAGCGATGTACCTTCCCGGCACACTCACTCGCCTGGAAAACGGCACGTTCGCAAACTGCAGCCAACTGATGAGAGTGACTTTTTCTCTCGGGACGGAAGAGATCGGCAGTTTCGCGTTCCTAAACTGCAGTCAACTAAATTCCGTCACGTTTCCTGACTCCCTGACCCGGATCGGCCGTTCCGCCTTCCATAACTGCAGCAAACTCCATCGGCTCGTGCTTCCAGAGGGACTCTCCGAAATCTGCGACAGCGCGTTCTGCGATTGCCTGTCCCTCAACTCCATCAACCTCCCCCAAACCCTCACCCAGCTCGGAAACCGTGCATTCTACCACTGCCACTACCTCAATGAGATCGTGCTCCCGGACGGCCTGACGGTAATTGGAGAGGAGACATTTTTCATGTGCGAAAATCTTTACACCGTCAACATTCCGAAAAGTGTCAAAAGGATCGAAAGATCTGCGTTCACACTCCTTTCCCAGCCGATAGAATTGACCATTCCCTCAACGGTACAGGAAATCGAAAACTTCGCCTTTTTTGAGTGCAGGAAACTAACGCTCTGCGTTGAAGAAAATTCGGCGGCACACCGATACGCAGTCCGAAACAAGATCAAATTCCGTCTCCTCCCGAAAGAAAAACAGGAAAACGGGAAAGAGTAAAACAACACACACAAAAAAACGTTTCCCGAATTGAATTTCACGCAAAACGCAACAAACGTCCCAAACGCGAAAACTCACGAAAGGATCTTGACCACTTCGTGAGTTTCGCGTTTTTTCGTGAATTTTGCGTTAAAAAGTCCGGTCCGGATCCGCACAGCTTTCTTTTCGTGCGGTCCGTCTTTCTCTCTCAAATTTCCATTAAATTTCCATTAAATTTCTGTCAGTTCTCCACCGTCAGCGAAACGACCGTCTCGCCCTCAGCAGCAGCTTTGACGTCTCTGGCTTTTCCATTCACGATGATCTGAAACGCCGCCCCTGCCGGTGCCTGGATGCGCAGCGAGTCTCCCTCCAGCTTCGACGGGTACGGAGACACAGTCCGGAATTTCTCGTTCCAAAGCATCTGCACGGAATCCAGCTCGCCGTCAAGACGCAGACGCAGCGCGATCGGAACTGCCGGATTGATGTTCCACGGGTAGCGGATCCCCGACTGGCAGAGGACCGAGTCCGGAAGCAGACCGACGAATTCGCCGTCCTGGTAGATCTGGCGTTCCGCAGAAAGCGTGATCCACTCCGCCATCTGATGCCAGAGCTTCGCACGTTCCGGATCCGTCTCCGTTAGAGCCTCGGCATAGTCCAGGAGCGCGTAGGCATACACGGTCCCGATCCACTGCACGGGACGTCCGATCCAGTTCGGAGCCTTCCAGTTCGTCGCACCAAGGACTCCAATGTACGCGCCGAACTGCCACGGACTCTGCTCCGTATCCCAAAGGTAAACGTACGTCGCGCCTTCCAAAGCCCAGCGTTCTGCATCGGCAAGATACTGCGGGTCTTTCGTGATCCGGTACGCCAAAGCACACGCACGGACCATCTGTCCGGCAGAGAGCGGGTCGGGCGTATGGAGCGGCATTTCCCAGCACTGGCCTCCGCGAGCAACGTGGAATCGGCGGCACCACGCGATCGATTCAAGCGCAGCATCAAGATACTTCTTTTCACCGGAAAGCGCGTACCCGCGCAGAAGGACCCAGCACGGATGCGCACAGCGTCCAAGTGCCGTCGATTCAAAGTGCGTGACGTCGTATTCGCCGGCATATCTCCAGCTTCCGTCAGCTCCGCGGCCCCTCAGAACACCTTCCGCCCCGCCAACGCACCACGAGTACCAAGTCTGCGCACGTCCGCGAACGAAGAGGATCGAGTCGTTCCCCACGTGCGCGCCGCCCGGATGGAAATTCAGGTCCGGAACTTCACCGCCGATGCGCCAGAGAGCAGATGCCATGTCGCCAGCCGGCCCTTTATGCCATTTTTCACCCGCACAGTGTCCCCAGCCGGCTTCCGAGCGGATCGGGCCGCTTTCCAGCTGCTGACGGTAAAGCGCGAAAAGTTTCTCCCGCGCACCGCCCAGCTCTTCTTCCTTCATCATCGAGGGATCCCGGACCGCAACGCTCTTCGTGTACGCGAGCTGATCCTCAAGAGCATCGTGAAGGAATTCCGCCTCGTTTATGGACGGCGAAAACTCCAGCCGAACCGTCTCCGTCCCATTCAGAACCATATTTTCACCGACTTCTACGCGAAACATAGCGTCCGGCGTCGTGTCGAAATAGTTCGGGACCGCAAAAACAGGCTGAAATGCGGGATTCGCCCAGTGCAGCCGGAATGCGCCATCCTGCGTCACGACACCCGCCCACGTCTGCGTCAAAAGTTCCGGCGCAGGACGGATCCGGTCATGCGCCGGGATCATGATGTCTGCCATCGAGGAACTCCACTCTCCATTTTCGAGCAGTTCCAAACCGGGAAGCGCCGCATACGTCATCTCGCCCGGAAGACGGACCGTCGGCAGAACACACGGTCCGGAAACGCGAAACTCGATCGTATTTTCCACCACGGAAAACGGCATCGTTTCAGAATTTAGCCCCAGGATCGCCGCGATTTTTTTCCCGTTTCGACAAAGAAACGCAGTCTGACCGTCCGGCGAGATCCGCAGATCAAAATCTTTTCCCTTCACCTTCTTCCAGTCCGGCGTCAGCTCCGCGTCGTGGATGAGCGTCATTTCGCGCACAAACGGCGTAAATCCAGGCACTTCGATCTTCCAGACGCACTTCTGGACCGCCTGTTTCGGATCGGAAACGAACGAAAAGATCCGACTCGATTTCGGCGAAAACGCTTCTTCTTTTCCATTTACGCGGAAAACGGCTGGTTTATTCTCTGGATTCATGACCCGGATCCGGACCGTCTGCGGTTCACGCGGAAAACTGCCCGTAAACGCTTCACTCCGCCACCCGCTGTTCGGTGTTCTTGCGAGCTGCGCAAGAGTATCCGCCGTCGATTTCGGACTCACGGGCAATCCAGGACGCAGAACGGACTCCATCGGCAGCGTCTCGACCTGGGGACCGTCGACTTTCAGTTCCAGAAACTCGATCTTTTTGATCTCGATGCGTCCCTTCTTCATTCCGGGATCCACACGCCACTGACGGATCGGGTAGGGGGCCGTAATGTCTACGTCAACCGTCTTCCACTCCGTCAGATCCGGCTGAGAAAGTCCAGAACCGTTTCGTTCTTCCGAAAAATTCGGCACCTTGGAATCGACCCAGTAAATGCCCACACTATAATTCGGCTCTCCGCGCAGCGTCAATCGAACACGTACCTGTTTCGGCAGACCGTCTTCCCACGTTTCCGCAGTATAGAGCGGCGTTTGCATCATGAAGTAGGGGTCACTCCCTTCGGAGTGGACCGTCAAAGCACCATTCACGACCGCCAGCTTGCACTGATTCAGCGCATGGCAGGCAGAAATGGAAGCCTCCGAATCAAAAACGATTTCGCGCATCGGTACTTCACGTACCGGGAGCTGGTGTGTCTGATTCCAGAAATGCGCCTCAGCTAACGTCGGCAGCTCCTTCTTTTTTTCCTCAGCAAAAAGAGACGAAAACGAAATGAACAGCAGCCCGCACACAAGCCAGCCGGCTTTTTTAAAAATGGAGCACGATTTTTTCACGATTCAGACCTCCAGGGCATGGATCCCTTCTGATTTTCAAAACTTAAACTCAAAATTTCAGTCTGGAAGAAAATTTCGGAAGGAAAATTCCAGACTGAAGAAATTTCAGGCAGGAAACAAACAAAAAACCTGCGCTGGAAAAACCTGCGCAGGTCAAAAATGGAGGCGGCGGGTATCGAACCCGCGTCCTGCGACATCTCCCTGTGAGCGTCTACATGCGTAGTCGATTTATTTAAGTCTCGCCGAAGCAGCCCCCAACCGACAGGGTGCGTCTCCGACCAGATAGGAACCAAATCTCGCCCCGACCGTACCTCCAGTGGATCGGGGCCAGACAGACTTCGTTACGCTACAGTCAGTCTCCATCTGTCAGGGAAACTGGTGCACGGTCGCCTCTTCTTAGGCGGCAAGAGCCATACTATTATTTTTGGCGTTTATTTTTTAGTCGGCTTTTAACGCGGCATGCTGACCAACCGCGGCATGCGACCCACACTTCAATTGCCCAGTCGAATCCAGTCGCCCCCGGAACTGTTGGAAAACCACAAAATTCCGTAGAAGGATCGGAGAATCACGAAACCGCACACTCCGAACGGGGATCTTCCTTAAGCCCGTCCCACACTTTAAAAGGATGAGACGCACATTGAAAATGCAGTCTTTTGATCCCGCAGTCCTCACAAAAGTCCCGCGGAAAGAAAATTCACTCTAACTTACTCAAATCAACTTAAATCAAAACTATTAACTTAACGGCGATTATGAAGTCGGCGAACCGTGTTTCCGTAGAAATGACCCGGACGATTCGGACGCTCCAAAAGCGGCATATTGCGGATCTCTTGACGAGTCAAAGCCTTCTGCGACTTTTTCTCCTGCGAATCACCGCGTTCTTCTTTTCTCAATTCAGGTTCAACTCGCGACGCGACCGCACCGCTGGCTTTTGCCAATTCCGCATCTGCCGATTCCGGCATAGAAAGAGAAGACACCAGACCGGCGTTTACATCATCCGCAGCGGCGATACACGTCAAAACCAGTTCACCGATACCGTCATCTGCATTTGCCGGACTTGTCGTGAAGGAGCTGAACGCAGTCAAAAGGGCTGCGCACCAAACAAAAACTGATCTTTTCATGTTTACTCCCGAAACAAAAAAATAAATCGAAATCCATTTCTCCATTAATTATAACATAAAAAATTTTTATGTCTAGACCGAACAGCCAAAAATTTCAAAATTCATCTTTCTTTTTCCCGATTTTTTTGCTAGAATCCACAAAGTCATCCAAATTTTCTGTCGTTTTCTCCCAAAACGCCAGAAAATCATCCGGAACGACCAAACGCCGTAATTCCCCGTACGACACGCGGAAGTACTCAGATCTTCTGAAACTTCCGTTTTTCGAGCTCTGACGTCTCCGGCAAAAGCCGCCGGCACGCCGAGGACCCTTTTGCGAGAAATTCCATGACCGATCAGTTTTTCATTTTCGACAATTCCCCGATCCCGGAAAAAGAAACGCGAAACAAAACAAAAAAAGCCCCAAAGACGAACTCGCTCACGAGCAGTGATCCGTCTGCATCGGAAGCCGCCGAAGATCGAAAAGCGTCCGGCCCATCCCTCGACTCCCCATCCCTCGACTCCCCATCCCTCGACTCCCCATCCCTCGACTCCCAATCCCTCGACTCCCCATCCCTCGACTCCCCATCCCTCGACTCCCCATCCCTCGACTCCCCATCCCTCGACTCCCCATCCCTCGACTCCCCATCCCTCGACTCCCAATCCCTCGACTCCCCATCCCTCGACTCCCCATCCCTCGACTCCCCATCCCTCGACTCCCCATCCCTCGA
>JAFQOH010000246.1:0-10591 GCA_017403345.1 Thermoguttaceae bacterium
AATGGAAATGGGAATTTTTTAACTCTGTAATATTATTAGGAGACGGAGGATCCGATTTTATGCAAATTTTTTAGGCGATCTCAAAAATTTTCTGTTTTTAAACAGGCAATTTCTAAAAACCTCGTTAGTCACCACAAGTGTCAACATGATTATAACATGGGGTGAAAATGTTGTCAAGGGGGTGGCGGAAGATGATCTCTGGGGAATTTTTCCCTAAATTTAGCCCTATTTGAATGGATCTTTAATGGGGAAGTCGGTGAAAAATCAAAGAACTCCCCCATTTCGGATCGTGCGAGCGGTTCAGTTTTCGTTTTTCTGCAGCTCGGTCAGTTCGTCGATCCCTTTTTTCGCAAGCGCAAGCATCGCGGCGAGCTGATTTCCGTCGAACGTCGCTTCTTCACCGGTTCCCTGGATCTCGATGAATCGTCCTCCCGCGGTCATGACGACATTCATGTCGACTTCTGCGGCAGCATCTTCCAGATAACAGAGATCCAGACGCGGTTCACCGTCCACGAGGCCGACGCTCACGGCAGCCGCGTAGTCTCGAACCGGAAAGTCAGGGTCTCCCGGCTTCATTCCTTGGAATTCCTCGATGGAATGAAGTGCATCCAGCAGCGCGATCATCGCTCCGGTGATGGAGAGCGTTCTCGTGCCTCCGTCAGCCTGGAGCACATCGCAATCGATCGTGACGGCGCGCGGCCCGAGTTTTTCCAGGTCAACGACGGCACGCAGACTGCGTCCGATCAGACGCTGGATCTCTGAGGAACGTCCGTCGATCTTTCCGCTGCGTTCGCGGCTTTTTCGTGGAGAAGTACTGCCGGGCATCATGGAATACTCAGCAGTGACCCAGCCGCGGTTTTCTTCCGGATCCATCCATGCGGGGAGTTTGGAAGAGACGGAGGCGGTGCAGAGGACCATCGTTTCGCCGGCGCGGATCAGGACGCTTCCGGGCGTTTTGGTCGTGAAGTGCCGTAAAATGCTGATGGGACGGAGTTCGTTGGATTTTCTTTCGTCTGGACGCATAAAAGCTCCTTTCTGGAATGCGCGGAACGTGTGTTGTTGGGCCGTATGGCGTTGGGGCAGAGAGGGATCTCGCCGAGTCTGGGATGTGGAGAAAACATGACAGCGAGACGGTCTGAAACATAAAGAGTGGGTCCAGGGGCCGTGCTGTTTGGTGAATTTTCTCCAAATTCTCAGTGTTTTGACGAAATTTCTCAAATTTACTATTTACTTTTTCGGATTTTTTTGGTAGTTTAATTTCATAGAGTTTCCTGAAACCCGGATTTTGCCCGGAAAAACCACAGAACCCCACACGTAACGATCATGGCCAGATCATTTTGTTTTCCAAACCGCAAATTTCGTTTAGCGCGGCATTTCCATTTCGTAGTCTGTACGATCTGCACGCTCGTATTCTGCTCCTTTTGGGCCTTGAGCTTCTGTTTTGTCTCTTCGGCATTCGCAGATGGACCGGCCGTCATTTCCGCAGGACATTCCGAAGAAGATACGGTATCGGTGACGACAAATAGTGAATTTCGCGTTAATTACAAAATCATGAACAAAGACGGGTCGGAGGTCATTTCGTCGGGAAAAACGATCTTTGCCGACGGCAATGCCTACGATTTTGTGGATCATTCGGATGAGATCATCGTTTTCAACATGCGGTCAAAAAAGATCTACGTGCTGGACATTAAGGCGCGAAAGAAGTGGGAGACGACTCCGGAAGAAGTCCATCAGTACGCTACCCGTATTTGCCGCTGGGGAATGGGACACGAAAACGAGGCGGTCCGAAAGTTCTTTTTGCCGGAATTTAAGGTGAGTTACGACGAAGAGAAGCAGGAGTACTCTTTTGTTTCGGAGAGTTTTTCGTATCTTGTGACGGCATCCAAGGTGCAGAAGCCGGAAATGCTGGAGCTTTACCGTCGATTCGCGCGTCTTTCGTGCCAGACGAACATGACGCTTTCTCCGGGCTCGCGGACACTTTATGCTCGTTCTCAGGTCAACGATACGGTTTTCAATGCCAATGCGCTCATTGATCGGCTTCAGCTGACGCTCCAGGAGACGCACGGTCCGTTCAGTAAGACGCTCGTTCTTCTTTCTGACTATCAGTATCTGCCGCGGCTGGTGGATACGGACCGAACGCTGATCCGGCAAGTGGAAGACTATCTGGCGCTCTTCCAGAATACGACACTCCGTCATTTTCAGAGTAAACGGATGAATGCGGGAAAGTAATGTAAGGGCTGCCATTAAAAGCCGGAGACCGGAAGCAGAAAGATCCGGGGTCCGGTTTTTTTTGTGAAATTCGGGAAAATGGAGACTTTCGGAGTGCCTGAGACCAGGAAATTTTTAGGAATTTTGCAGAAAATCTCCTTCACCCCCCTTAACAATTCGAGTGAGGATGAGTAAAATAAAAGTGTTTTGAAGACGAGTTTGGAATTTTGGGAGTGAACTTTTTGCGATGAACTGGAATGAAGTGAACGCGGAACAGGAGTGGGATGAGAGCGTCCCGCCGTTTGACCTGGAAGATGATGCGGAGGAAAAGGAGCCGTTCGATTTTTCAGACGTGGATTCTATGGAAAAGGAACCGCTCGTGCATGATGCGGAGCCGGCCTATGACGTGACGCTTGCCGAGGAGGCTTCCCGTGAGTACGTTGGAAAGTGGAATCGCCTGATCAGTCAGACGAACTGGGAAAAGGGCGAGGTCATTTTCAAGTGGCGCGAGAGCATGATCGCGTCCGGCGTTCCGAATCAGCTGTTCAGCGATGAAGCATGGAGTCGGCGTGTGGGAAACGTCACGAGTCAGCACGTAGGGCGTTTGCGCCGCGTGTTTGAGCGTTTTGGAGACACGCATGACCAGTATGCCGGTCTTTTCTGGAGCCATTTTCAGGCTGCGCTGGATTGGGAGGATGCGGAGGTCTGGCTTGAGGGGGCGTCGCAGAATCGCTGGAGTGTCTCGGCCATGCGGAAGCAGAGGTGGATCGCGATCGGTGCTCCGCCGGAACTCAAACCGCGAGAAGAGGACATCGTGCTTGCTGAGCTGGATGAAGACGTTGCGGCCGGAATGGATTCCGCGGCACTTTCCGGAATGACGGGGAGTGCGGTCTTTCCGAGTCCCGAGCAGGCTGGAAGAGTTCAGGCGGACGGCGTCGTGTCTGGAACTGCGCGCGATATGGGGGGACGGGGAGACGATTTTGCGGATGGACTTTCCGAGGATGGGGGGTCCAGCAAAAAGGGAATGGGCGGATCTGAATGGGATCTCACGGATACGGACCGCTCTCCCGATGCAGTACCGCCGGCAGTCGAGGCGGACATCATGGGAACTTCAGGGCGCGGGATCGAGGACGAAATGCGCGGTTCCGTGGCTCCGCAGCGTCTTTTTGAAAACTTGCCGCAGCTTCCATCCGATTTGGAAGAAGCGATGGAAATGTTCAAGCTGGCCATCCTGAACCACAAATTGGCCAATTGGAATCAGGTCACGAAAGAAGACGTTCAGCTGGTCCTTGCCGCGCTGCGTCAGCTCTGTGAGTAGCGGATGACGGTGTTCAGGGCGGAAAGAGAAAGAATGGCGCCGGAGCAGAAAATTCCCTTTTGGGAAAAGAACGGGCGTCGGATCTTTTTAGGTTTCCTGCTCTGCGTACTTCTGTTTTCGTGGAGCAGGATCCAGTCATCGGAGAGGAAGACGACGCTGCTGGTGCATCCCGTCGGCGTGATGGGAACGTCCTGCACCCTTTGCGTGACAGTCCGAAATTGCGATATTCAGACTGGCAATGCGCTCTTGAAAGAGGCGGAACGGGAACTTCGACGTTACGAGCAGTTCACCAGCACTTGGATCGAGACTTCCGAGATCAGCCGCCTGAATCGGGCGAAAGCAGGCGAAACGCTGACGCTTTCTCCAGTGACGCTCGCGTTTCTGCATGAAGCGCGAAAGGCGTTTGACGCGACGCATGGTGCATTTGACGTGACCTGCGGGACGCTTTGGATGCATTGGAAAGCGTGTGAGAAAGAGGGACGGATCCCGTCACGTGAGGAACTTGCGGAGATCCGGAGTGCCGCGGGCTGGGACGCATTGGAAGTGGATGGAAACCGTGTTACGAAACGTTCGGAGCTGCTCTGCTTCGTGACGGGCGGTCTTGCTAAAGGACTTGCCATTGATGCTGCGCTTCGCATTTTAGCGGACGATCCGGCTGTCTGTTCCGCGTTCGTGGAAGTCGGCGGCGACCTCGCAACGTACCAAAGTACCGTTCCTATCGAGATCGCAGATCCACTTTGGGAAGGAAGTGGCACTCATGGCGAACTAGAGGGAACTGGGGACTTTAGCGGCTCTGGAAGTGCTGGAAGTGCTGGAAGTGCTGGAAGTGCTGGAAGTGCTGGAAGTGCTGGAAGTGCTGGAAGTGCTGGAAGTCGAGGGGAGACGGTCGGAAAAAGGACGCTTTTCGTTGAAAATGGCGGAGTTTGCACGAGCGGGCATCATGCGCGTTTTTTTGAGATCCAGGGCCGGCGTTTCAGTCAGATCCTAGACCCTTCGGACGGCTGGCCGGTGCCGGATTCGGGCATCGTGACCGTCACGGCTCCCTGTGCAGCTGAGGCGGACTATTGGGCCACGGCTTTGAGTATTTTGGGGGAACGCGGACTGGAGTTGCTGCCGGAAAATGTGAAGGCGGAATTTGGTGCTGAGGCGCAGGCTGAAAATTGCGCGTTGGTTTCTGATGCCCGCTGAGCCGTTTTTGCAAAAGTTCCGGATCTTCGCCATTTTCCTGCCTAGACATTGGGACGCATGCGATTCGAGTGCGCTTGCCTCGGTCACACGCTTTTTTTTACCTTACCTTAATTTACCTTACCTTTAACCCTATCTAAATTTTATGGATCGACGACATTTTATGCAGTTGAGTGCGGGCATTTGTCTCGCGTCTTCCCTTCCGGCGGTCTCGTGCAGCGCTGAGGCAATGAATGCGCTGGACATTCGGAAACTGGAGATCAACATCGGGCTGGAGAAGCCGTTTCGCGCACTTCATGTTTCGGATTCCCATTTCTGTTTTGCGGATGAGCGCGAAAACGAGCGGAAACGGAAGCTCGCGGCCTCTCGTGCCCGATATTTTGGAAACTCCGAGGAAAAATTTGACGCGCACCTTGCGTACGCACAGAAAAACGATCTGCTTTTCCTCCATACGGGGGACCTGATCGACTTTGTGAGTGAGCTGAATCTGGAAAAGGTCCACGAAAAATTCCAGGGAAAAGCCGTTTTTCTTTCGTCCGGAAACCATGAATTCAGCCAGTATGTGGGCGAAGCCAAAGAGGATGCCGCGTACAAAGCGCAAAGTTATGCGTGGGTCCAGAGTGCGTTTCCGAATGACCTGACGTTTTGTTCGCGGACGATCAACGGCGTGAATTTTGTGGCGGTGGACGACGTCTACTATGATTTCACGCCAGCTCAGCTGAAACTCTTCAAGAAAGAGGTCGAAAAGGGGCTTCCGATCGTGATGCTCTGCCATTGCCCGCTCTACACTCCGGAACTTTTCGAATCCAGAATGAACCAGCGCGGTGCCCACTGTGCGTACCTCACGGGCGTTCCGGAATCGCTCATGGAAAAATACGCACCCCATCGCCGCGATCAGCAGAAACCGAATGCCGCGACGCTGGAATTCATGGCATGGCTCAAAGAACAGCCGCTGGTCAAGGCGATCCTGTGCGGGCACATTCACGATTTTTGGAGCGGTCCGTTCTCACAGTACACGATGCAGTACTCTGTCGGTGCCGGTTACCAAGGAAAGGCATACGAGATCACGTTCTCCTGATCGTCCGTGAATTTTTAAATGTGCGGTCTCTTCCGCTGCAGTGAGCCTGTGCCGTTCTGCATCGGAGGAGACTCGCCGTCGGTCCTGGATCCTGCGTGCAAACTGTTTTCAGAGACCGTCCATTCCCCCCGCCTGCCCAATTTTGAATTTTTCTTTCACCCGCCATTTTTTTGAGGAGGCGCTCATGTCCAGGTCGCAGTTTTTGAACCTCGTATTTGGGGTAATTTTTGCGATTTTCGCAATTTCTGCATTTTCGGCTGGTTTTCTGACGGTTCATGCTGTGCAGGCAGACACGCCGGTTCCGGACCATCCCAGGTACCTGAAGGTCGGCACGGCCGTCGTGGATTCTACGCCGACGGTCTTTCCGGTGACGGTCAACGGAGGTTTTCTGCCGAGCTATGCGGAGAAGGTCCACGATCCGCTTCACGTTCGCGCCATCGTCATCGATGACGGAACGACGTGTATCGCGATGCTGACGGCAGACATCTGCATTTTGTCCGACGAAGTGGTCCGTGACGCAAAAGCGGAGATCGTGAAGCGGATCCCGATCCCGGCGGAACGTATCATGATCTCCGCGACACACTGCCATAGTGCGCCGGCGGTCGTTCTGACGCACGCGGCGGGGATCGACGAAAACTACCTTCCCCTTTTTCGTGAAAAACTCATCGAGGCGGCTGTAAAAGCCTACGGAAACCGTCAGGATGCACGGGTCGCATGGGGAAAAGATTTCGATCCGAAGAACGTTTTTTGTCGACGTTTCCTCATGAAGGAAGGAAAAGCGTCCTCCGTGGATCCGGACCTCACCGGGTCGACGGGGGATCTGGCGCAAATGAACCCCGGCTCACGGATCGCGGATGCCGTCTGTCGGACGGGAAATCCAAATCCGGCGGTCTACGTCGTCTCGTTTCAGACTCCGGAAGGAAAACCGCTGGCGCTCATGGCGAACTACTCGACGCACTATGCCGGCTCTCGGGATATTTCTGCGGATTATTTTGGCGTGTTCTGCGAGGAGATCAAAAAACGTCTGAATGCGGACGATTCATTCTTTGCGGTCCTCACTAACGGCACGAGCGGCGATACGAACTGCATCGATTTCTACGATCCGGGACGTACTTTCGACATGTACACGGTCGGAAATTCTGTTGCGGATGCCGCGTTTCGTGCGTGCGCGAAAATGACCTACCAAGACTGGGTCCCCGTGAAGATGACCGACGTGAAGATGACCGTCCGAATGCGTAAAGGAACGCCGGAGCAGGTCGCTAAAGCGAAAAAGCATCTTGCCGATTTGGAAGCTGCCGGGAAAGAGGTTTCGACCATCACGGATGCCTACGCGATCAATACGGTCCGGATGGACGGTATGCCGGATCTGCATGAAGTAACTCTTCAGGCGATCCGCATCGGTGACGTTGGGATCACGATCCTTCCGAATGAAACGTACAGTGCAACGGGCCATACGATCCGTGCGGCTTCCAAAGCACCTATGACGTACACGATCGGCTTGGCGAACGGCGCGGGCGGGTACTTGCCGACGAAAGAAGATTTCCGTCTCGGCGGGTACACGACCTGGCGCACGCTCAGCAGCTGGATGGAAGAAGGTGCGGAAGAAAAGATCCGTCTGAAACTCATCGAGATGGTGAACGGACTGTTTGAGTAAAACGTCTTTATTCTGAGGGTGAAATCGAGGCCGGAAGTGCATTTTTCCCGAAGCTTTGCAAAAAATCTGCAAAAAGAGAGACGGCGTGTTTGCGTCGTCTCTCGTTTTTTGAATGGAACTTTGGGTACGTTTTTTCGGTCTGAGAACTATTCAAAAAGCATCCCGCAGAAACCGACGTTTCTTTGGACTCCGTTCTTGCTTTCCACGCTTTGGGTGTGCCCGACGAGGTGCGAGCGGTTCAGAAGTCCCAGTTCACGCAGCGTCAGCATGAGGAACGCACACGGAAGAACGCTGGTCAGCGGGGCTTTTTTCTCCCGGACGGCCGCCAGCATTTTTTCCGGGTCGAGTGCCGTCATTGCTTCCACGATGGTCTCGTCCAAACGCGGCGTTTGTTTCGGATCTGCGTAGAGACTTAGGTCGGAGGCTGCCAGAAGTGTGGGACGCTGCGGCAGAGTCTGGATCCACGCAGCCAGCTGTTTTGCCGCAGTTTCCAGTTTTCGTACACCTCCCTGCATGACTGCACCGACGACGTGAGCACCGGGGGCAAGATGCGAAAGGAACGGCAGGACGACTTCGATGCCGTATTCCCGCTCATGGGCAAGTGAATCGAGCTGGAATGATTCGACGGCTTCCGTCATGGCACGGCTCAAGTTCACGTCGCCTTCCATGGGACGTCCGGGAAGATTCCAGCGCGGGTTGGGGCAGACTCCCCAATCGACGCCGAGGGCTTGATATTTCGGCGCAAAAATCAGGATCCGGTTTCCCAATTCCATTTGTTCCAAAGTCTGCGCGATCAGTTTTCCGGCAAACGGCCAACCGCCGTGAGGAATGACGGCTCCGGAGAACGCTTTCTTTTCGATGGTTTCCGAAGAGAAGAAACTGCTGCGCATCGTTTCCATCTCCTGAACGTTCGCAGGATAGAAGGCGCCGGCTGCGATCGCGGGACGCGGTGTGTCCTTCACCATCGGCTTCTGGACCGTCGTGGTCATGAACGCGATGTCGGTGCACGCGACCTGGACGGAGAGGATCGTCGTCGATTCGTCACGGTCAAAATGCGAATTTTTCAAAACGTCTTCCAGAATGCTCTGAGGATCTTTGCCGGGTGCGTATCCGAGGATCCACTTTCCGAAACGAAGTGCCAAGATCCCGTGCCGGCGAGTATTCAGTTCGGAAACATCTGCGGTCTGCGCATCACCGAGATTCTTGGGATCCCAGAAAATGCATAATGCCGTCTTTTGAAGATCCGCGGGCTGAAGTTTGTTCTGACGCATGGCGAGAGAGGCATTTTGGGAAAGTCCAAGGAGCGTCGCCTGGAGCGGCTGAGGGTGGTTCAGGTGAAGCTGCGCGCAGTCCGCACTGAGCGATTTCAGACGCACACGCAGACATGCTCCGCTGATCTTGCCGTCGTAAGCACTCGGAAGGTAGTAGTCCGGGATCCGATTCTCGAACTGCTTGATGATGTTCCGATAGCAGTGGTCTGCGAGCAGTGCAAGATCCTTTTGGCCGGGGCCTTTCGGCGGCTGGAGGATGTGGGTGAGTTCCTGCGGAAATTTTTCTTTCAGATTTCCGGAAAAGACCATTCCCTGAAAACGGAAGACCATCGTTTCTGCTTCCAGCCAGGAATTTGCGGAAATGTGTGCTTTCCGGCAGGCTTCTTCGAGAAATCCGCGGGCGTCGAGTTTCTTTTCCGGGGCGGTATCCGGGAGAAGGAGACCGCGATGCTCTCCGCGAACTACCAGAAGACCATGACGTCCAACTTCGATGTATTGAGGCCGCTCTTCCGGTTTGGAACCGATGAGTTCTGGACTGAAAAGGATCCAGACTTCGAACTGGAGGTCGTTGATCTCGTGATTTTCAAGAGGCGGGAATCGAAGGTCTTCAAGTGCAGCCCGACGCGCTGCCGTGTTGAGTGCTTCCCAAAGCGGAATGGAATCCCCCATGCAGCCGCTCTGTGCACGGACTTGGCGGAATCGTTTCAGAGTCACGAAAACTCCGTAAACCGGTACGCTGCCTGCACCTTTAAGATCCTGTTCTTCGATCTCGTTTTCGATTCGGCAAATAGTCAGACCGACTTTTCGGCCGGCAGCCTCGAGGATCGCCGTTTTTTGTTCCTCGTTGAGCTGCGGAGGCACGTTCATCGATTTATTCATAAAAAACTCACTGATTTTCTAAAATTTTTCGGGAATTTCCAAAACGAAACAGGAAAAGCGGCAGGTCTGGAGCAGATCTGCTGAAAGATCAGATCCCATTCCTTAACAGGATTGAATATACGAAAGTTCAACTTTTTTGTAAATAGGAATTTTGAGAAAACCTTGATGATAAAAAGGAAGAAGCTTGTTTTTTAGAAAAGAACTCTTTAAAACTGAGACATCTTCAGGAAATTTTTTCAAAAAAGACGTATTTTATGCCGAAAATATCAGAAACGTTTGGCATTTAGGCAGAAATTTAAAGCTCGGATGCTCGTAGACTCTAAAAAATGTTTCGGAAAACTTTTTCAAATCATTTTGGAGAAAATTTCCGAAAATTTAAAATTTTTTAGTGAGAAATACTTGATATTTCTTTTGTGTTGAGTATAATTAAGAGCAAATTAGGTCGGTTTGTGCCCTTTGAAGGGGATAGATGGCCTTGATGATCATTCCTGTTTGGCGATGCTGCGGAATGTTTTGCCGGAGTTGGATTGTGAGTTTCGATTTTTACTTCGGATCGTGTTTTCTGCAGGATCTTGTATGAAATCAGAAAATAAAAAATTTTTTTATGAAAGGAATCCAAATGAAAAAAGTAAATGTTGCGCTTTCCGTTTTTTGTGCATCTGCGCTTACTGTTGCTGCTCAGGCACAGGAACTGCCGCTTGAACTGGATCTTCCGGAACTTCCGGAGGCTGCTGTGGTCGATGAAGTCAAGGACGCTGTCGTTGATGAAGTGAAAGAAGCTGCTGAAGAAGTAAAAGAAGCAGTTAAAGAAGAAGCGGATGAAGCGATCGAAGAACTTGTCATTGAAGAAGACGCTGCTGAAGAAATTGTAGTCGAAGAAGCAGTTGCAGAAGAAGCAGTTGCAGAAGAAGCAGTTGCAGAAGAAGCAGTTGCAGAAGAAGCAGTTGCAGAAGAAGCAGTTGCAGAAGAAGCAGTTGCAGAAGAAGCAGTTGCAGAAG
>JAFQOH010000247.1:0-3326 GCA_017403345.1 Thermoguttaceae bacterium
CTAAAAGTCAAGCAGGAAAACGCGGCTTTCCGAGAAAAACTCGGATTTGAATTTCCTCTCAGATCTCCCGCTCTAAAGCCCTTTCGCTAAAAGATCCCCTTTTCAAATCCATAGGAAAACGACGTTTCCTGGATCCAGCCGCGGGTGAGGAAAAGACGGGCAAGTTTTTCCGTCTCTTCCGGCGTTTCAAGCGTGAAGTCCAAACGAAGTTCCGAAAGGCCGGGGATCGGCGACTCATGCAGAAGGCGCGAAATGTCGAGGCGATTTCCGTAGTAGACGCGGCTCCCCGTCGTTTCCTGCGGGTTTTCCGAGTCGGAATTGCGCATCACGTAAATCGGCCGGCCGTCTTGATTCCAAAGACGCAAAAGCGGCGCGTTGAAGAGCGTTTTGCGCGTAAACATTCCATAGAGGAAACCGAAGATCGGAAGTCCTGCCTGCGGGATCCCTTCATTCTCTGCGGCAAACAGCGCGAGTTTCCGAACCGTCGTTTCGGAAAGTTCCGGTGAAAGGAAAACCGTTTCGCAATGCGGGAAGGCGTCGCGGAAGAATCGGAGCGATTCCGGATTCGCAGCGTGAAACATCCAGTCAAGCGCGAAACCGCGTTCCTGCCGGGAGTACTCCAGCGCGTCGAAAAGCGCCCCGGCCAGCGGTGAAAACGGGAAGTCCGACTCCGGACGCGCTTCCGAACCGAAATGGACGGGAGGTTCCAGCCGGTAGATCTTCTCGATCCCTGCCCGACGGCACGCTTCCGCCTGCGCGAGCGTCTGAACGGCCGCGGAAATGGTCGGCTTTCTCTCTAAAATCGTTTCCGGAAGCGGTTTCTGAGTCGATCTTTCTTCGCCGGAACCTTCTTTTTCCGAACTACGAAGCAAAAAGACCGGAGTTCGTTTCGTTCCCTCAACGATTTTCCGTTCCAGTTCCGCCGCCGCTTCCTGACGCAGCTGGTTCAGGAGCGATTTCGGGACGAACGCGTCTGGTGAAAACTCAAGTTTCGTCCGTTTTTCATCGAGCACGAACGGCGTTTCACCCAGCCGGCTAAGTCCATCCAGAAGCGCCTCCTTTTCAGTTGGGTGCTTTTGCGAGACGGCAAGCGACTCAATGGACCGGGAGACAGTACGAAACGTTTTTCCGTGAACTTCCGCGGAGAATTCCAGCTCCATCGGCACACCGGCCCGGGCCGTCAGACGGGCGGAGACCAAAGTGCGGCGCCGCGTGCGTTTCATTTCCGACGTGATCTGCCGATCCAGCGCGTGGTCGAACGTCCGGTAAAGAAACCGCGCTTTGGACGGAACGGGAACTTCCAGCGTGACCCACGCCCCTCGAGGAGCCTCCGGAACGACCTCACCCGTCTCGTCCAGCTGGATCTGGCCGACGTTCAGTCCGTCAAGTTTCTGAAGGTTCCGGTCAAGAAAAACGACGCCGTCGCCATTGCGCAGCGGTTCCGTCAGCCGGATCTTGCGCGCAGTGATCTCGCCGACTTTCACGCCCCAGGATGCCGAGAATGCCGCGTTGATGAAATTCGGGTCGTGCGCGTAAAAGTAGCCTTTCGAGTATCCGCGATTGAAAAGACGCGCGATCTCCGGTTTCGGCACGGAGCGGACCGGGGCCTGAAGTACCTTTTCCTGGAGCGTTTCCAGCTGCGCGAAAGAGGCGGAATTCAGCGCGTCGAGAATTTCGCGATAGTATCGGACCGCCTGAAAAACATACTCCGGCGACTTCATGCGCCCTTCGAGCTTCAAAATCTCCACCCCCATGACGGCAAGACGCACTAGCTCCGGAAATTCCTGCCACTGGTCACACGACGAAAGGAAAAATCCCTCCCGCACTGCCTTCGGATCTCCGGACGGTTCCGCCAAACGGTACTTTTGCCGGCACGGCTGCGTGCACATTCCGCGGTTTCCGCTGCGTCCGCCGATGAAACTCGAAAGAAAACACTTCCCTGAACACGCGATGCACAGCGCGCCGGAGGCGAAGACTTCCAGCTCTGCAGAGACGGCTTTCCGGATCGCGGTGATCTCGTCAAGATCCAGCTCACGCGCAAGAACGAGACGCGAAAATCCCTGCGCCTCCGCCCACCGGGCCTCTTCCGGATTTGCGATGGAAAGCTGAGTCGACGCGTGACGCGGCCAATCGGGAAAATGTTTCTTTAAAAACGCCGCGAAACCGAGATCCTGAACGATGACCGCGTCCGTTCCCGCCGCGTAGAGCATTTCGAGGGATTCTCCGAGCGCGTCGAATTCCTCTTCCGCCATGATCGTGTTGAGCGTCACGTTCACTGCCGTGCCGAATCGGTGCGCCTCGCCGACAGCGTCGCAGTACTCCTGAACAGAAAAATTCTTCGCGAAACGGCGTGCCCCGAAACCCGCGATCCCCATGTACACTTCGTCCGCGCCGGCACGGATCGCTGCGTTCATGCTCTCCAAACTCCCCGCCGGAGCCATGATCTTCATGATTTTACCGCGTTTATTCACTTTTTCTCTTTCCATTTCGTTTCATTCTTTTCTTGATCTCATTCGCCTGATTTCGCGAATCGCGAAAGTTGAGCAAAATGCCTTCCGGAATTACTTCGGGATCTTTCTCAAGATCTCATCGGGACGGCAGTTGACGGGTGCGAAGGAATTCCTCAAGTTCTTCCCGATCCGCGGATAGGACAACAGAAAAGTTTAAGGACTCGAACTTCCACGGCTCCAAACCAAGAGCGAAGCGTTTTTGATAGTACGCGCGGAAACCTTTCGGAGCGTCCAGCCCGTTTTTCCGAACGTCCTCCATCGAAATGTCGTGTGCCGGGTCCATCCAGCAGCCGGGAACCGACTCCGCGACGAGGATCCGCGGTGCTTCGCCGTTTCGCTCAAGCTCCTTGACGGACGGTCCTTCTCCGTTTTCCGGGAAAAGCTCGCCTGGACCAGTCACGACGCAAAATGAGGTTTCCGACGACCGTTTCGGCTGCGTTTCCTGAACGTCCGCGTACCGCATTCCCGACGTACTGAAAAAAGGAGACCAAAAAACCGACGGCATCTGATCGTGAAACTGCCGATTCCACTCACTGTCCCACGGTTCGTTGAGCCGAATCTTTTCGTAAAGTTCCTTCTGTTCGATCCACGGCAAAATGTGAACGCGCCAGGAGTGCGGAAAGATCCCGTTTTCGTCCGGACCGTTTCCCGTTCGGTGCGGCGGAAGCTGCCTCTCGTGCGCCTCCGAGTAATTCCAGAGCGCGAGCTGGAGCTGCTTCAGCTGGTTATCCCGCTCCATGCGAAACGCCGGTCCGCGCGCGCAGTTTATTGACGGAAGAAGCAGACCGATTCCCAAAAGAATCGGGAAGAGCTTCC
>JAFQOH010000248.1:0-22500 GCA_017403345.1 Thermoguttaceae bacterium
AAAAAGGAAAAGGAAAAAGGGAGTGAATGTGCCCTGACACGAATTTCACGGAAAACACGAAAAGACGCAAATGAGTTTTTTAAAATTAAAAATTTGTTCGAGCAGTCTTTTTTTTACTGCTTTTTGCATTAAGATCCGTGTTTCTCTGTGCGTTTTCAGTGGATCCAGTGGTAAAACTGGTACGCAGTTCCCAGATGGACCTTAAAAGCTATCGTGATGTTCGTTTCTCGTTGCGTTTCTCGTTTTTTTAGTGCGTTTCTTTGGTTTCTTTGGTTTCTTTGGTTTCAGCGGGGACCGCGTGACAAGCAGGGGTCTGTTTTCCGTCAAGTGCGCACAGGACAGCGGCGGAGCCGATGAGGATCAGACCGAAGATGAGCCGGATGGTGAGCGGTTCACCAAAGACGAGGATCCCGAAAAAAACGGCCGTCGCGGGTTCCAGAGCTCCCAAGATCGCCGTCGAGGTCGGACCGATGAGACGGATGGCCGACGCAGTTGCCGCGAGAGAGACGATGGTCGGAAAAAGTCCCAGCGACAAAACGCACACCCAACTCAAAGGCGTGGAGATGGGCTGGAGCGCGGCTCCAAAATCAAGCCGAACGAGAAAAAGCGGAAAGCCGAATAGAATGGAGTAGAATGTGAGCAGTTCCGGCGAAAACTGTTTCATTCGCGTGACTTTCACTGACACAAGATAGATCGCGTACGAAAGCGACGAGAGAAAAACGAACAAAACGCCCGTCATGTTCAGAACGGCTCCCTCTCCGCTTCGGCAGAGGATCCTGACGCCGCTGACGGCCAGCACGATACTTAAAATAGTCCCCCAGCCCGCCTTTTCGTGGAAGAAGAGCGCCATGAAGACTGCCGTGAGGATCGGGTACGTGAAAAGCAGCGTCGACGCGATCCCCGCATCCATTTTCTGGTAGCTGAGGAATAGAAACAGCGAGGAGCTGGCCATTAAGAGCCCGCCGGTCAGAAGGAGGGGAAGATCCCGCAGTGCTGCGAAAAAAGAGACTCGCCGAAACAGCATCCAGCCGCCAAGCAGAAGCACGCCGAAACTGTAGCGGTAGAAGAGCACGCTATCCGGCTGGATTCCGTCGCGGTAGACCGGAAGCGTAAAAAGCGGGTTCATTCCGTACGTTACCGCAGCCAGGATTCCGAACAGGATGCCGCGGAAACGGCTTCCAGAAATAGGATCGGAGGAGATCGACGCTTGGATCATGACGTAACCATTGGGTAAAATTTGACTGGGTAAAGTTTAAAAGGAACGATCTGAAGCCTGATTCTATTCTTTTTTTAAATAAAAGCAAGGTCCCCCTCTTGCAAATCAGACAAAAACTACTAGATCTAACAGCATCGACTTCCTTTCCTCTTGACATTCTCGCCGTCATGTGGTAAAATCAGCTTGAAACGGTCTGTTACGTGTTCTGTGCTGGCGCGCAGTCCCCCCTCCCCCGAAAAAAAGGTTTGGTTTCCTATGAAAAGGTCGGTAAAGTTTTTGAGTACTGTACTCGCGCTCCTTCTGAATTTTTTCGTCCCCCCGACCTCTCCGGCAGGTGAAAATTCACTGGAAGCCGTACGTGATGCGGATGGTGAGTACCGCGCACCGTTTACGGCACCGCTCTTGGACCGCCCGTTTTTGTGTGAAGGAACGGTCCCCTTTCCCGCACCGGAACAGTTTGACCGGGAAACTGCCCGAAAAATCGTGGACGAATTCGGCATCGAGCAGATCGTTTTCGTGAAGCGCGCGACCTTCCAATCCTCGCACTACTACACGGATTTCATCGACGGAAGCCGTTTTTTCGGCACGGATCTCAGTATCCTTGACTTGAAGTCGGGAAAAATCACCGACCTTCTTCCTGACTGGATGAAAAAGGGGATCGTGAACCGGTTCGACATTTCGTTTGACGCGCAACGGATCGTTTTCGACTGGAAGGCGGACGCGCAAAGCGGTTTCCATCTGTGGGAGATCTCCGTTGACGGCACAGGTCTGACGCAGTTGACGTTTCCGCCGGAAGATGAAGCACAGACCGTCGAGAAATTCCGTCTTTACACGCGTCCGACCCACTGGGTCCGCGATCCTGAAACGTACCCGGTGAAATTCGGCATCTACCAGCGATGGAGCGACGATATGCACCCGGCGTACCTTCCTGACGGAGACATCGTCTTCATCTCGACCCGCTGCCGGCATGGGATCCTCTGTGACGGAAGCGACGTTCTGAGCGCAACGGTCCTTTTCCGTCTTGACCGCGAAACGGGAAAGATGGAAAAACTGACCAACTCCTCCGTCTCGGAAGCGAATCCGATCGTGACGGAAGACGGACGCATCGTCTACACGCGGTGGGAGTACGTCGACAAAGGCGGCTCCTGCGTCAAATGTCTCTGGTCGATGAATCAGGATGGAACGGGAAGCGCGGAAGTATTCGGCAACGACATCGCCATGCCGCCGTCCATCATCCATCCGCGTCAGATCCCTGGAAAACCGAATCTTTTCATTGCGACCGGTGCGCCGCACTGCCCAAACACCGGAATCGGCACTATTCTGAGGATCGACACGCAGAAAAATATCCGGACGCCCGAAGCGATGGAGATCCTTACGCCCGAAACGCGATCCCTCGGCGAAGGGGACTACCTCCACCCGCTCACGCCGCCGGAGGACGCTGAAAAGATCGAAAAACTCCACAAACGCGGTCCCTGTTTCTGCGATCCGTATCCGCTGGACGAGACCCGTCTGCTCATGAGTGCGATGCTCGACCCGCGCGCGTTCTTTTATCGTCCGGACGGCTACGGGCTTTACCTTTTCAATGGACCTTCCGACTACGCGCTCCTTTACCGCAGTGCCGGCACGAGCTGCTGGAATGCGCAGCCGTTGCGTCCGCGAACGGTCCCGCCGGTGCGAGTTTCGCCGCGTGATGAAACGCTCGTCTCCCAAACCCTTCACGGTCAGCCGCTCGCACTGTGTGCCGTGATGGACGTCTACGCCGGGATGGAAAACGTCCAGCGCGGAGAAGTTCGCTATCTGCGCATCAATGAGCAAGTCCCGCGTCCATGGTCCGCCCGCCGTGTGTGGGGGGAAGATTTCCGGAATCATCCGGGAGGCGATGATTACGACCAGCAGCACGCGACTGTCTCCGGGACGCATTTGGGTCTGAAAGTCCAGTGGGGGATCGTACCGGTCGAAGAGGATGGTTCCGCATACTTTTACGTGCCGGCGGATCGAAACATTTTCTTCCAGGCTCTTGATGAGAACTTCCGCGAGCTGCAGCGGGAACGGACTTACGTGAATTACCGGCCCGGGGAGACCCGCGCATGCATCGGGTGCCACGAAACGCCCAAAGAAGCCGTTCGGTTCACCGATCCCCGAAACGGACGCATTCTCCCAAAAGCCCTCACACGCTCTCCGTCCATGCCGGGACCGCAGCCGGGTGAGGAGACCGGAGCGCGCACGATCGATTTCGTTCGGGACATTCAGCCGATCCTAGACGGAAAGTGCATTGCGTGTCACGACGGCGACGAAACGCGCATCGTTGAAGGAAAGACGAACCGCCTTGACTTGCGCGGGATCCCAACGCCATTTTTTACGCGTTCCTATGAAAATCTCCTTGGTTTCCGATGCTCGAAAGACCGTACCTACCCCGTCCTTGTGCGTCCGGCAGAAAGCTCACTCGTGGGAAAAGTCATTCGCGAGATCCATCCCAAAGTCGGCAACGCAGAATACCTGCCCGCAAAATCGCTCGGATCGACGACTGCTCCGCTCGTGAAACGCCTGGAAAACGGACATTACGGCACAAACCTGACGCAGGAAGAAATGGTCCGTCTCACGACGTGGATCGACTCTAACTGCCAATTTTACGGCACATACTGGGGCGCAAAAAATCTTCGATTCAGGGAACTGCCCAATTTCCGGCCGAACGTGACTTTTGAGGAGGCCATTCAGCGCGAGGTTCCGGAACGCCTTCGTTTTCAGACTCGCTCCGTTCCGAGCCCTCTGGATCAGACGCCGTGAGGGAATGAAATTTGGAAAATTTTAGAAATTTGGGAGATTTTCGGCCTCCTGCGGGTAGGCAAAATTGAAATTTATGCTATACTGAAGGAGAATTTGTGAGATCTTGGGAACTGTCCTGATCCGGTTGCAGTGTGTGGCTGGGTTGCGAGGGCGGGACCTGAAAGTACAGCTGGACCTGAAAGCAGCTGGAACCTTTTTTCCTGTTTTGAATTTGGAGAATCCCATGACTTTTTCTGCTCGACTTTCCGCTGCCGTACGTGAGAAAAAAACGCCGGTCCTCGTCGGGATCGATCCCCGTTTCAGCTCGATCCCGGAATGCCTTCGCACAGGCGTCTGCGCTTCGGATCTGAAAGGGGTGGCGGGCGTTTTCCGTACTTTTTCGCTTCGGATCCTGGACGTCATCGCACCGCACGTGGCGTGCATCAAACCGCAGCTTGCATTTTTTGAAGCGGCAGGCCCTCACGGAATGGCGGCTCTGGCGGATGTGATCGAGTACGCTCGGAAACTGGGGCTGGTCGTCATTCTAGACGGCAAGCGGAACGACATTGGAAGTACTGCGGAAGGTTACGCCGCTGCGTATCTTGGTGAAGACTCGGCATGGAAAGGGGATGCGCTGACGGTGAGTCCCTACCTTGGTGAGGACAGCGTCCAGCCGTTCGTTAAAGTTGCGGAACAGAATGACGCAGGGATCTTCGTTTTGGTGAAGACCTCCAACCCCGGCGGCGGGATGCTGCAGGATCTCCAAGCCGACGGAAAGACCATCTACCAGCACACGGCCGACTGGGTCGAGAAGACTGCTGCGGCGTTCGCGGATGCGCAGGGGGAAAAATACGGTGCCGTGGGAGCTGTCGTTGGGGCGACCTATCCCGAACAGCTCGCGGAACTGCGTCAGAGAATGCCGCACGCTTGGCTTCTGGTTCCGGGGTTTGGTGCGCAGGGCGGAACGGTGAAAGACGTGGCTCACGCATTTGACGAGGATGGACTTGGGGCCGTCATCAACAATTCGCGCGGGATCATCTTCGCACACGCGAGGAAGGACTACGCCGGGAAATTTACCGACGCACAGTGGGAATCTGCCGTCGAGACTGCCGTTCTGGAAATGAAAGCTCAGTTTGAGGGATTCGTCCGTTGATGTGTGCTTCACGTTCCAGCTTTGTCGACGAGAGGCTCCGGAGTTTCGTGTTCTGGAGCCTTTCGGTGTGCGCGTTCTGGTGCTTTTTCCTGCCGTTTGCTGTTTCAGAGTCTTTTTCTGAGGAGATCTCCATTCCCTCAGTCCCCGCGACGGAAACGCGGATCCTGCCATCGGACGCGGACGCTCCAAAATCGGTTTGGACACAGGAAGAAGCGCCGCCGCTCGTCTGGTTCGTGCACGGGATGCTTATCGTGCGTGATGACTTCGAGCGGGAATTGGCCATCTTGCGGAAGATCTTTCCGAATGCGGACTCCGTGACGCTTAAGGCATGGGATGCTCCGCTTGCTCCATACAAGACGCTGGAAGCTCATTGGGACCGTTCGGTGGGGCGCGGAGAACGCTTTGCCAGAGCGCTTGCGAACGAGATCGCATCGATGCCGGAAGCGGACCGTGAGCGTCTTGTGCTGGTCGGTCACTCGCTGGGAGGCCGGATCGCGGTACGTGCGCTGGCGAGGAACTATCGCAGGAAGAAACTCTGCATCCGTCAGCTCATTCTCGCCGGGGCTGCGATCCATTTTGATGATCCGGATATTGAAGCGGCAGTCTCCGCGTCTGAGCTGACCGTGTACAATTTGGTGAATCCGACAGACGTCATGCTGCGCGCGTATTTGGTCGCGGAGCATCAGTCGGCACTTGGAACGGGCTGCCTCTACACGATGCCGCCGTCGGAATTCTACGAAATTTCGCTCTTTCATTCCGTCGATCATTTTGCGCACGTTTACTTGGAACGGCTTCATGAGTGCATTTTGAAAGACGATTTTTCAAATCGTGAGATCCTCGTGCCGCACGTTCTTGCATTGGGGCATCATGCCCCCGTTACGGGACGCTGGACGACGCTGGATGAACTTCTCGGCTGGAAATTCCAGAAGCACTCTAGCGGAATGTGCCGGATCCTGAACGAAGAAAATGAAAGAAAAGCGTTTGGATTTCAAAATCAGACACACTTCGCGTTTTTACGAGTTCGCCAGCAGCTGGTCGATCGGATCATGACGCCGGAACCTGTGCATGACGTTCTCTTTTCCGATCTTCCGCCGATCCTGAATTTCAGCTCTCTCGGCAGTGACGGCTGGTGGCAGACTCTCGGGAGCATGCAGGGGTGGAGGCTTCAAAAAAATCGTTCGACGTTTCAGTACCGGATCCTAGATCCCAATTCCTGCCGCCGAGCCGCGGGAAATGGTCCGGAAATGAAGCGTGTATTTGAGGAACTGATCCGCACGCTTCACTCCAAGAGACCTGAAAATCGCTGACGGCCTGAAAACCGCTGCGTTTCATTCACGCTTCGCGTTTTACTTTGTGGTTCATGACGGTGCGGGCTTTGATGCTCGGAACGTGCGGAAAATCTTCATCTTCCGGCTTCTGGTGTTCTTTGAGCGACGCGGTCAATTCCCAGCTTCCGACTTCTTCGAGACGTTCCAAGTACGTCATGTCGAGACGCAGCGGAGTGACGGTTACTTTGCCTGCGCCGATCCCGTTCATGTCGGTCATGCACTCAGGACGGCGGCTGCGCCCGTTCGGAACGAGCCAGCAGCACGCTCGGCCGAAAGCGTCCGAGTGTCCGTCCATTTCCGTAGCGTAGGGGGTCGTGTCCATCGGGCAGACGACGATCTCCGGGGTCTCCATTTTTACTGCCTCGCGTGAGACGTTGATGTTGAAAAGCTGCGGTTCGGGATTTCCGCATCCATCGAGCCGACTCCCCTGCTCGCGAAGTTTTACGCAGATCTTTTCGATGATCTGGCACGCAATGTCCGCGGCGCGGTCAAATTCGGGGAGTTCATCGTCCTGGATGGAGACGCCGAACCCCGGGATATGGTACATTCCCGCTTCAAAAATCGCTCCGAGCGTCCCGGAGTACAGAATGTTCGTCCCGCAGTTCTGACCCCAGTTGATCCCGCTCACGACGATGTCCGGTTTCTCCGGGCAGATGAAATTCACGCCAACTTTCACGCAGTCCGCAGGCGTTCCTTCGACGGCCCAGCCCCAGCGTTGACCGTGGACGAAAACGTCTTTGACCAGCAGAGGGTGACGAAATGTGAGAGCCTGGCTTACGCCGCTCTGTTCGGAGGCGGGTGCCGCGACGTAGACCGTCCCGAGTTTGGAAAGCGCTTTCGCCATTGCGGCGATGCCAAGTGCGAAAATACCGTCATCATTGGTGAGCAAAATATTCATGTGGACCTCATGAAAATAAAAAAGGAGCTGAATTGGATCCCTTCATTTTAGCACACTGTGTGAAAATTTCCAGCCCCCCTAGCCGTAAAAGTGCAAAATTTTGGTCCATCCGGGAACTGCGTACTAGTTTTACCACGGAATCCACTGAAAACTCACAGAGAAACACGGATCTCAATACAAAAAGCAGTAAAAAACAGATCGCGCGAACATTTTTTAATTTTAAAAATTCATTTGCGTCGTTTCGTGTTTTCCGTGAAATTCGTGTCAGGGCACGTTCACTCCCTTTTTCCTTTTTCCTCTTTCTTTTCAGTGCTCTCAGTGGTAAGATCGGACCTGATCGGTACGCTGTTGCCAGAAGAGCCAAAATTTCTACATTGGCGCGGCAGACTTCATTTCACTCGCGGAAATTCAGGATCTCCCGACAGCCTTTGCCGTTCTTTCCCCGATCGTGCCGTCGGCATTCTTCGTCTTTCTGATCCACTTCACGATGTGCCGTTTCAGCTACTTCAAAGACCGTGAGGGCGATGCCGCGGTCGGGAAACGGACGATGACTTTCCTGCGCGGACTTTCCTTTTGGGGGTGGCTTCGGCTCATTCCGAAGATCTACCGCGGAGAACGGGTCGGAGAAATTCGCATCCTGACGGAACCGCTCACGATCGAGTCGCCGGAAAGAAACGCCAGCCGTTTCGGCTCTGCGTCACGGGAACGCTCGGAGACGCGAACGCAGCCGCATTTCTGGGCGGGCCTCAGCCGGAATTTGAATGGCGGGATCCCGTTCCGTGCCAGACGCTGATGGCGACGGACACGAGCGGCGGATTCCTTGACGCACTGGAGAATCTTCGGCGCGTCAACCGGGACCTTTCACTGACTGTGGAACTTGAGAAAGTGCCGTTTGCTGTCGACCTGCCGCAGATCCCGAAGGAATTCTAGCTCATCGGCGGCGTCGGAGAGTACGAGTTCGTTTTTGCGCTCCCGGAAAATATTCCGCTCCCGAAAGACGCACAGGTCATCGGTTACGGCGGATTCTCCGGAAATGGCGGCTTCTCCGAAAACGGCATCCAAACCGTCGAAAACGGCATCCGATTCACCCGAAACGGCATTCGATTCACCCGAAACGGCAAACCGGCGGGCATGATGCGCTCCGCGCCTCCGGATCACCGCTCCGTCAGGCCGGAAGACTACCTCGCCGTCACGCAAGGCATACTTTCTGGAAACGTTTTGCCCGGACGCAAACGAGCAAACTTGACTATTCGCATAAGATCATCAGTCCCTGATCACCCAAAGAAAACGGAGGCTGCCCCAATGAAAAAAGTCCTCATTACCGGCGCGGGCGGATACCTCGGCTCGAACGCAGCCGAATATTTCGTGAGTCGCGGATTTCACGTCACGGGCATGATCCGCAAAAATGGGGAAGAGCGCTTTTCGCGGCTCGGCGTTCCGTCGATCCGTGCGGATCTCTGCGATTTCGAGTCGCTCGATCGGCTTTTTGAGGGACTGACGTACGATTACGTCATCCACATTGCGGCACGAGCCTGCGACGGGGACGCAAAGAGCTTTTCCGAGTCCCCAATCTTGAGGCGGTCAAGCATCTTGCGCAGCTTTCGATGAAGCACGGAGTGGAGCGTTTCGTTTACCTTTCGACTTCGGACGTTTACGGGCTGCGCGACTTTCATGGCGAAACGGCGATACGCAGGTCACGCCGCGCGTTGAAGGATCCTCCGAGCTCTTCCCTGGGCGATCCATTTCGGGAAATGGCGCGGGCAGAATCGATGCGCACTGGCACACGTCCAGAACATTTCCGCCTCGCTTCATGCTGCCGCAGTCCTTCCCGAAATGGCAGGCGGGGCCGTTCACGTTCTGGATCCGGAAGTTACGTCATGGTCCGGTTTTTACCGCATGGTCCACGATGAATTTCTGCCGGAAAAACCGTACCGCGAGATGACGCTCCCCGTCTGGACGATGCGTCCGTTCGCGAAACTCTCCTCCGGTCTCTCGACGCTGCTGAACTGCTACTATCCCCTTTTCGATCCGACGGATTACTCGCTCGACACGATCATTTACGACATCGACTTTTCCTCCGCGAAAATGTGCCGCCTGATCGAAGCGGTCGGCGAGAAGGTCCTGCACACGCCGGATGGGAAATTTTAGCGAACGCTGCGTCCCGCATTTGCCGGAAGTGCAGCCGGAAGTGACGTTTCTTTTTCAAATCGTCCGTTCTGCACCATTTTGATGAGAGGGCGTCCCAGATGCGGAGGCTGATTGTACCCCGCGTTCTGCCAAACGATCGCCATTCGGTACACGTGGTCCGTCATCAGGCAGTTCACTCGGTAGAGGGTCGGGATCGCCGTTGAGAAAATGTGGATCAGCGCGGGATCTTCCGCATTGACTAGGACGACTTCCTCCCGCCAGTCGCCGAGCAGGTCCGCCTGGAGAGCTGGAACTGCCTTCGTCCCGTTGATCGTCGCAGAATGGTTTCTTTTTCCGAAGTTCTCCAGCCTTCCGTTTTTCCAGGAATCGATCACTCCCCGGTCAAACAGCTCGTCCTGTAGGTCGCCGTCCCAGTAAATTCGGAAATTCATCGACGGACGGCGTTTGGAGCTGGTCGGTCCGGAGAGTTTTTTGCCGTCGAGCGACCAGACTCCGTCCGAGGCCGAAGACCAGACTTCGTGACCGGGATGATCCGGGTCGATGTCCGCTGCCAGACCGCGTCCGACATCAAAGCCGGCTTGGATCCCCCAAAGTACCCTGCCCTCTGCCGAACGCACTTCCATGCCGTACTCCGCGGATTTCGATTCGTGCACGCTAAAAACGCAGAGTTTTTCCGCGTCACTTTCCGCGTCACTTTCCGCGAACAGATGCAGTGCGTCACCGTGTCCCAACCCGGTACGGTAGAGGAGAGTTCCATCGTCATCCAAGGCCGCGGCTCCGAAAACGATCTCGTCTTTTCCGTCACGGTCCAGATCGCCGACCGCCAAGGAATGGTTTCCTTCGCCGTAGAGACCTTCTCCCGGCGTCTCGCTTCGGTGGAACCAACGGAGTTTCAGGTTTTCGCCGTCAAAATCAAACGCCATGACGTACGCGGCCGTGTAGTACCCGCGGCAGAAGACCGCCGACGCTCGCTTTCCATCGAGAGATGCCGCGCAGGCAAGAAATCGGTCGCAGCGGTTTCCGTAGCCGTCGCCCCATCCCTCACGGCTCCGCTCCATTTTTCGGATCGTTCGCGGAGCTGGATAGTTGACCGTGCAGACTGCCTCGCCAGTCAGACCATCGAACACGGTGAGGAACTCCGGACCGTTGAGGACGCGCCCGTTTTTGTCTCGGTGATCGGCGTTCTCGTTTCCGAGGACTTTTCCTTGGCCGTCGATCGTTCCGTCTGCCGTCTTGCACACCAGTTCCGCCTTTCCGTTTCCGTCAAAATCGTAGACGAGGAAAGGAGAATAGTGCGCGCCGGAGCGGATATTGATGCCGAGATCGACACGCCAGAGCTTCTCTCCTTTCAGCGTGTAGGCATCGAAAATCGTCGTGCCGGTGTACCCATCGTGCGCATTGTCGTGCGAGTTGGAAGGGTCCCATTTCACGATCAGCTCGTACTGTCCGTCTCCGTTCAGATCGGCGCAGCTCATGTCGTTGGGGCGGTATCGGCAGACACTCCCGTCCGGCATCGTCTGTGCGTCGGGAAGATCCAGCGTCAGAGTCAGAAAACCGTCTTTCCAGACTTTAACTTCCGGACTGACCACAGTACCGGGATCCGCTGCAGTACCGAATTTGACGGAGTAAACGGAATCGCTGTTTCCCTCCGGGTCGAGATAGTTTGTACCGGTCTGTTCGTCCAGAAACGCGATCGGGCTCCCATCGCGCAAAAGCGTGTAGACGGTGCCTTTACCTTCACCATCCTCTCCGCCTGCGTCTTCGGGAAGAACTCGCCAAGAGGTGAAGACTCCGTCCTGCGTTTGGAGCGCAACGACTCCGCGGTCAAGAAATTCTGCCGAGTGTATTGAGGCCGGGCAAAAAACAAACAGAAAGAGCGGTACAAGAACGAAAAGGAGAAATTGGAAAATCGTGTATTGGACGCGGCATCTCATGGTCGATCTCCTAATGGATCTATCCTCTCCTCCCCCCAAAAAAAAAGACGCAGCCACTGCGGCCGCGTCGATCGAATGGAGAATAGCGGGTTCGAACCGCTGACCTACTGGCTGCCAGCCAGTCGCTCTCCCAACTGAGCTAATTCCCCGTTGAAGATGGTTTAGAGTATAACACGTTGGGCAGAATTTTCAAGGGGGGGTGGGAAAATTTCTCGAAAAAAGTTTAAAAAAGTTTAAAATTTTCAGAAAACCATAAAAACTTTCTCCGGTCCTCCTTTTCCAAAAACGCGGTCTGTGGTATGATTAACGGTCTCGAAAGAGATTTTTAAATTTTCCGACCATCCTTTTACGAATCAGGTGAATCCATGAAAAAAACATTTTTTTCCGTCAGTTTAGCTGCCGGTCTCCTTTTTCCCCTTTGCATGAATGCCCAGGATACCGTTCCGGCTCAGCCTGCCGAAGCCGCGCCAGCCGAAGTTGCGCCAGTTGAAGCTGCGCCAGCCGAAGTTGCGCCAGCCAAAACCGCTCCTGCTCAAACTGCGCCAGCCGAAGTTGCGCCAGCCAAAACCGCTCCTGCTCAAACTGCGCCAGCCGAAGTTGCGCCAGCCAAAACCGCTCCTGCTCAAACTGCGCCAGTTGAAGTTACGCCAGCCAAAACCGCTCCTGCTCAAACTGCGCCAGTTGAAACCGCTGCCCCCGCTGCACCGCTGACGAAAGCGAAACTATTCGCGATCCTTCCGAAAGAATTTTGTGTTACGCCGGACTGCTTCGTGCACACTCCGTGGGGAGACGGTTCCATGCTTCTCTCCTGCCCGAACTTCGCCGACCCGACGATGCCCCGGATCATCTTGAGCATCTCCAAAGATGACCAGATCCGCCTCTGGGGAATGTTTCCGGGCAACCCGAATTACAAGATCTCGACGGAACCTGGAAAATACCGTTCCCTCTCCGGCCCGATGGGAATGGATTTTGGTCCGGACGGCAATCTGTACGTCGTGGATAACATTGGGTGGTACGGCGATCCCTTTGCCGATGACCCTGAATTCCAGATGGGACGCCTTGTGCGCATCATCGTGAAAAACCAGCGCCCGGTCGGTGCAGAAGTCGTCGCGTACAACATGAGCCATCCGAACGACGTGAAAGTCCGCGGCGATAAGATCTACGTCTCTCACAGCATGATCGCGAAGGAAGGCGAAGGTGAAAACCAGACGCTTATTTCCGGCGTTTACTGCTTCCCGCTCGATGCGAAAAACGTCAAGGTGAACAATACCGTCAACGATCCGCAGCTCATCTGCACTGTGCGTACCACGCCGCCGATCCTCTACGGACTTGACGGCATCTGCTTCGGAAATGACGGCGAAATGTACCTCGGCAATTTCGGTCAGGGCACCATCGAAAAGGTTACGTTTGACGAAAACGGCAAAGTCGCGAAACAGGAGCTCTTCGCGCAGGGACCGGAAATGCTGACGAACGACGGAATGTGGTACGATCAGGAAAACGGGCACATCTACGTCTGTGATTTTTCGCGCAACGCGATTCTAGACATCGATAAAGAAGGCAAAATCCGCGTTCTGGCTCAGGATCCCGACTCGACCGGTGAAGACGGTTCGCTCGATCAGCCGGCGGCGCTCATCCTTCGCGGAAAACAGCTTATCATCTCCAACTTCGACAACGTGACCGGCGAACCGCACACCAACACGGCTCACGATGATTTCTGCACGCTGTCGGTCGTCGATCTGGATGGGATCGTGAAGTAAATTTGGAGCTGGACTTGGATGTACCTAGATCAGAGAGCAGAAACAGGGTCTAGGAGCCAAAGAGAGAACACGGAAGCCGTTTCGTCACCATAAGACGCAGCGGCTTCCTGTTTTTTGTTTAAAAGTGCGTTTTTTTGCGGAAATTTGGAGTAAAGTCTAAAAAACTTGCGGGATCCGTCTTGAAATTTTCAAATTCCTGCGTATAATAAAATATGAAAGTGGATCGTTTCGTTTTTTTTCATTTTCCTTTTTGTTTTTTTACCCATTTCCCTTTTTTCAAAGTTCCATTCCAGCCTCAAACATATGAACTACTCAAACACTCCTGCAATCGGAATTGACCTTGGCACGACATTTTCAGCCGTCGCACGTCTTGACGCCTCCGGAACGGTCTCGACTCTCCTGAATGCCGAAGGAGACCGCATTACTCCGAGTGTCGCTCTTTTTGAAGGCGGACAGGCGATCGTCGGAAAGGAAGCTCTGAAAGCGATCTCAACGGAAGCCAATTCCATCGCTCTCTGCGCGAAACGCGATATGGGAAGCAAAGTTTTTCATCAGGCTATCGAGAACAAACAGTATCCTCCGGAAGTGATCGAAGCGTTCATTTTGAACAAACTTCGCAGGGATGCCGAGGCGCAGGTGGGACCGGTCTCCAAGGTGGTCATTACGGTTCCCGCCTACTTTGACGAAGTGCGCCGAAAAGCGACGCAGGATGCCGGATACATGGCGGGATTTGAGGTTTTGGACATCATCAACGAACCGACGGCGGCGGCTCTGGCGTTTGGATACCAGCACGGAATACTCGGCGAAAATTCAACTCCGGAAAATGTGCTCGTCTACGACTTGGGAGGCGGTACGTTTGACGTTACGATCATGCGCATGTGCGGCAATGAATTCACTACTTTGGCGACGGACGGAGATGTTCAGCTTGGAGGTTTCGACTGGGACAATCGGCTCGTGGATCACGTTGCGGACAAATTCGTCTCGGAATTTTATGCGGATCCGCGGGAAGACATTTGCGCGCGAGGTAAACTTTGGCGTGAGTGCGAGGATGCGAAACGCACACTTTCTGCTCGTTCGAAAGTGACGATCACGTGCGACTACCAGGGATTCTCCCGGAGGTTTGAAGTCACGCGGGACGAATTCATGCAGATGACGCAGGATCTGGTCGATAGAACGCGTTTCACGACGGTGCAGACGCTTCATGCTGCCGGATTGGAATGGAGCGACATTTCGCGTGTCCTGCTGGTCGGAGGTTCGAGCCGGATGCCCATGGTGCGCGATATGCTCCGTCAGGTCTCTGGGCAGGAACCGGATGCGAGTGCCGCTGCCGATGAGGCCGTCGCGATGGGAGCGGCGATCCATGCAGGGCAGATACTCTCGCAGAATGCGGGAGATCCCCCCTCTTTTAAGATCCGCAACGTGAACTCGCATTCTTTGGGCGTCATTGGAATGGACCCGGCGACGCGACTGCCGCGTGTGGGGGTACTCATTCCGCGAAACACGAAACTTCCGGTCCGTGTGCGCCGTAAATTCAAGACGCAGAAAGCGAATCAGCGCAGTCTTTTGGTGCAGATCGTCGAAGGGGAAAGCAGTTCGCCGGACAATTGCACGTTTATCGGAAACTGCAAGATTCCGAACTTTCCGCCGAATCTGCCTGCCGTAACGGAAGTGCACGTCATTTTCCAGTACATGCCGGACGGACGCTTGAAGGTGGATGTGCAGATCCCGGACGCGAATGCGGAAGTTTCGCAGGAATTCAACCGCGAAAACAATTTATCGAAGACCCTTCTTGACGGCTGGCGGCAGTACATTTCCGGTGAAGCGCCGACCGATTACCAGTGATCCTGCGAGGCTGTCTGCGTCATGTATCCGCTTGAAGACACCATTACTGCCATTGCTTCCGCCCGGGGACCTCATGGTTTACGGGGGACGGTGCGTCTTAGTGGTCCGAAATCGTTTGCTGCGCTCGAAAAGCTAGGGATCGTGTTTCCTGCGCGGACACGTGAGAGCGCGTCGCATTTTGAAACGGAAATTCCTCTTTCCTTTACCGATTCCAGTCGGCGTACTGTCTCAGGCAGGCTTTACTGTTGGCCGAACGGGCGCAGTTACACCGGTCAAGATGCGGTGGAGGTCCACACACTGGGAGTTTTGCCGTTTCTTGAAACACTCGTGGAAAATCTTTGTCGGACTGGTCTCGTGCGAGTCGCGCAGCCTGGGGAGTTTACGCTTCGCGCTTTTCTTTCCGGACGGCTGGATCTCACGCAGGCGGAAGCGGTCCTCGGAACGATCGACGCGCAGGATCCACGGAAACTGGAAGCCGCTCTTCATCAGCTCGCCGGCGGACTTGCCGTTCCGCTCCAGACGCTCCGTGCCGAGCTTTTTGAATTGCTTGGACATCTTGAAGCGGGTTTTGATTTTGCGGACGAAGACATTGAATTCATTTCCGCCTCTGAAATTTCTGCGGGGTTGGCACGTTCCGCGGAAGCTGTTCGCGGGATCCTCGCGAAAATGCGTTCCCGCAGTGCGTCCGGCACACTTCCGCAGGCCGTTCTTTACGGGGCGCCGAACATTGGGAAGAGCGCGCTTTTTAATGCACTTCTTGGAAAAGATGCGTCTCTTGTTTTTGATGTTCCCGGCACGACACGCGATTACCTGAGTGCGGAGCTGGCGCTGGACGGAGTTTCCTGCCGGCTGGTCGATACTGCCGGTGATTTTCAGGAAGCGTTTCAGATCCGGAAGGAAACGGGCCAGTTCCGTGAGGAGACGGCCGATGTGTGTCCTGAAAAGCAGGGGGCTCTGGATGTGTACTCGCAGGAACTTGCCCGCACGCGGCGAGAACTGGCCGACATTCCTCTGCTTTGCTTTGATGCGCAGGAACTCATGCAGACGCGTTCCAGTGCGTGGCGCATTTTGGAAGAACGGGCAGACGGCGGCGCGCTGCTCCTCCTGACTCGCTGCGATCTGGTCCCTGAGGCGGAACGTGCGGAATTTCTGAGTTCGCTGCCGCCGTCTCTTTCTCGTAAAATGCTGGAAACGAGCACTTTGACCGGTGTGGGACTGGAGGCGCTCCGGAAACGTCTGACGCAGATCCTTACGGAGCGGGCGGGCGATGAGTCGGACGTCGTGGCGTCTACGCAGACTCGCTGTCGGGAATCGCTCATTCTGACGCTGGAATCGCTGGAGCGCGCACAGCTGCTTTGCGGAACGGAATTTCAGGAGCTCATCGCGACGGAATTACGGGTCGCTCTGGAGCAGATCGGACTCATGGTCGGCGCGGTCTACACGGAGGATCTGCTTGACTCCATTTTCAGCAGATTCTGCGTTGGGAAGTGACTGGAATGGAGACGTTTCTCAAAAAATGTAAAAAGGTTGGAATTTTTGCGAAGTTTTGACGCGGCTTTTGCGTGATGTTCACGTGGTTTTTGTGAAAATTTGCGAAATTTTGAACTTTTTAGCAGAAGAGGGGCTTGACTTTTCGGTGTATTGCCGATAAAATAAAAGAGGTTTTGGTTTTGGGATCTGATGGAAGATCCAGACCTGAAGATCAGTCGATCGGGAAATGTGAATGATGGGATCGAAAGGAAAAAAGCAGAGAAAATCGAAACGCCGGGGCTTCCGGGAACGGATCGTTCTGTTTCTGGTTTGGCTTTTGTTTTTTCAGATCTGCACGCCTACGTTCCTTCCGTCCCAGAAATTTGGCACGGATCTTCAAGTTACGTGTGAGATCACGCACTTGGATGAGGCGCTGCCTGCCTCTTCTATCGTTCGTCCCGTTCCGGTGACGATCGGTCAGGGGATCCTGATTCGGAATTCGCACCAATCGGCAATTTTCAGTTTTTTACATACGGTTTCGTACACATCCTGTTCTACCCTTTTTTCTTCTGTTGCGGAGATGCGCCGGGAAATTTCTTCCGTGTTTTTGTACTCGCAGAAGAATCCTCCTCTGCGGATTTGAATCTTTCTCCTGAAAATCTTTAGATGAATCCGTTTTTCAAAACACAGGGGCCGTTTTTTAAATTTTTTCTAAAAAAAGCGTGCCTGAGGGAGTCCTTTTTAAATTTTTTTCAGGAGATCGATCAATGAACGAAGATTTGAGCAATAATTGTCTGCAGGATCAGGAAAACGCCAACACACAGACGTGGGGATCTAACGACGATCCGATGCGTTCCGGCATCTTGATGGTCGTGGTATGTCTTGCGGCTTTCATCGTCGTGTCTTTCTTTGGCGGCGGGAAAGGGGCAAAAACAGAAACTGCCCAAGATACGCCAGTTTCTGCTTCGGCGTCGGCGGAAGCTGCCCCTGCCACTGAAAATGCCATTGAGGCCAAGGAGACCGGCAAATGAGCAATTTTCCAACCCGTGTGCTTTTGGGGTGGTCGGACATGAAGCCTGCGAAAACGTTTTTGCTTTTTGCGGCCGGAATTACGTTTGGCGTCCTTCTGACGACGTACTGCATCGTGGATCTTCCCACATCCACTGCGGAGGCGCAGAAATCGGATCGGACCTCGGTTCTGGAGACGGAAACCTCTCCGGGCGAGGTACAGATTCCTGAAAAAGTGAGTCCAGAGGCACTTAAGGCTTCCAGACCATCTCCGTCCCATCGACCGACAGGCTGATTTTCAGCCGCACTTTTCTTTCACCCGTCCGAGGCTTTGCGTTTTTTCGCATCGTCTTCGGACGGTTTTACGTTTACCGACCGTTCGTAGAACGTACTATTCCGTGAGGCATTTGAGGATCCAGCGTCTTCCCCGTTCTGAGGCCGTTCGGTCCCGGTTTGCGGACCAGTTGATCTCTGCGCGGATCTTCGCACACTCTTCCGCATTTTCTGGATCCGTTCCTTCTGGTGCAGAAAGCAGGACCTCATCGACGAGCGCATTGAGTTTTTTCTCAAGTTCTGCGGCGCGTTCCGGATCCGTTTTCTTTAGTTCAGCGATTTTTCGGCGCATCATTTGGAGGCACTCGAAATCTTGTGCACTGACGCGGATCGCTTCCATGTGCTTTCCGCCGGTGACTTCCGTTCCGTTTGGATCGATGAAGAGCGGGCAGTAGCTGTTTCGGCCGAGAAAGTACTCTTTCCAGGACGAGACCCCGCCTCCATCCCCCAAGGCCCAGAAAAAGGACGACTGTGCACCGACGCGGTCCGCTTCCCAAGCCTGAAGCAGGCAGTATCCGTACGGATCGAGGAGGCGCTGGGGGCCGGAGCAGGAGTAGAGGTGGAGCGTGCGTCCTTTTTCTTTTTGCGTGAAGTAGAATTCATCGAATTTTTTCGGGTCGGCGAGCCACATTGGGCGGTTGGGGCAGAGAACGTCGCAGGCGGCAAAAAATTCTTCCGGAGCGTTTGTCAGGTCGCGGTAGCACGGATCCTCCCAGATCTTCACACCAGGTGCGCCTGCGCGGATCGCTTCGCACCAAGCATGAAAAGAGGTCAGATCCTTCATGGTTTCATTGGGTTCATCATGGACCAGAAGATTGATCTGATCCGGCGAGATCCCCATTTTCTCCCAGTGAACGGCCCAGGCTTGCATCCAGTTTTTTACGGTTTCGTGAAACTCTGCGGTCCCCGCTTTTGTGCCGAGGAAATTGCGGAACGTTTCCGTACTGCTCCAGCCGCCTCGAGCCAGGAAAATGAAGTACTCGCGTACATCTTCGGTCTTCCAGTTTGCGATCCAGGCATCAAAATCCGTCGTGTCGAGCTTCACGGAACCATCCGGTTCGCGCGTGCAGTTCATCAAAACGCCGGCTCTTGCCCACGGTGCGTTCACATTTCGAGCCTGAATGTGACGCAGGAAAGCCGCACGGTTTTTCTCGTTTACGCTGTACGCGCCCTTGCCGTCTGTGTAGTCCCACCCGCCAAGGAGAAGTGCTGTTTTTGGGGGAAAAACGAGCGGGTAGACCGTTACTTCGAGCGGGATCTCATCCGTTTCGCAAAGGCCCCCTTCCGTTTCGCACAAAATTTTGCCGTGTACCGTCTTTTTTTTGCCGTCACCGGTCGGTTTCATTCGGACAGATAGCCAGATCTGCTGAAGAAGTCCGGGCTGGACCGGCACGAGGAAACTGCCGTCAGTTTCCTGCGGGACCTCGGGAAGTGCGCACGCGACCGGCTGGCAAATGTGCGTGTCGGTCCAAAGAACGCGGTGCACGGTAATGTCTGCGGCAGAGCCAAGTCCCTGGAGTTTCAGTGTCACGTTTTTCGTTTCCGTTCCGGCATTGAAAATGTTGAACGCGCAGAAACGGGTCTCGTTTCCCATCCCGAAGACGGCGAGCTCCGGTCTCTCCATCATCTTGGGAGACTGGAACCTGTCTAGAAAGTCCCAGATGCCGCATTTCCCCAGCGTCAGTATAGCGCACCCTTCCGCACGGCGCAGGTCGGCGAGGAGCTGGTAAAGTTTCGCGTGATTTGGTTCCAGAGGGAGGATGGTCTGAAAATCTTCAGGAAGTTCATTTCGGGCGTCACGGCGTTTTTCGAAAACTGCGAGAGCCTGCTTCGTCAGTTCCTGCTTTTTTTCTGACGGGATGGCAGAGGCATTGATCTCACGCAAGAGTGTTTCCAGGTCGTCCGAGTATCGCCGCTCGACGCACAGTTCCACGCGTTTCTGCTCGTAGGCTTTTTGCGGATCCGCTTCTGTCGGCGTCTGAAGCACGATCTTTTCTGCCGGACGGTCTCCCTGAAAAATGCGGAGCTCGTCGCAGAAGATGAAGGAACCGCGGCCGATCGTCAGAAAACGCACAAATCGCCCTTTCGTCTCCTTTTTTTCGGACTGAAGGCATCGAATGGTGTAGCCGTCATCCTGGAATTTTCCGTTCAGCCGTTCATCTTCACGGATCAGTTCTGCGGCTTCATAAAAGGTCTTGCCGTCGAGACTCACGTGCACGAGGATCGCCTGGGGAGGATGAACTCCTGCGCGGCCGGCTGCCGTCACAAACTCGAATCTTTTGATGGACTCCACCTTTCCAAGATCCACCGTCACGGCAGAAAACGGCTGATCCACCCACCCGACGGTCCCTTTTTGCGTCCAGAAATACGACTGCGTCGTTTCTCCGTCGGTGAGCTGCTCGCGGTCTCCGGGATCTGTGCAGTAAGAGTACGTTGGAGTCGGATAGAGCGTGTATGGTTTCTTCAGAGCAATATCAACTTCACCAACCGCTTCACCAACCGCTTCACCAACCGGCAGCATTACCGCGGAGAAAGTTAGAAATACCAGAACGGACCAAAACAGAACGAAATGCGAAAATCTCGCAGCACAGGAAAGCAGCGTACAGTGCGAAAACTGGGCTGCGGAAACACACGGAGTGAGGGAAAAATGGCGGGGCATAGCAAAACCTTTCTTTAGAAAGTCATGGAAATCGGCAGGCTGGAATTTCGCGCTTCACGTTTTTTCGGACGGCATTTTGCAGGCTTTAGTACTCACGGACCATCTGACGTTTTTCAGACACTGCAGGAGTTTTCGCACTGATTTAGCCGCATCCGAACATTTCTGCGTGTGCTTTTGGGGTGCATTGCCGCATGTGCTTTTTCGCGTGAGGAAAAATTCCAAGTATTTTTCTAATTTTACCTTTTCCCGCATGAAAAATCAAGGGGGGAATAAAATTTTGACCGGATATTTTATGCCGAAGTTTTGGCGTCGAGGAAAATTTTCAGAAAATTCATACTTTTTTTGGTTTTTTCTCGTGAAAAAGACTCTTCAAGGGTGGAAATTTTTTCCGAAACGAAATATAATTGGATCAAGAGACTGTTTACTTTTCGTCGAAGAGACGTCTTTCCGCGGATTTTTCACGAAAAGTTTGATTTTCACGAAAAGTTTGAGAACACACTTACGCAGAAGGGAAAGGAGAGCATTTCATGTCCCGTTTTGAATCAGCCTGCGAAATTTACGCGCGTTTGGGAGTTGACGTTAAAGAGGCTCTGGAAAAATTGCAGAAGGTCCGGATCTCTATGCACTGCTGGCAGGGGGATGATGTCGGCGGGTTTGAAAATTCCGGAGATCTTAGCGGCGGGATCGCGGCGACCGGAAATTATCCCGGAAAAGCACGTAATGCGGAAGAGCTGATGGCTGACATCGACAAAGCGTTCTCGTGCATCCCTGGAAAGCACAAGATCAATCTTCACGCCTGCTATGCCGTCACCGACGAGAAGCCGGACCGGAACGAGCTGGAACCGCGGCATTTCCAGGCGTGGGTCGATTTCGCGAAGAAGCGGAAACTTGGTCTGGATTTCAATCCAACGTTTTTCTCTCACCCAAAAGCCGCGGACGGTCTGACGCTCTCACACCCGAAGGCGGAGATCCGGAAATTCTGGGTCGAGCACGGTCAGTGCTGCCGCAGGATCACCGAGTATTTTGGTCGGGAACTCGGCCAGCTGAGCCTGAACAATGTGTGGATCCCCGACGGTCTGAAAGAGATCCCGGCAGACCGACTTGCGCCGCGAGCGCGTCTGAAGGAGTCGCTCGACGCACTCTTCAGCGAGAAACTCGATCCGAATTTCATCATCGACAGCGTGGAATCCAAAGTTTTCGGCATCGGTCTGGAAGCGTACACGGTGGGATCGCATGAATTCTACCTGAACTACGCGGCGAAGAACGGCGTTTTGTGTCTCCTCGACAATGGGCACTACCATCCGACGGAAAACGTCGCGGACAAGATCCCCTCGCTCCTGCTTTTCGCGGACAAGATCGCGCTTCACGTCACCCGCCCCATGCGCTGGGACAGCGACCACGTCGTCCTGCTGAACGACGACCTGCGCGACATTGCGTCCGAGATCGTCCGCTGCGACGCGCTGGACCGAGTCCTGATCGGGCTTGACTTTTTCGACGCGAGCGTCAACCGGATCGCCGCGTGGGTCATCGGAATGCGCAACATGCAGCGTGCGCTTCTTGAGGCGCTCCTCACTCCGCACAAAAAACTGGCGAAACTCCAGCAGGACGGCAAATTCTGGGAGATGATGGCTCTGCGCGAAGAACTGAAGACCTGCCCGGTCGGCGACATCTGGGACCATTTCTGCGAAACGAACCGCGTTCCGGTCCGCGATGCGTGGATGGCGAAAGTCAAACGCTACGAAAAAGACGTCCTGAGCAAGCGAGTCTGATTTTAGCTGTTAGCTGTTAGCTGTTAGCCGTTAGCTGTTAGCCGTTAGCCGTTAGCTGTTAGCTGTTAGCTGTTAGCCGTTAGCTGTTAGCCGTTAGCCGTTAGCTGTTAGCTGTTAGCCGTTAGCTGTTAGCTGTTAGCCGTTAGCTGTTAGCTGTTAGCCGTTAGCTGTTAGCTGTTAGCCGTTAGCTGTTAGCTGTTAGCTGTTAGCTGTTAGCCGTTA
>JAFQOH010000022.1:0-53001 GCA_017403345.1 Thermoguttaceae bacterium
AAAAATTTGTACAAAAATCGAAGTTTTGCTTCTCATTGCGATGGATGTTTTGATATGAAGTGCGGCAATCCAGTCACTTTAGTGACCTTTGCCGCTTCGTTTTTAGAGTGCATCCGCGCATTCGCCGGGAGTTGGTGTTGGTTTCAGAGAAGGCATTCTTTAAAAAGTCCCCATGTTCCCTCTCGGCGAAAGTCCTGACGGCCAGTATCGCCGCACTTCAAACTTCGTTCATTTTCTGATGACGCATTCCGAGTCGGTGATCTCAACGACTTTACCGTCTATCGAAGCGTGGATCGCCGCGCCGAGCTGGAGTTTCCCGTCTTTTTCCTCTGGGACGGCAAGGAGGTCTCCAACGCGGACGGTCTCGCCCTTTCGGACAGTCGGAAGGCACGGTGTGCCGATGTGCTGACGCAGAGAGATGCGCACTTCCGACACTTCCGCAAGCTGCCGGGAGACCGATTCGTTCCAGTCCGCGTGGACATCATAATCGGTGAGGCCAAGCCGGCGGACGAGGCGCGGGATCGGCGTTTGACGGTTTTTCATGAGGAGATCTGCCCGGTTTTTACGGAAGATCGGCTCCATTTTCTTTCCGGATCCGAGCCACTTTCTCCGGTTGGCCTGAATGATGCTGCGCGGATCGAGACCTTCAGGGCAGGACATGCGTGAGCAGAGATTGCAGCCGCTGCAATACTGCGAGCCGGGGACGAGGAAGTCGGATCCAAACAGGAGACTGCGCATCGCTTTGTGCGGTTCGACGGGGTGGCCAAGAAGGTTTCGGGGACACATTTCCGTACAGTGACTGCATTGATCGCAGGCTGATTTGGCGATCTGGACCGTACTGTTCCACGGTGTCCGCATTCGGCAGACGAGGGGGTGATCCTGCGGAAGGAGAATGATCCCGCCTGTGGTTTTTGTCACTCGAGCTGTTCCGGGATGCTCTTCCAGATACCCCATCATCGGTCCTCCGACCAGACAGGCAGGATCCTGGATCCGGCTTCCCCCTGCTGCGTCGATACAGTCGGCAAATGTCGCGCCGATGGGAGCAAAAATCGACATTGGAGTCTGTACTTCCCCCGTCACTGTCAGGAATTTTCCCGTCACAGGGACGTTCCGCTGCGCGTTCGCGAGGTTGAATGCCGTCTCGACATTCAGAACGACCGCCCCGACCTGGATCGGAAGCCCTCCCGGCGGAATGACTCGGCCGAGCGTTTCATACACGAGAACGAATTCGTCACCGGAAGGGTAAACATCGTCAAGCGGGCAGATCTCCATGAAATCGGGGAGCTGAGGCATCAGAAAGTCGATCAGGTCGGCATATTTGCGTTTCAGACCGATAACGACACGCTGTGCACTGACTTTTTCACACGCAGCCGCAAGTCCCTCGATGACCTGATCGGGAAAATGACGCAGAAGCTCTTTGTCTTTATGCAGAAGCGGCTCGCACTCGGCAGCGTTGCAGACGATCGTGTCCGCACTGGCATTTAATTTGACATGCGTTGGAAATCCCGCGCCGCCGCAGCCGACGACACCTGCGTTTAAAATTTGATTCTGAGTCAGCATGAGACCGTAACCCGGTAAAAGGATAGACCGATTGGCCGAAAAAAACAGGATATCATCGTATTTATCGGAAATTTATTTTAAAGACGTTAGTTTTGTTTGATTTTCGACAGACTGTTTATTAATTTTCACAAGAAACTATTCTTTCATGAGGCACGAGAAAAAATTTATGGGAATTTTGAAAATTTTCACCTCCCCCCCCTTGACATAGATCCAAAAACATGGTAGAATGTTTTGCATAATTGGATAGGAGTTTATCTTAGCGTCGCTTTCCGAGCGTTAAGTATACTTTTAGCAATTGATATATACTCTGTTTATACGAGTTTAGTACTGAATAGGATAGTGATACAATGTTTGTGTCTGTTTTACAGATAAATTATATTTGTGTAATGTAAAACGGTTTCAATAGAATTCCTCTAATTCGGCTTGAGTATCACGATCGCGATTTCCTTCAAATTACACTGTAGTTTGAGGATAAGATACAGCAATGTATTTATCTGACGGCTGCTTTACTCAAAATTTCTAATAAGTCGTTTTAGCTTAAGCGGCTTGAGCAAATGCAGCGCTAAATTCAATAGCAAAATTTACACAAGGAGAGAAACATGCGAATCCAGATGATCGGTAATTCCCAGGCAGGCAAAACAACGTTCATGGCTGCGATGTATCACGTAATGGCAGAAGAAGGCGGTTACCAGATCCGTCTTTCGGATTATGGCCAGCGCCAGAATCTGGAAAGACTCGGAAATGATCTGGCGCGCGGGATCTATCCGCCGCAGACCGCTGTGCAATCAGAATATAACTTTGATTTTCTGTACGACGACGTGGAATTCTTTAAGTTTAAGTGGATGGACTATCGCGGCGGGGCATTAATGGAACGCGCCAGTGAATCCGAAGTCTCTGCCGACGTCTATAAATGTTCAAACGAGAGCGATTCGATGATCGTGTTTATTGACGGCTCGACGATGAACGATCGCGCAAGTCTGCGGTACTGGAAACGTCTTCTGATCTTCATGAATAATTTCGTTGCGAATACCAACCAAAACAATCCGCGGGCGCTTGTGATCATGGTCACCAAAATGGACCTGGTCAAAGAGGATGACATTTTGGGTACTCTCGTTGGACAAGAGATCGGCAAATTCATTCGTAATATCGATAATAACTATTTGCACGGCATGGTTTGTTTCACGGCGACGAATAAGAATACCTACGGCAATGTTGTCTATCCGTTCCTTTGGTCCATGCGTCTCCCGCTTATGAAGGAAGCGCACCAGAAGCTTGATGAACTGAATGACGCGATCGAAGAATGGAATAACCGTTCCTGGTTGGAGAAGCTGTTGAGTGAGATTTTTGGCAGTGAGCTTATGGCTCGTATCAAACACTTGCAGGCACTGGTGGAATATATGCATGCTCATTTTGAACACATTTCCAAAACGATCTCCGACGATCCGGAATCCTGTGCCTGCATCCTGTTTTAAAACGGCATCGACTTAAGAGATCCACAGTATTATACCGATAAAATAAAAATCAAACATAAGCTCTTCAGGAAAGTTTTTTGCCGAAGAGCACTGACAAATATCAGGAGAATCAAACATGGCAATTACGATTACAATGCTCGGCACGTCTAACACCGGCAAAACCTGCTATCTTTTCGGCACGGCAGACCAAATGGTTTCGGGAAGGAACGGCTTTAATTTCGTGTGCACCGATTTGGATGACGCATACGATCTTCAGGATGGCTGGGACATGATTTTGGACGGCCAATGGCCTGCGGGAAGTGCGGACCATAGAGATTATGAGTTCAATGTTTTGCTGAATGGCAGAAAGATCGAGGTTTTCAAGTGGCAGGACTATCGCGGTCATATTCTTGACCGTGATGATCCGACCGATTTTCAGGCATTTATGAGCCGCTGCCGGGTCTCGGATGCACTGTTGGTCTGCATTCCGTCTGAAGTGCTTCGTGACGGCATTTCGAATGATCCATCCAAACAGCGAAATGCTTCGAAAATTTACAGGCGTTACACAAACCTCCTGATGCAGGTATTATCGGAAAAGAACGTACCTGTGGCACTCGTGATCACCAAGGGAGACCAAATCAAAACGAAAGATGAACTGAAGCGCGGAATCAGTGATTTGCAAGCTCGTTTCAGTGGTGTTCTTTTTGACCGCGGTTTGAATCGGTGTGCCATGATCACGCGTGTTCTTATTGGCAAATTTCGTGAAGATGAGATGGCGCAGGGGACTCGCTTTTCTGAGGCGCAGATCGCTCCCAAAAATATCCATATTCCCATTCTTTTCCCCATTTATTGGGCACTTTCGAGTCAGCTTGCAGCGTGCGAAAGTGACATTGCGTCGCTGCGCAGAGATAAAAATCAATTCATCCAGAATGCAAATCAGGCACGAAATCAGTCATTCCTTAGCAAGTTGTGGAATGGCGACGACTCGGCGTACTATGACAGCCAGGCAAAAGACACAGAACAAAGGATCCAAGAGGTCATTCAAACCATTGACGATTTGAAAAAGTCACTTGCCGCGATTTGGAAAGAGTTTGAAGCGACCTCGGTGATTTTTGATAACGGCAAGCAAATCTGCGGCAGCGAGGAATATGCGAGAAAGGAGAAGAAATCATGAAATTTTATCCGATCGTTTATACTCGGACGAACAGGCCGCCGCACGGCGTGGATTTTCATTTCAAGGCGCGGCCGAAAGAATTTCCGTCTGAACTGCAAACCTACACACAACAACTCATTAATGAGGATCATTTTCCTCGAACACTGACGCAGCCGCGGCGTATTTTTGTGCGGACCCGTGATTATATATTTTGGGGTCTCGGACTCCTTAATGAGTGGTTCGTTTCGGAAAATGAGTGGGACGACATCGTTCAGGATGAGCTTCACAGGAATTTCGGCAAGAAAGTTCGCGGTTTCTGGGGCGGTTTTATCGATCTGAAAAACGTTTCAGAAGAGGAGCTGCAGTCTCAACTTCCGAAAATCGCATCGATGCTGCAAAAATCGATCGAGTCGGCAGAAATGAAAAATGATCGGTACGGCTTCGCTCAAAATACGGTCACAGATTGTCCAATGCTTGATCTTGGCGGTCTGACAAGTACCGAGATGCAGTCTGTCGAGAGAGCGGTGAAAAGCAGCAAGTCTGCATTTCCATTTGCCGAACGATTATTTTTGAAATTCATTAAACCTGATTGGAATGATCCGCATACCCCAAGAATTGCGGCTTATGGATCCGCGCAGTATCAAAATGCCCCGGCGGTCATTCAGACAGAGTATGATCTGGATGAATTTGTGTCGGAAGCTCCGCGGGATCCGTCGCATACACAGGAGCTCCCCGAAATGGAGCTGAATTCCATGTGGGCTGTGCCGTGGAAAGGCGAAGAGGATGATGAGGCAATGGTGACGAACTTGATCCTCTCCCAAAAAGAAACGGGTATCGTGACTTTTGCGGCCAAAGAACGTCATGCGCAGAAATTCATTCAGGAACAGGGCGCGCAGCAGGTCTTCTATGCGGTCGTGAATGGGCTTGAAGTGTCCAGGCAGATCGTTTTTTCGAAACCGGCTCCAGTGAAGCCAGATCCTGTAAAATCCGACTCCGGGAAATCTGATTCTGTAAAATCCGATCCAGTGAAACGAGTTCAGGAAGAAGACCGCAAGAAGCGCTCGTGCATGATCAGGGCTCTGCTTGAGCAGCTGTTTAAGCTTCTTCGGGAAAATTATCGAAAGAATGTTCCTCAGAAGGAGTGTCGAGAATGTTCGCAGAAAGAGAATTGCTCTTCCATGCGCGTTTCTATGGGCGCCGCCATGAACCATGAGAGTCAGAAGCCGGCAGTTCCCCGACGCATGTATATACCGACAGAACAGCAGCAAAACGTTTCCGGAAACGGTTCTCAAATAGATGATGATCTGCTTTAAATCATGATACAGGAGCACATGTAATGACGAAAACCTACGACGAAATCAAAAAAGACGCAGATGCGATCAAAGAAAAGATCTGTCAGCTTGCCAAAAAACTGATCGACTTTTCTGCCGAGCGTCAGGTCCCAGCAGCCTCTTTGAAGCTGGATGAGATCGAGGCTGCACTCGCCGATCAGAATCACTACGTTGCAGTTTGCGGTGAGGTCAAAAAAGGAAAAAGCTCCTTGATCAATGCAATTATTGGCAAGGAACTTCTTCCTGTGGACTGTAATGTCGCGACGAGTCAGGTATTTTGCATCTCCAACGCAAAAGAAGAATCGTTTGCACTTGTTTTTGAAGACGGACATCGTGAACCTATCGATCGTAACGGTCTCATACGCTATGGAACTCAGACCGCGGCGAATCTGCTTGGCGAGCCGTTGTTTCAGGGACGAACCCTCCGGTGGATCGAGGTAAATACCCCAGTCGCATTTCTTCCGGAAGGGATCCATCTTATCGATACGCCCGGTCTTGGAGCGACCTATGCGACTCATTCGGCAGTGACGCGCCGCATATTGGAAGAAGTCGATGCGGTCATCTTCCTTTTGGATAGTCAGCATCCGGTAACGACCGAGGATAAAGCACTTCTGGAAAAAATCTACAGTATCACTCCGGATGTTCTTTATGTGCAGTCGAAAATCGATATTTCAGGTTCAAATTGGGAAAAGATGCACGAGGATCATGTGAGGAACCTGAATGAACAGTTCGGGCATTTGGGGGTTCAGATCCAGGTTTTCCCGATTTCCAGTAAAATGCTTGAATCCAGCCTGAGCATCGATGGCAATGTTGATGAATTTGATTATACGGAGAGCAGGTTCGAAGTATTCCGTCAGGCGCTTCTGAAGCTGCTTTACAAGGTAACGTGCTGGAATACGGCTGCGAATACAGTCCAGGCGCTGAATATCCAATTCGTTCAGGTCGAGAAATGGCTGAAAGAACGTAAGGTCAATCTCCATCAGGAAGGTGAAGAGGCCAAGAGAAAGGTCGCTCAGGATATCGAGGCTCTAAAAAAACAGTTTCAGGCGGACTGGATCCAGCCGGGAGAGAAGAAAACGAAAGCCGTTCAGGTCGTTCAAAGCGAAATGGAACGTTTTAAGAACAGCGTTCGTGTGATTTGCATGCCGAATGGAACGATCGAAGAGCGATACTCTCGTCTGATCATGGATACCGCGGATCAACAGCAGCTTCAGCAGCTGAACGACAGCTTAGTGCAGGAACTGCAAACTGCGGTTCAAATGGAGTGGACACGTCTTCTTGAAGAATCGCAGAGGAAGATCTTCTCGCAATTGAAGCTGCAGAATCTGAGTTTTGAAGTCGACCTTCCGATGCTTGATCTTCCGGTCAAGCCGCTCAAAACCCGTACGACTTATGAAACGATCACGAAAATCGGTCAGTCCAGCCTGCAAGGCGGAGCGGGCGGCGCAGTCGTCGGAACGGTGGGGCTGGGGATCCTTGCAGGAGTTGGTGCGATATTGACCGGCGGAGCGATCCTGCCGCTTGTAATCGCCGGAGCCGGTCTTGGCAGCCAGCTGGGAGGTTTAGGAGGAGCCGCTGTTGGGGCCTTTAAGGGATTGCAGCAGGCTGGAGACGTAACACAGATCCAGGACCAGGTGCTCCAAAACATGCGCAGTCTCCTTTCCGCGATGAACAACTATTTATATTATGGCGACAATACAGGCAGATCACCTGTCTCGGAATACGTGGAACAGGTGAGAAATGAATTTCACGTGCAGCAGAACAGTGAGATCCGGCAGCAGCAGATGTATCTTGATGAACGGACTCAAAATCTGCAGGCAGAATTGCAGCTTACCGGCAAGGAACTTCAGGCCGCCAGAGAGTGTGTCGAGCAGGATATGAAGATGCTCAGCAGCAGCCGTCCTGAATTGCTGACGATCGCGGAGGGGCTGAAAGCCTTGAAAGCTGAGATCTAAGTAGAGTTTACTAAAGGCTCTGGAGCATTTCATATGTTTTAGAGCCTTTACGTCAAGATGGGATCACAAATCTGAAAGTGAGGAACAGGATGGCTGAAAATCAGGTCGTACTGACCCGCAAGATATTGCAGAAAGTCATTGCATTTTTAAAAGATTCTCCTTGGAAAAATGAGTATCTGCCGACAGTGGAACACCTGGATACTCATCTCGAAGACCAGTGCGTTTTGGCAATCGGCGGGCGTGTGAAAGCAGGCAAGAGCTCACTGATAAATGCGCTCTTATCAGAAGATCTCGCCAAAGTCGGCATTACGGCAACAACGGCAACGATCAATGAATTCCATTACCGAAGCACGGAAGATCTGAAGCATTTGCCGGGAAATATCGAATGTGTCTACAGCTCAGGCCATTCTGAGTGGGTCGATCGGGAATTTTTAGACAGTCTCCAGGGGCAGGATAGCGAGACCTTAAAAAAATCACGAGGGATCGAATGTCTGAAATACTATCTCGACAATGATATCCTCAGGGAAATGATCCTTGTCGACACGCCCGGAACGGAAGCGCTCGTGGCAGAACATACGGAGGCTGTTGAGAATTTTTTCGGAATGGAAAAACAGGTTGAAAATTCCAAGGCGCGCGTTTGTGCTGCGGATGCTGTGCTTTATGCTTTTGAAAACGTCGCAACTTCGACAGCTGCAGATTTTATTGAGCATTTTAATCAGGTGACAGGAGGACTTCAAAGAATCATTGGAGTCATGACGCAAGTCGATCTCACAGATGATCGATTGGCAAACCGATCGGAAATCGCAAAAAATATCCACCGGGACCTGAAAGATTCTATTTACACAGTGGTTCCTGTTTCCGCCGGCATTATGCGGATGCTGCAAAAAACTGAAGATTCGGATATTTTGGTAAAACTGCACGCCATGCTTCAGAAACTGACTCCGCAGGAACTGGGGAAATTGCTTCTTTCGGAAAATTCATGGCTTTGCAGGCCGATGGAAAGTTTGCCTGCCGAAGAAAGAGAGGGTATCTATCAGCAATTCTCGTGCCCTTGGCGCGTATTTGCGGTCACAGCTCAAACTCTTTCTCAGAACTCCGTAACGCATGCCAAAGAGCAGCTGACTGAGATTGCAGGGATTGCTCGTCTTAAAAAAATCATCCAGGAACATCTTTTTGCGAGAAAAAGACTTTTTCGATACTATTCTGCAATAACGAGGATACTTGCAATTTTATATGAGATCCTAAATTTGAGGATCATGGAGCTCAAAGAAAAAGTCGATAATGACCGTGAAAAGATGATACGTTTCTGCCGGTTTATTGCAGAACATCCGCAGCCGAATTCCCCCGCAGCTGATGAACTTAAACATTTTCTCAGTCAGTATGTCTGTACGGAGAACGTCGAGGAGTGGGAGAAAAAAATTCGAAAGGTCATTTTGGAAGTTGAAAGATCCAGGATCGAACTGGAAAAATTTAACTTGCAGATCGAAGTTTTGGATCATATGGAAAAACTCAAGTCTCAACTGTCTGATTTCGAGATCCAGGAGATCATCAATATTGCGGAACTTTATGGAACCGCCTCCGATCCTGATTTTTCCAGACAAATGGAATGGCTAAGCATTGCGGGAGATGTGTATGAGCCCGATGACATGAGGACTCTGGCTCAGCTGATGGTGCGGCTGTATGGAAGTTTACAGTCTTAAGCAAATAAACAAAACGATATCTGAAAGGAAAAAATGTATATGTTGAAATTAGGATTGGATTTTGGAACTTCAAACCTGGTGATGAGCCGCATTGATCCGAAAACTCGGGAGCCTAAGATCATACCAGTTGGAGAATTCTCTACCATACCGTCCATCATTTATTGGAATGGTAAAGACGAGTGTCAAATCGGACGTCCTGTTTGGGAGCTGATACGCTCGACCAGCGCAATGCCTGACCAGGAAAAACGTGAAGTTATAAAATACATTTTCCCCAATATTAAAGAGTACCTCCACGAAAACATCAAATTCCAAGTGATTGGAAAAACCGCAGTTGAGATATGCGCAAAAATGATTGCGGAGCTAAAAACAATAGCAGAAAAAGGGATCTTTCATCAGAAGATATCTTCGATATGCATCACATATCCTGCCGCTTTTTCAGAAACCGCCATTTCCAATCTTCTTAAAGCTGCTGAACTTGCCGGTTTCACGGATATCGAAAAACGAACGGAGCCGCTTGCTGATATTTTGGGATATTCCATGCTTGAAGGATATGTAGATCTGGGAAACGGCATCCTAGTCTATGATCTAGGAGGCGGCACTTTTGATCTCGCGTTCGCACGGCGTGATCGAGACGGAGCGTTCCACTTTCCGATACAAGGAGGGATCCCAAAACTTGGCGGTGACGTTTTTGATAATAAATTATACGAACTGATCTGTTCGAAAGCCGATCAGAAAATGGAACGGATCTCGATCCGGGAACGAATGCAGATCCGGGATATGAAACATTTTCTGACCGAAAATAACAGCGCGTCTTATCATTTGCCGAATGGACAGTGTATTTCTGTGACTCGAGCCGAATTCGAGGAAGTCATTAAGCCTCTGGTCGATCAAACGATCGAAAAAACAAAAAATATCGTAAAGGAGGTCAAAGATAAAAAATGGACGCTTTCTGCATGTCTCGTCGTGGGCGGAACTTCACAAATCCCGCTCGTACGCAGAGCATTAGAGGAACTTTGCCGTAAAGAAGGACTTCCGAAACCCCTGTGGCAGAACGAGGCGACTTTTCAAGCCGCTTCTCTAGGGGCTCTTGTTGACTTGAATGCAATTGAAAAGCAAAAGGAAAAGGAAGAGAAGCAAAGGGAAAGACAGAAGGAAAGAGAAAAAGAAAGAGAGAAGCAAAGGGAAATTCAGAGGAAAAAGGAAGAAGAGAAGAAAAAATGCGAAGGAATAACCATAGGGTGTGCGTCGGATTCGCTAGATGACGACCTCATCTAAATATATTTGACCCTGCCGCAAAAAACGAGAGACGCACAGCCTCTGTATAAACTGCGTCTCTTGTTTTTTCTTGGATAAATTCCGTATTTTGAAATATTCTGAAGAAAATTCACCAAATTTACCTATTTTTTGAAAGGGGGGGCCTTGAATGTTCGTATATTTCGTGTATATTTACTAATACGAAACAATTTGACCGCCCCAACCCTTTAGCATATTGCCTGCCGACAGTTTCCGTATGAAGAATTGTGTATGGATCCTGACATTTACACTGCCCGTATGGGGAATTGCGTCCGCGCTGGTTTACTGCCAGTTCGGGATGACGCCCTGTCTTGCGCAGAGTTCAGGATTTCTCGCCTGTCTGCTGGGAGCGCTCGCGGCAGAGCTGGTGCAGAAAAAGATCGCGGAGTCCAAAAATCCTTACGCAGGGGCCGCTTTTTTGGCTGGTTCGCTTCCAAGGACGTTTTTTCCGCTGATTTTTCTGCTTTTTTCGCTAAAATATTATCATAACACCCTAGACAAAATCACACAATATGCTATAATTGGGTCATATTTTGCATATTATCCGCTCGTGCTTTCGGTCAGCGTGCGCCAGGCGATCCGTAATGCGAAGACGCAAAATGCGTTTTCTGGCGGAAAAACGATCGCCCCGCTCTCTGAGGAGAAGACCGAAAGCGCGGTCATTGATGAATAGAAAAGGAATTTCAAATGGATACTGCCAGTATTGCCGGACACGTGAATGATGGGAATTCGTTCCACTTTCCGTTCCACTGCCATTTTGACCTGCCTATGATCGAGATTTTCGGTTACCAGGTCCAGATCACTAAATTTATGGTGATCGAAGCACTTGTTGCGATCCTCATGATCCTGTTCTTCGTTCCGCTTGCCTCGAAAATCAAAAAAGGCGAGCCGGTCCGCGGACGCTTCAGCAATCTGCTGGAAGTTTTCCTTCTCTTTATCCGCGACCAGATCGCGCGTCCCTGCATTGGCCACGGTGCGGATAAATTCGTGCCTCTGCTCTGGACGATCTTCTTCTTTATCCTCGGTCTGAACCTCTTCGGTATGATCCCCGGCTTTGGTTCTCCGACCGCAAGTTATTCAGTGACGGCCGTGCTTGCTATTATTGCCTTTCTGACGGTCGTGATCGCTGGTTCCTGTCAGCTTGGCCCGATCAAATTCTGGCTGAGCCAGGTCCCGCACATGGACGTGCCGTTTGGTCTTGGCTACATTCTGAAGCCGCTGCTTTTTGTGATCGAAGTATTCGGACTGTTTGTGAAGCACTTTGTGCTCTGCATTCGTCTTTTTGCGAACCTGTTTGCCGGGCACCTCGTCCTCGCTGTTTTCACGTCGTTTATTACGGCGGCTGCGACGGGCTGGCTGCTTTGGACTGCTGTGACGATTCCCTCTGCTGCGCTGTGCATTGCCATCAGCCTGCTTGAGATCTTCGTCGCGTTCCTTCAGGCATACATTTTCACATTCCTTATGTCGTTGTTTATCGGCATGGCCCGTCATCCTCACTAAGTGCCGTCCGGTACTGGATGTGGTGTCCTTGTTAAACAAATTTCAAGTCAAATTTTCCATTTTTCCTCAAATAAGGGAGACTTACTCGTGAAAAAAGCTATCATTTCCATGCTGTTCGTGATGGTCATGTCCGTCGCCTCTTTCGCCCTGGCTCAGGAAGCCGCCCCGGCCCCCGCTCAGGACGCTGCTCCGGCTGCCGCTGCTCAGGACGCTGCTCCGGCTGACAACACTGAAGTCGCTGCTCCGGTCGACAACATGTACAAGCAGTTCGCTCCGATCGGCTGCGGTATCATTATCTTCGGCGCTGGTTTCGGTATTGGCAAGATCGGCGGTTCCGCTGTCGAAAGCATGGCCCGTCAGCCCGAAGCTGCCGGCGCGATCCAGACCGCGATGATCCTGGCTGCTGCACTCGTCGAAGGTGCTACGCTGTTCGCACTGGTTATCTGCCTCATCCTGTAATTTGAGTCAGATAGAATTTGTGTGATTATTCAGGATAGAAAACACAGGAAAGTTGCGATGAAAAAATTTTCGTTTACCTTTTCAGCTGCCGTACTCAGCGTCATGAGCATGACGTCGTGTGTTTTCGCCGAAGGAAGCCATGGTGAGGGTGGAATGCTCCCGCCGTTCTGCAGTGATCTGGCACTTTGGACCACGATCATATTCTTCATCGTCCTCCTCGTGCTGTGGAAGTTTGCTTGGGGTCCGATTATGGAAGGCCTTGACAAGCGAGAGCAGTATGTTCAGGACCAGCGCAGCGATGCGGAAAAAGCGAATGCTGAAGCCCGCGCTTTGCTCGAAGAATACAAAGCGCAGCTTGCGAATGCCAAAGCGGAAGTCCAGCAGATGCGGGCTGACGCGCAGGCTGCCGCGGAAAAAGCTTCCCAAGTGCTTATGAAAAAAGCAATGTCGGATATCGAAGCTGAAAAGAAGGCTGCGACGCACGAGATCGCCAGTGCCAAAGTTCAGGCTCAGAAAGAACTTGCCGCCAAGAGCGCCGAGCTTGCTGTTGAACTTGCCGGAACGATTCTGCAGCAGAAACTTGACCCGAAATCGCATCAGCAGATCATTAATAATGCAGTTGCGAATTTCGGAAAATAGTTAGATGGAATGAGGATGGCCTCCCTTGGTCATCCTCTCAAATCCGTGGATGAACACTCATAGTGTTTGAACTTTTTCAAAAATCACCCAAATCGAGGTTTCCATGTCAACCGACGTCAATGCGTTAGATTCCAGATACGCTGCCGAAGTTTCTCCGGATGTCACGATGGAGAAGATCAGCAGCGTGTACGCGGACGCACTCTTTGGAGTCATCGATAATGATTTGCAAAAGGTCAAGGAAATTCTCGGCGAGTACGCTGAATTTATCAGTGATGTTCTGGATGTTTATCCTCAGTACGAGAGTATTTTGGGGAGCCGTTTGATTTCTGCGGACGAAAAGGTCGCATTGATCGAGCGAAATTTCAAGGATGTGATGAATTCCGTGTTGTTCGACTTTTTCCGTGTTGTTGCAAAACATGAACGATTGGATTGCATTCGTGCGATTTATTGTGAAGCACTGAAAAAATACGACAAACTGGCCCAACGGATCCCGGTCGTGATCACGACAGCGACGCCGGTAAGTCGGGATGTTATTGAGAAAATCAAGCAGGGCCTTGCTGCGAAGTTCCAAGGTGAGCTCGTTGTGACCTGCAAAGTGGACCCAGATCAGATAGGCGGTTTGGTAGTCCGAGTTGGCGATACGATTTACGACGGATCGATCGCTTCACAGCTCGAAAATATGCGTCGTAATATCGTTAAAAATTATGCGCCTAAAACAGAATTGAATTAGGGAACGCCCATGAAATTCAAAGCCGATGAAATCGCTTCAGTAATACAGCAGGAGATTAAGCAATACGAATCCCGTATTGACGTGCGCCAGGTTGGCCGCGTTCTTGAAGTGGGTGACGGTATTGCTCAGGTTTATGGTCTTTCGGATGTCATGGCCAATGAAATGGTCGAATTTTCCAACGGAGTTATGGGGCTGGCATTCAACCTCGAAGAAAATTCCGTCGGTATCATCATTCTTGGCGACTATCTGAAAATTCACGAAGGTGACGAAGTTCGCAGCACCGGTCGTCTGTTAAGTGTTCCGGTTGGAGATGCGGTTCTCGGCCGTGTCATCGACCCGCTTGGAAACCCGCTTGACGGAAAAGGACCGATCCAGACTTCTGAAATTCGTCCCGTTGAATTCAACGCTCCGACCATTTCCGAACGTCAGCCTGTTCGCGAAGCACTCCAGACCGGTATCAAGGCAGTTGACGCCATGACGCCGATCGGACGTGGTCAGCGCGAGCTGATCATTGGTGACCGTAAGACCGGTAAAACCGCGATTGCGATCGACACGATCATTAACCAGAAAGGTAAAGGCGTCAAATGCTTTTACGTTGCCGTTGGTCAGAAAGAATCCACGGTCGCTGGTCTTATCGAAACTCTTCGCCAGAACGGTGCGATGGAGTACACGACGGTCATCGTCGCCGGTGCTTCTTCCCCCGCTCCGCTGCAGTACATCGCGCCGTACGCCGGTACTGCCATGGCAGAATACTTTACGTATAATGGCGGTCACACGCTGTGTGTCTATGACGACTTGAGCAAACAGGCCGTCGCTTACCGTCAGCTTTCGCTGCTCATGCGCCGTCCGCCGGGACGTGAAGCCTACCCGGGCGACGTGTTCTACTGCCACTCTCGTTTGCTCGAACGTTCCTGCAAACTGAGCGACGAACTTGGCGGCGGTTCTTTGACGGCTCTGCCGATCATTGAGACGCTTGAAGGTGAAGTGTCCGCTTATATTCCGACCAACGTGATCTCCATCACGGACGGTCAGATCTACCTCCAGCCTGACCTCTTCTTTGCGGGTCAGCGTCCGGCCATGAACGTGGGTATCTCCGTGAGCCGCGTTGGTGGTTCTGCGCAGGTCCCGATCATGAAGAAGGTCGCCGGCGGTATGCGTCTTGACCTTGCCGCTTTCCGTGAACTCCAGGCGTTCGCGCAGATGGGTACGGAACTTGATGCCGCGACACAGCAGCGTCTTGACCGCGGTTACCGTTTGAATGAGCTTCTGAAGCAGGGAACCTGTAAACCGATGCATGTGATCGATCAGTGCCTGAGTATCTATGCGGCTACGCGTGGTTACATGGACGGCATTCGTGTTGACCAGGTCCAGGCGTATGAAAAAGGACTCCTTGAGTACTTCCATACGACGGAACAGGCGACATGGGACAAGATCGCAGCTGAGGCAAAACTCACAGACGAAATCGAATCGGAAATGAAGCGCGTTATTGGAAAATTCACTGAAGATTTCAATGCGTAATGGCACTTTAGAATAAGAATTCGCAATCATGGCAAAAACGAAAACGCTTAATAAACGACGCCAGTCCATTCGCAGCATCCGCAAGATCACGCGAACGATGGAGTTGATTTCCACCGCTTGTTATCGCGGTGCGATGGACCGGGCAATGTCGGCGATGGCCTACACAGATCGTTTGACAAACATGGTGCGTAATTTGGCAGGTTCCGGAGCGGAGGTCTCTCATCCTTTGCTCGTTGAGCATCCTGAGACGAAAACGGTGCAGCTCCTTGTTTTGAGTTCCAACCGCGGGCTTTGCGGTGGTTACAATGGAGGGATCCTGCGCCGTGCGGTTCGCCGTTGGAATGAATTGACGGGGAAAGTTGAGTCGGCCGCCGATCAGAAAGTTGAAAACGCGATTCTGGATGTTGCCGGTAAACGTGGTATTTCCTATTTCAATTTTCGTAAGGTCAAGCCCACCGAAACGTATACGCAGTTTGAAGACAAACCGGCGTGGGATGAGGTCGAGGTCATTGCCAACAGGTATCTCGAAGAGTATCTGACGGGCAAGATCGACCGATTGGAGATCGTTTACACGAAATTCTTCTCCATGTCGAAGCAGGCTGTCGTTCACGAAACGCTTCTTCCTCTGTCTGAACTGGGCAGTGCAGATGATGCGAAAACGAATGACGCAGACAATAATATCAACGCAGAATATGATTTCCTTCCGAGTGCAGACAGTATTTTGAAAGAGATCGTTCCTGCGAGTTTCAAAACGAAGCTGTTCAAGTGTTTCCTTGACGCGGCCGTATGCGAGCAGATCGCGCGAATGGTTGCGATGAAGGCGGCAACGGAAAACGCCGATGCGATGATTCAGACTCTTACGATGGCGGTGAACCGCTCGCGTCAGAGTCAGATTACGGGCGAACTCACCGAGCTTATCGGTGGTGTCGAAGCTCTTAAATGAGCGGCTCCGGCGTCCTGGTCTTTTTTCGGAAAGACTGGGGCGCGAACGCGATCGTTTGATATTCAAATTTGTCCAAAACATCAACGCACGGATCATTCCGCTGCATCATAGAAAGAACATATTATGTCAAGTAACATCGGTCATATTACTCAGGTCATCGGCTCCACGTTCGACGTGGAATTTGCCGAAGACTCACTTCCCGCGATTTATAACGCGGTGAAAATTGAATCGGAGAAAAACGGTGTGAAACTGAATCTTACCGGTGAAGTTCAGCAGCACCTCGGCAGCGGTCGTGTCCGCTGTGTCGCTCTGGGGTCCACGGACGGTCTGATCCGCGGTCTGGAGTGTGTGGACACTGGCGCGCCGGTAACGGTTCCAGTCGGTCCGGAAACGGTCGGCCGCGTCTTCAATCTTCTTGGCGAACCGATCGATAATCGTGGTCCTGTCAAGGCGAAGGCGTTCTCTCCGATCCATCGTGAAGCTCCGAAAATTGCCGATCTTTCCACGAAGACGGAAATTTTCGAAACTGGTATTAAAGTCATCGACCTTCTGACTCCGTTTGTCCGCGGTGGTAAAGCGGGTCTGTTCGGCGGTGCCGGTCTCGGCAAAACGGTCATCATTCAGGAACTCATCGCGCGTATTGCGTCCGCTCACGGCGGTTATTCCGTGTTCGCAGGCGTTGGTGAACGTACGCGTGAAGGAAACGACCTCTGGCTCGAGCTTCAGGAAGCTGCCATTGGTCAGACCGGCAAACACGTTATCGACCAGACCTGCATGGTGTTCGGTCAGATGAACGAGCCGCCGGGAGCACGTCTTCGTGTTGCGCTTTCCGCGCTGACGATGGCGGAATACTTCCGTGATCAGTCCGGAATGGACGTTCTTTTGTTCGTGGACAACATTTTCCGTTTCTCCCAGGCGGGTTCTGAAGTGTCCGCGCTTCTCGGCCGTATGCCGTCTGCTGTGGGTTACCAGCCGACGCTGGCCAGCGAAATGGGTGCTCTTCAGGAACGGATCACCTCGACGGAAAAAGGCGCTATTACGTCGGTGCAGGCCGTTTACGTGCCGGCTGACGACCCGACCGACCCGGCTCCGGCTACGGCATTCGGTCAGTTGGATGCATTTGTTTACCTGGAACGTGCGATTTCCGAAAAGGGTATTTACCCGGCAGTCGACCCGCTTGCGTCTTCCAGCCGTGTTCTTGACCCGCAGTACGTCGGTGACGAGCACTATCAGTGCGCCCGCCGTGTGCAGTCCACGCTTCAGCGTTACCGTGAACTTCAGGACATCATTGCCATTCTGGGTGTTGACGAACTGAGCGAAGCGGACAAGCTGGTCGTCCATCGTGCGCGTCGTATGGAACGTTTCCTGTCTCAGCCGTTCCTCGTTGCCGAAGCCTTCACCGGCAAGAAGGGCGAGATCACGCCTCTGAAAGAGACGATCCGCAGCTTCAACGAGATTTACGAAGGAAAATGGGACCACCTGCCCGAATCCGCTTTCATGTATGTTGGCGGTATCGAACAGGCTGCGGAACAGGCTGAAAGAATGGAAACGGCGGCGAAGAAATAGTTTCGTTGTTCAATCCGGCGGGGACTGTCGTTGGCAGTTCCCGCAGAACCCAGGAACTCCCGTGACGGGAATTGGAGTCTAAAATGGAAATCAAATGCATCGTGGTCACGCCTGAAAAGGTGGTTTTGGAGAAGAGTGCTGAATTCGTCTCTTTGCCGCTTTATGATGGCGACTATGGTATCGCATTCAATCACACTCCGGTCATTGGTCGTTTGGGAGCTGGTGAACTTCGTATCAGGGATGGCGAGACCACGGATTCGTATTTTGTATCGGGCGGTTTTGTTGAGGTTTTGAACAATTCCGTCACGCTGATGACGAGCCGTGCGATTCCGGTTTCTCAGATCACGAAGGAGACTGCTGAACAGGCATTTGCCGAAGCATCCGCAAAACCGGCTTCCACGGTGGAAGAGGTTGAGCTGCGAAACGCGGCGCTTCAGTCGGCGAGAGCCATGTTGCGCATCGTGAACAAATAATTTAGTTCGCACGCATACCGAGGGCTAGAGTGATCTGGCCCTTTTTTTATTTCTTTCGGCAAGTGTCTGTCGGTCCATGCAGAGGTTTTTACTACTGAAAACATAGAAGGCTCTTCCGGAAAGTGCGTACCGAGCAGGTCCGATCTCACCACTGAGAGCGCAGAAACACACTGAAAAAGAAAAGAGGAAAAAAGGCAGTGAACGTGCCCTGACACGAATTTCACAGAAAACACGAAAAAACGCGAAAGGTTTAAAATATTTTTTAGCTTTTTGGTGTATTTCGCATCTTTTCGAGTTTTTCGTGTTTCCCTTCTGGGGCTTTCTGTGGAAACCTCTGTCTCTTCAGTGGTGAAACTGGTACGCTGTTCCCGGATGAACCACATAGAAGAGCTGCATAAAATATGCTTATTGACCTTGATTTTTTTGGGGAAGTTCAAGGCATAAAAAATCCCGTCCAGTTTATTTTCTGGACGGGAAATAGAACTCTATTACGGATGCGGGAAACGTTTAGTTCAGAGCTGCATGGAATTCCTGGAGCGACTGCACGACGATGGAATCGGAGTTGATCGCTTCGATTCCCTGCGCGGCAGCTTCCGCAGCGGCAAGCGTCGTGAGGTACGGGATCTTCAGGCGGATCGCGTTCTTGCGAATGTACGAGTCGTCGTGCTGGCTCGTCGGACCCGCCGGCGTGTTGACCACAAGCTGGATCTCACCGTTTTTCAGTGCGTCCATGATATTTGGACGGCCTTCGTAGAGTTTCTGGATCTTTTCGCACGGAATGTCCTGCGATTTCAGGAAATCGTACGTTCCGCCAGTTGCCATGATCCGGAAACCGAGTTTCGCAAACATCGACGCAGCTTTTCCAACAGCAGGCCGGTCATTCGCATTCACGGTGATCAGGACCGTGCCTTTACGCGGCAGGCAAGCATTCGCGGCTTCCTGCGCTTTGTAGTACGCGAGACCGAACGAACTGCACATTCCAAGCACTTCGCCCGTCGAACGCATTTCCGGACCAAGGATCGGGTCGACTTCCGGGAACATATTGAACGGGAAGACTGCTTCTTTCACGCCGTAGTGCGTAATATGCTTCTTCTGAATGTTCAGATCCTGGATCGATTTGCCGAGCATGCACTGCGTCGCGAGTGCCGCCATTTGGATCGCGCAGACTTTCGAGACGAGCGGGACCGTACGGCTCGCGCGCGGATTCGCTTCCAGAATGTAGACCGTGTCGCGGGCAATGGCGTACTGAATGTTCATCAGCCCGACGACGCCCATTTCGATGGCGATCTTCTTCGTGTACTCGATGATCGTGTCGACGTGCTTCGGCGGAATGCTCTTCGGCGGGATCACACAGGCAGAGTCGCCGGAGTGGATACCCGCAAGTTCGATGTGCTCCATGACAGCCGGGACGAAAGCATCCGTTCCGTCGCAGATGGCGTCTGCTTCCGTCTCGATCGCGTTTTCAAGGAAGCAGTCGAGCATGATCGGACGTTCCGGAGAGACATCGACTGCCGCAGCAACGTAACGGCGCAGGTGAGCTTCATCGTAAACGACTTCCATCGCACGGCCTCCCAGTACGAAGGAGGGACGGACCATCAGCGGGTAACCGAGGCGGTTTGCGATCTCAAGTGCTTCCTCGATCGTGCTGGCCATTCCGGATTCAGTTTGCGGGATGCCGAGTTTTTTCATCATGTTGCGGAACAGGTCGCGGTCTTCCGCAAGAGCGATCGTCTGCGGCTGCGTTCCAAGGATCTTCACGCCGTTTTCCGCAAGTTCTTCCGCGATATTCAGCGGAGTCTGACCGCCGAACTGGCAAACGACACCGTCCGGTTTCTCATGTTCGTAGATGCTCAGGACATCTTCGACCGTCAGCGGCTCGAAATACAGTTTGTCCGAGGTGTCGTAGTCCGTCGAGACCGTTTCCGGGTTGCAGTTTACCATGATGGTTTCATATCCGGCTTTGCGCAGCGCGAGGGACGCATGGACGCAGCAGTAGTCGAATTCGATCCCCTGCCCGATACGGTTCGGACCACCACCCAAGACCATCACTTTTTTGTTTGGGGAGACCGGGCAGTTTTCTTTGCCTTCCGGAATATTGTAGCTGGAGTAGTAGTAGCACGCATCTTCCACACCACTGACCGGGACGGCATCCCAGCGCTGAACGACCCCCAGCGCAATACGGCGACGGCGAATATCGCTTTCTTTCAGACCGGTGAGCTGCGCGAGATATTTGTCGGCGAAACCGTTTTTCTTGGCCTGGATGAGCATTTCATCCGTCATGTTCACACCAGCTGCGATGATCGCTTCTTCTTCTTCGACCAGTTCTTTGATCTGCTCAAGGAAGTACTTCTTCACGCTCGTTTTTTCGTGGAGCTGGTCCACCGTCGCGCCTTTGCGCATCGCCTCGTACATGAGGAAGTAGCGTTCGCTGTTGGCGAAGTTCAGGCGGCGCATCAGTTCTTCGAGCGGCAGTTTGTTGAAGTCTTTCGCGAAACCGAGACCCATACGTCCTTTTTCCAGGGAGCGGATCGCTTTCTGCATCGCTTCCTTAAAGGTCTTGCCGATCGACATGACCTCACCGACCGCGCGCATCTGCGTGCCCAGTTTGTCTTCGACGCCGTGGAATTTTTCGAACGCCCAGCGGGCAAATTTGATCACGATGTAATCGCCGGACGGCGTGTATTTGTCGAGGGAACCGTCGCGCCAGTACGGCATTTCGTCCAGCGTCATTCCGGCAGCCAGACGGGAGGAGACCAGAGCGATCGGGAAACCGGTGGCTTTGGAAGCCAGCGCGGAACTGCGGGAAGTACGCGGGTTGATTTCGATGACCACGACACGGTCGGTGACCGGATCGTGAGCGAATTGGACGTTCGTGCCGCCGATGACTTCGATCGCTTCGACGATCCGGTAGGCGTAGTTCTGGAGACGGTCCTGAAGTTCCTGGGAGATGGTCAGCATCGGAGCTGAACAGAATGAGTCACCGGTATGGACGCCGAGCGGGTCGATATTTTCGATGAAGCAGACCGTGATCATGTGGCCTTTGGCATCGCGGACGACTTCCAGCTCCAGCTCTTCCCAGCCCATGACGCATTCTTCAATGAGGACCTGATGCACAAGGGAGGCGGCCAAACCGCGTTTGGCGATCGTGCGGAGTTCCTCCTGATTGTATACGATCCCGCCGCCGGTACCGCCCATGGTGTACGCAGGACGGACGACGACCGGGTAGCCGAGAGATTCCGCGATTTTTTCGCACTGTTCCACGTCTGTCGCGATCTCGCTGCGTGGAGTATCGATGCCGAGTTTTGCCATCGTATCTTTGAAAGCCTGACGGTCTTCACCGCGTTCGATCGCATCGAGCTGAACGCCGATGACCTTCACATCATATTTTTCAAGAACTCCGGCCTGAGCCAGCGAGGAAGAAAGATTAAGCCCCGACTGTCCTCCGAGGTTCGGAAGAAGGGCATCGGGGCGTTCTTTGGCAATAATTCGTTCCAGCGATTCGACCGTTAGCGGCTCAATGTACGTCGCGTCGGCCATTCCCGGGTCGGTCATGATCGTCGCCGGGTTCGAGTTGACCAAAACGATCTCGTATCCCATTTCCCGGAGCGCCTTGCAGGCCTGCGTTCCGGAATAGTCAAATTCGCACGCCTGACCGATCACGATCGGACCGGAACCAATGATGAGCACTTTTTTAATATCTTCGCGTTTTGCCATGGCTTCCCTCGTAAAACTTGAGATAAATGGGGGCACAGACGGGACCTTTCTCCGACTGTCCTCTAAAATCCTGTTCAGTATAGCAGGAAACCGGGAAAAAGCAAGGGGGACCGACCCGAATAAGTCAGATAAATCAGAAAAAAACAGGAGCCGCCAAATTTTCAGAGCAGGTCGGAGACTTTTGGCTTTTTCTTTGCCGGAACAGGTCGACTTTCTTGCGGAAACAGTCCGCCAATATTGGTACTTTTCCGGACGCAATCTCAGCAAGCCTACGCCGCTGGACGGTGGAACACTTCGGTAGACTCTGACATCGGAGACTACATCTTGGGGTTCGAGTACGTGACCGCCGGAGACGACCGCGTCCGCGAAGGTCACCGCGTTCTGGAAGGGGTGCGCCTTCCGAAAGAAGACCTCAAATCAATCTCGTGATTCCGGAAAAATGGCTCCTGACAAACGACTGCAGGAAGAAATACGCAAAGTAATTCAAGTGCTTGCGGCTCGATACGGCAGTGAAGTAATGCTTCACCTGCAACTCATTCCATCAGGGAATACTTGTCGTGTTCTATGGAATGGAACTTTGATCAAAACGATCAAAGTGTTGGAAGGGAACGACACTCATTTTTCCTTTTCCAATGAGTCGAAAAGAAAGTACAAGATTAAAGGTAAAAAACCATTTTCCACACTTTGGGGTGCGGTTTCAGATGTTCTACACTCCAAAATTGATAATGTCGAAAGTGTTGATGAAATTGTCAAGAGGGGCATTGACAAATATGGAGCACCTCTTAAAATAGATATTATTATTTGGACTCGAAGAGTCATCGGAGGTCAAGAAACTTTGGTGCAATATGTATATATAAAGGAGAAAGACAATGGCGGCACTTGAATGTAAATGCGGGTGTATCATGTCAAATGTTGCGGACCCGGTTGAATGCGAATATCACGTATACTCGGATACGGAATTATTTGAGATCCAGGAAAATTTTAGCAATATCGAAAATTTTCCCTTTGGAAAAATACGGATATGGAAATGCTGGGGCTGTGGTAGGCTTTATTGGTTTAACGCAGATAATCCGCGTAAAATTATCAGGTATGTCCAAGAACCATTTCCGCCGAAGGACTCAGGTGATTTAGACTGAAAAATTTCCCCAAAAGCTCGGAGCTGTACCGGTATCGAATTATTCGAGATGAAAACACCGTTTCTACAGAAGAAGGAAAGAGGTTGGCAAAAGCATATCGATCGTTTGTTGGCAAAAATGTTTCGCATACCGAAAAATTGTATTTGCGTCTTGCCCCAACCCAACAAGAGGAGTATGAAAAGATTGTGAAAGCAAAATATAAAGGTGCTGATGGTTATATGTTTTTACAACTGTCGATGTTTGAGTTTATTTATGATAAACTCATTCGGCATTTCGGCAATCGATTGAAAATTGTTTATGAAGAATACAATGGAAAATGAAATTATACTGGACGATAGTTTTTACCATAAAAGTGAGGAAGAACAAAAAGAGATACATGAGGAAATTCGACAAATGTATTTAAGACGTTTTTCTTCAATTGTGGATGAGTCCATGACATACGAGGAAATGCACAATAAGGTTTCAGAATATTATCAAAGTGTGTTGGATAATAAGGAAACTATTTTTTAAGGTGCAGATCGAAACCATACAAGTGCGTGTTGGTGTGTTATCGCACCACGGCCCTGATGTTTCGGCATTGGGGCTTTTAAGAATGTGAGGGTGTCTATTATGACACATTGCGGGTCGCAATGTTGGCGCATTGGGGCCTTTTTCATGCAGTTGTCCGAAAATTTGGGAATACTGGGCGCGAAGAAGTGGGAAGTCAGCGGACGGCATTTTTTCCCGCGAGGACTCCAGACGAAAATGCGAACTGGAGGTTGAATCCCCCCGTGTCGCCGTCAACGTCCAGGACCTCTCCCGCGAAAAACAGACCGGGTACTTTCCGAGACTCCATCGTCTGACGGTCGATCTCCGAAAGCGCGATTCCGCCTGCCGTGACCATCGCTTCGCGGAAACTTCCGACGGACTGGATCTCAAACGGGAATTCCGTAAGGAACGTGAGGAGCATTTTGCGCATTTTTTTGGAGATCTGCCAGCATTTCAGGGAATCGCTCATCCCCCCATGTTCCAGAAGTGCCGAAACAAAACGCCCGGAGATGCTGTAGGCCGTGCGGATGAGGTTCCCTATCTCACGCTGAGGATTCTGCTGGAGCATTTCCGTAAATTGAGCGTCCGTCAATCCCGGCGCAAAGGCGAGCCTCAAAATGTCTCCGCGCTGGAATTCACGGCTGAAATCGAGAATTCCAGGTCCGGAAAGTCCGCGGTGCGTCAGGAGAACGTCGCCGGTACGCTGCGCGATCTTCCTGCCGTCCCGCCAAAGTGAAATGGGGAGATCCGGGAAAGAAATTCCGGCACAGGATGCAAAAGAGTATCCGGAGACCGTCACGGGAGCCAATGCCGGACGCAGCGGGACCAGAGTGTGCCCGAACTGTTTCGCAAATCGCTCGCCGTCCCCGGTGGAACCGGTCGCCGGAAACGATTTCCCGCCGACGGAAACGATCAGTTTTCGTGACCGGAACGTCTTTCCCGTTTCAGTCTGGACTTGGAAAGATCCATCGTCTGATTTTTCAGCAGAGACGACCGCCTCGCCGCACTGGATCCGCACGTGATATTCCGCGCACAGACGCAGGAAAAGCTCCAGCACATCGCGCGAACGCTCACTTTTCGGAAAGAGCTTCCCGTCGTTGAGCTGCACGCACGAAAGTCCGTTTTTCTGGAGGAATTGAAGGAGGTTCAGATTCGTGAAGTTCAAGAGTGCCGGTTTAAGAAAACGTTCCTTTTCTTTTTGGCCGTAGCGTCCAAAAAAGTCCTGAATGCTGCCTGCGTGCGTCAGATTGCACCGTCCGGAACCCGCGATGAGCAATTTCCGGCCGGGCGTCGGCATTTTTTCCAGAATCAGGATCTTCCGTGAATTTTCCGAAGAAAAACCGGCCGCACTCATCGCCGCAAGAAAACCGGCGGGACCGGCTCCGACGATCAGGACGTCAAGTGTTTCTCTTTCGTTTCGGACGTTCACAAAATTTTCCACGGGATCCCTTTCTCGTCCAATGGTTCAGTGAAGACTGCATGGGTGCGTTCTTCCGGGAAATCCGGCGCATACTCTTTCCCAAGCAGATGGTATTTCGCGCCGGCGGTCAAATGGTACGGCAGGATCTCAACGCGGACCAGAGACGGAGTTCCTTCCGCGATCTGCGCGAAACGGGCCATTTCTTCCAGCGAATCGTTCACCTCCGGAATGAGCGGGATGCGGAAAATGAACGGCTTGCCCGACGATTTAAGCCAGTCAACGTTTTTCAGGACCTGCGCGAGATTCCCTCCCGTGAATCGGCGAAAAGATTCCGCTTCCGTCAGTTTCAGGTCCTGAAAAACGAAATCGGCAAACTCGAGACCGCGTCGGTAATTTTCGGCCGAAACCGCTCCGGAAGTCTCCACCGCCGATGAAATTCCATGACCGCACAGCTTTTCTATCGTTTCGCGCACGAATTCCGCCTGCGCAAGCGGTTCGCCGCCCGAAAACGTGACTCCGCCGCCGGACATCGCGAAAACGTCCGCCTGGCGCCGGAGTTTCTCTACGAGCTGGTCCGAGTCCATCTGAAATCCGCAAAGCCGACGCGCTCCCGTGGGGCAGTTTCGCGCGCAGGAACCGCAGACGGTGCATTTCTCCACTGCCCGCGGCTCCCCGATCGGGCATTCTTTCCGGCAGTTCCCGCAGTTCGTGCATTTCAGCGCATTGAAGAGGATCTCCGGCTGAAACGAAAGCCCTTCCGGATTATGGCACCAGCGGCAGCGCAGCGGACAGCCTTTCAGAAAGACCGTCGTGCGGATCCCGCTTCCGTCGAAGATCGAAAACTCCCGGATTTCAAAAAGTGTCCCGATGTGTGCCATGCCTCCGTGCGTTTCCTCTCCATTCTTCCTTGTCTCGTGCAGTTTTTTAAATTTTCAAAATCAGTCTGAAATGAAATTAGACCGCGCGCAGAGCAAGTCCGCACGCGGTTTCCATTTTCATCTTTCATCAGCTCCGCTCTGAAACGAAACGAGTCGAGTCAAGTCGAGTCAAATCAGAACGGAACAAAACGGAAGAGAACGGCACTTTACTTCTGACGGCAGAGAACGTCAAAATCCGGCGCGACGTCTTTGAGGTTCGGCGTCGTGTCAAGGTCCATCTTGCGGGTCACGAATTTCATGAGATCAAAAATGATCGCCTTCATCCAGTCGGTCTCCCACGTCGAATTATTGTGCGCGAGCGTTGTGTACGCGACACGGCCTTTTTCTTCCATGCGGATCCAAGTGCACGGGAACGGGGAACGGTCATAGCACCAGTTTCCGCCATTCGTGTTCATGCCTTCGGTCTCCTGGAGCATGAGAACGTGCATGTCCGGATTCAGATTGCGCAGCGCGTACCATTCTTCGTGAATGCGCGCCGGAAGTTCGGGGACGGACGGAAGTTCACCCGCATTGAGAATGCGGAGGGACGTTTCCTGCTGGGAACCGTGGGTCAGAAATTCGCCGCCGATCATTTTCGTGTACTCGGTACGCTGGTCCAGCGGAGCGTTTTCGCGATGAGGACCGCCAGATTTGTTCGTGTCCGTCGCATTATGGAAACCGAGCACTCCCGCGCCGCTGCGGATCGCCTTGAAGAAATTCTGTTCGCCTTCCTTGCTCATCGGGTAAGCATTCGGACCATCACCGCCGCCTTGGCCGGTCAGTGTGCCGCAGCAGTTGAGCAGAAACGCGTCATACTGGCTCAGGTCACCGTCAAAAATGCGTCCGTCTTTCGTGCAGACGACTTCGTAGCCAAGTTTTTTGGCGACTTCGGTAAGGACTTTGCCGCCGACGCTCATGCCGGTAGCCGGGTCGATTTTCGTAGATGGATGAAGGAAGCCGTTGGAACGTTCAAAATAGAGCAGTTTCTTTTTGGCACAGCAGGCGCAGCCGTCGGCGAAAGCGGGACTCACGGAAGTACCGACGGTCGCGCAAATGGCGGAAGCGAGGGAGGCAGCGAGAAATTCACGTCTTTTCATGAAAGGATCTCCTTTGAAAATGAAGGAAAGTTAAGGCAGGGGGATCGGGAAATAGCAAAATCTGACAATTTTGCCCACATTGACGTCTAATATAAAACTGAAAAGCCATTCTGTCAAGGGAATCACAGCCAAAAAAATGCTTTTTTTTCGAAAAGATTCCAAATTTCTTGTTTTTTAATACCCGTAGGCTCTTTACATAAATGGAAATATGAGGTAAAATAGAGAATGAGGACAGATTTTCCAGTTTCGTCGGAAATGGCCTTTTTGCTCTTCTCTTTAACTTGAGTCATGCTGTGCAGAGTGCCGGTGACCATTTCCATGAAGAGAGGCGAGGCGATCTTCCAAGAAGATCGAGCTTTTCCAACTAAAAGAATCACAGAACCTTTAAAATATCCTAAATTTAGACATTCATGACAGAACCTGAAAAATTTAATGAAAATGATGATCCGCGTTTGACCTCCAATGACGGTGGATCGGGCAAGGAGCCCGCAGTCTCTGGAAAGCATGACGATCCGTCAACGGACTCGGACAGCGGCAAGCCCCAAACGAAACCCATTTATGATGTGCGGAAAGAGATCCATGGAGGTCCTTCCGGTCCTCAGACGAATTTCGGTGACAACACGCCAATGAGTCCGTTCCGGCTCATGCTCATTCTTTTCCTCGTCGGGGCTCTGGTCTGGTGGTTCATGAACAAAACGAATCCCACGGCACCGATCTCCTACGGCTTTTTCCTCGAACAGCTGGAAGCTGACAATTTGGAGAAAGTCGTCGTTAACGGGAATCGCGTCCATGGCGAATTCCGTGTCGAGCCGTTCATTCCGGAGCCTGACAAGCCTGAAAAGCCTGAAAAGAAAGACGGAAAAGTCGTTTCTGGTCCTGCACAGGATAATGTGCAGAATGAAGCGGAAGATGAAAAGGGCGCTGACTCGAACGTTTCGGCTTCGCATCCGTCCCAAGATCCGCACTTGGGCCAGGAAAAAGCTCCAGCTCCTTCCGTTTCTCCGGAAGCCTCCGAAGGGACGGCCCAAATGCCCGCTGAGATGCCCGCTAAAAAACAGCAGCTGAACGCGGATGCAGACGGGAACGTGAATGCAGGTGAAGGACCGCAAAACGCGAGTGAACAGACTGCCGGAGAACAGGTCCCGGAAGCCGTTCCAAGTGGATCCTCATCGAGCACTCCTGAAACTGCGGGTGAAAAGACTTCTGACGCCGTGCCGCAGAATGCGGAAAGATCCGAGCGCAAACGTTACCCGAAGCGTTTTTCGACGACGCTTCCCTCACTTTTGGAAGCCGGCGGCGAGCTTGACAAGAAGATCCGCGAGAGAGTCGGCAAAAAATATGAGGTAAAAGAAGCGCTCCGGGTCGCGGAGTACGTGATGCTGGGCGTCAGTATTCTGGTACTTTTCATGATGGTGAGTTTCTGGATGCACTTCCGCAAGACCCGCGAAGAGCTTGGCGGCGGGCAAATGTTCGGCTTTGGAAAGAGTCCAGCCAAACGTTTCCAAGGCGGTGAGGATTCCGTCACGTTCGCGGACGTTGCAGGGTTGAAATCAGTAAAAGAGGACATTTCGGAGATCGTTGATTTCCTCCAAAATCCGAAAAAATTCGAGAAACTTGGTGCTCGCATTCCCAAAGGCGTCCTGATGTGCGGCCCGCCCGGAACTGGAAAGACGCTCCTTGCGCGTGCGATCGCCGGTGAGGCGGGGGTCCCGTTCTATTCGATCAACGCGTCGGAATTCATTCAGCTTTTCGTCGGTGTCGGCGCGAGCCGTGTGCGGGATATGTTCGACGTTGCGCGAAACAATGCGCCGTCGATCCTCTTCATCGACGAAATCGACTCTGTCGGCCGTGAGCGTGGTGCCGGAACGGGCGGCGGAAATGACGAGCGCGAGCAGACGCTCAACCAGATCCTCAGCGAAATGGATGGTTTTTCTACCAAAGACGTCGTCATCGTCATTGCGGCGACGAACCGTCCGGACGTTTTGGATCCTGCGCTTTTGCGTCCGGGCCGTTTTGACCGTCACGTGACCGTGGACCGGCCGGTGCAGAAAGACCGCATCCAGCTTTTTCAAGTCCATACGAAAAAGGTGCCGTTGAACAAAGACGTGGATTTTGACCGGCTTGCGGCAATGACGACAGGTCTGACTGGCGCGGATATTCGAAACATCGTGAACGAAGCAGCGCTTTGGGCGTGCCGTTTTGACCGTGAAAATGTCAGTATGAGCGACTTTTACTATGCGATCGACAAGATCCTCATGGGTGCGAAGCGCGAAGAAGTCATCAGTGCAAAAGACAAAGAGAAGACTTCCTACCACGAAGCAGGCCATGCGCTCGTTGGCTGGCTGATCCCGGAATGCGACCGTGTGCGGAAAGTCTCGGTCATTCCGAGGGGCCGGGCGCTTGGCGTCACATGGTCGATGCCTGATGAAGACCGAATGATGTACTCGCAGGAAGAGATCCTCGCAAAACTCAAGATGATGCTCGGCGGACGTGAAGCGGAAAAACTCGTTTTCAATGAGCTGAATGCAGGCGCAGCGAACGATCTTGAGCGCGCGACTGGACTTGCACACAAAATGGTGGCGGCGTGGGGAATGAGTTCCCGGCTCGGCCCCGTTGCGTTCAAAACTGGCGACGAGCATCCGTTCCTTGGCAGAGAACTTGCCCGTATTCGCAATTTCAGCGAAAAAACAGCACAGGTCATTGACGAGGAAGTCATGCGCATCCTGAATGAAACGTCCCTCCAGGTACAGACGCTTCTGACGGAAAACCGCAACCTGCTCGACGCGCTGGCTCAGGCTCTCATGATCCGTGAAGAACTGGATGAGAAGCAGATCGAGGACATTCTTGGTCCGTCGGCGCACAGTAGAGAAAATGACCAAGAAGAGGGAACTTCGACGGGTGAAACTGGTGATGCGGCAGTGTCTGCCGCCACTGAAACTTCGTCTGAAACCGTTGATCTTCCGGAGACCGAGACGGAACGGCCCGAAGAATAAACGGCCAAAAATGGAGCGGAACGGCAGAGTTCCCGAGCGGAGCAGTTCCAAGCGAAGTGCGTCAATTTCGCTCGAACTCTGCCAACGGTCTCCATTTTGTTTTCCAGCCAGCGGTTTTTATTTTTGTGTTTTTGTACAGTATCCATCATACGCCATGCCTCGTTTACTTCCAACTATCCGATCACCACAGGACCTAAAAGGGCTTTCGCTTGACGAACTGGACCAGCTTGCGGCTGAGATCCGCGAAGAGATCCTTGGTGTGGTCGAAAAACGTTCGGCACACTTTGCTTCAAATCTTGGAGTGGTGGAACTGACGTTGGCACTGCACTCCACTTTTGATTTTTCAAGAGACCGTCTGATTTGGGACGTAGGGCATCAGAGTTACCCGCATAAACTGGTGACTGGGCGTTTTGGACAGTTCTCGACCATTCGCACGAAAGACGGGCTGATGGGGTATCCGAATCCCGCAGAAAGTCCGTTTGACCTCTTCATGACGGGTCATGCCGGGTGCAGTATTTCCTCTGCTCTGGGACTTCGCTGCGGCGACGATCTCATTCAGGCTATGGAGGAAGAGAAGCAGCGTGCGGAGAGTGAGGCCGGGCAGACCGGAGCTGCCTCGAAACGGCACGTCGTGGCGGTCATTGGCGACGGTTCCTTCTCAAGCGGCGTCGTTTTTGAGGGACTGAATCATCTTGGCGAGCTGCGTAAGAACGTCACGGTGATCCTCAACGACAATAAAATGTCGATCTGTCCGCGTGTCGGCAGTTTCGGGCGCTACCTTGATACGCTCCGAATGAATCCGGGTTACGCGGAAATGAAGGAGGACATGAAGCGGATGTTTCAGAGCATTCCATTCATAGGTCCCAAGATCCGAAGAAAATGCCATGACCTGAAAATGGCGGTCAAGGCGTACTTGAAAGGCGGAATGCTTTTTGAGGAGCTGGGGATCCGGTACATTGGCCCGGTGAATGGACACGACATACGGCAGCTTCAGAAATTTCTCCGAATGGCGCGAGAACACGGCGGACCGGTACTTCTTCATGTTTTGACGCAGAAAGGCCATGGTTTCCATCCTGCGGAAGACGATCCTGCGAGTTACCACGCTCCGTCGCCGCAGATGCTTTCCAGTGTGACTCTCCCGGAAAAACAGACGCTTTCGTCTGACATTTCGGTACAGAAGCCGGACCGTTCCTACACGGTACTTGCGAGCCGAAAGATTATGGAGCTGATGCAGAAAGACTCTCGCGTGGCGGTCATCACGGCCGCGATGTGTCAGGGGAACAAGCTGGAGCAGATCCGGAAGAAGTTCCCGGACCGTTTTTTTGACGTTGGGATCTGCGAATCTCACGCGGTCGTTTTGGCGTCTGGGATGGCAAAGGCGGGGATGCGTCCCATCGTGGACATTTACAGTACGTTCATGCAGAGAGCCTTTGACCACATTTTTCAAGAAATTTCGCTTCAGAATCTGCCGGTAGCGCTTTTGATGGACCGTGCGGGGCTCGTGGGGGCGGACGGCCCGACGCATCATGGAACGTATGATCTGGCGTACCTGCGTCCCTTTCCGAATCTGATCATTTCGGCACCGTGCGACGAGCTGGATCTGAACGGGATGCTGGAGTTAGCGGTCTCGCAGGAGTCGCCGTTTTCCATCCGCTACTCCAAGACCCAGACGCCGGAAATTTCAGGAGTTGAGCGTCGACCGGTTCGTTTGGGTGAGTGTGAGATACTGCAGGAAGGCGTTCCGGGAAACGGCTTGATCTTGGCGTGCGGCGTGCAGGCTTCCGAGGCGCTGGCTGCGGTGCGTGCGCTGGGAGACAGAACGATCTGCGTCGTAAATCTACGATTCATCAAACCGTTGGACCTTTCGGCGATCCTGCCGCGGATCTTCCGCAGTGCGTGGGTCCTCACCGTCGAGGAAGGAAGCCGGATCGGTGGTGTGGGTGCTGCGATCTTGGAAGCTGCCGTGGATGCGCAAGCTGGGATCTTGCCGCAGAACGTGGAGCAAAATGTCGTTTGGGAGGGACTTTCGCGGAAACTTCCTCCATTCGTGCGTCTTGGAATAGAGGATGTCTTCATCCAGCACGCCTCACGGGCCGAGCAGCTGGCGGAAACGGGACTGGATGCCGAGGGGATCGCCGCGGTGATCGAAAGATTGCGGTGAGAGCAGTTTTCACTCAAGTCCGGGAACGCAGTAGACCGAATAAAAATATACGAAAATCATTTACCTTTAACCTGACCCCACCTTAAAATCATGCTGAAGTACACAAGAATCATTTTGGCGGTCCTAATGTTTACGGCCGTGACCCTGTTTTTCTTTGACTGGACGCACATCATGCTCGCCACGGCACGTGATGAAGCTGCGCTGGTGACGCAGACCGTGCAGGAACCGTCACAGACTTCGACCCCTGCGGAGGCGCTTTCCGAAGCCGCGGCTGATGCGGAAACTGCGCCTGTGGAAACTGCTGGCCCCTCTGGAGCGGCAGAACTTGAAAATCTGACGGTCGAGAAAGTCAGCTGGCTGGAGCGGATCCAGTTCGTTCCGGCTCTTAAGGGGCATGGGGATTGGATCGTGTGGACGATCCTGGTCGTTTCGCTCCTTTTCGGACGTCTGTACTGTTCGGTGATCTGCCCGCTGGGGATCCTGCAGGACCTCATCGCGTGGGTGAGCCGCCGGGTCCATCGCGGGAAGGCCTATGAGTACAAGAAACCGCTTCCGATCCTCCGTTGGCTGTTCGTTTTGCTGGCTTTCGGCGGCGCGTTAATGGGGTACTCGCTCCTCCTGAATATCGTGGAGCCGTACAGTATTTTTGGACGCATTGCGAACGCGGTTTTCCGCCCGGTCTACGTCCTTTTGAACAACACCTGTCTCGTTTCCGATTCCGCATCGGGGACCATGGCGTTTTCGACCATTGCGATGTCGAACGTCTTTCTTTCGCTCGGAGCTTTCGTCACGGCACTGGCGACGTTCCTGATCATCGCGGTCCTGGCGTGGCGCGGCGGACGCACGTGGTGCAATACGGTCTGCCCGATCGGCACGATTTTGGGACTTTTGAGCAAATTCTCCTTCTTCCGCGTCCGGATCGATCCAGGAAAGTGCAAGAGTTGCGGAATGTGCGCCGCGAAATGCAAATCTTCCTGTATGGATACCGAAGGAAAGATCGTGGATGCCTCGCGCTGCGTGACCTGCTTCAACTGCCTCGGCACGTGTCAATTTGATGCGCTGACGTACACGATCGGGAATCCGCTGCGTCTGCGTTCTGCGGTCTCTGCCGAGGATCAGGCGATCCTGGATGCTGCGGAAGAGAAGAAAAAAGCGGCTCTGGAAAGTCTTCCGGAAGAAAAACGTCTGGAGATCGAACAGAAGAACGAGCAGAAAAAACAGGAAAAAGCCGAGGAAGCCAAAGCGCGTGCCCGGCGCGATTTCCTCATCACGGCCGGTTCCATGGCAGCGTCGGTCCCTGTCGTGGCTGGAGCGGCTGCCGTGGTGAATAAAACGGTCATGGTGAAGCCGGAACCCGACAAAGTGTACCGGACGGGCCAGCATGCTTGGACGCGGGAAAATCCTGTCGCGCCTCCCGGAGCCGGAAGCTACAAGCGGTTGATGAAGCACTGCACCGGCTGTCATCTCTGCATTGCGAAATGTCCGCAGCACGTGCTCAAACCGGCATTCATGGAGTACGGTCTTCAGGGAATGTTCCTGCCGGTAATGGATTTTTCGTCGAGTTTCTGCAACTACGACTGCACTATTTGTGCGGAAGTCTGCCCGAACAAGGCGATCAGCATCATGCGCATGGCCAAGATGCGTGCCAAAGAGACGGGCGAAACGATCCCGGAATCGGGTCCGGAACGTGCAGAGGCGATGCGGAAGGAAAAGAACTACGTCCAGATGGGAAAAGTCGTTTTCGTGAAGGAAAACTGCGTCGTCCCGGTCGACGGTACTTTCTGCGGTGCGTGTGATGAACATTGCCCGACGAAGGCGGTCTCGATGGTTCCGTACAGTGACCCATCCCGCGGCATTGGTCCGGAAAAGGGACTGACGATCCCGCAGATCGACGAGAGCATCTGCATTGGCTGCGGCGGCTGTGAATCGATCTGCCCTGCTCGTCCGTACAAGGCTATCTACGTTGAAGGCTGCCCGAAACAGGGCCATCGTGAAGAGTTCAAGGAAGCGGAAGTCATTTCTGCGGAAGAGATCCAGAAAGAGACGGAAAACGTGGAAGACTGGCTCTTCAACTGACGCCCCTTTCTCCCTCATTTCCCCACCCAGACCGTTCCCCATGAGCGGTCTGGTTTTTTCATGAAAATACTGAAATTTTTTACAATATTTTGCTCCGAAGTCTCTCCTGCCCCTTGTTTATTATATTGTTTTTGATATAATTACTCGTATATTCGTGTGAGGAAACTAAATTTTAACAGGAACAAAGGATGGGAAATTTAATTAGCATAGAGTTTTCACCGACTGAAATAATAGACGCTGTTTCTAGGCTATATCATCGATTGAAAAATCCTCCGGTCTATCAAGCAACAGTGAGGAAAACAAGGCAAGGGAAGGAATGGAATTGCCAGAAAAAGAAATATATTAATATCCCTTCGCGTCCTAAAAACCAAAATAACGGGCCAATACATTATTGTTGTGGTGAATCCAATGCGACTTTGCTGCACCAGTCTGCTTATCGCGATAGTTTCATGCCGATAACTCCGCATAATGTGGATTTTAAATATTCATTCTATATAGCTGAAGCCCCTGTTACGAATGAAGATTATCAAACTTTTGTAAACGCAACCGGCTATCAAACCAAAGCAGAGAGAGATGGCTTTGCATATGCGGTCAGAAGGGATGAGAATAATATTCCCTGTGAAAATGGCGCGACGATCAGACAGGCGGCAATAACATGGCGTTCTCCTGGATTTCCTTTGAATTATTGCGAAGGCAACTTGAGTAATCATCCCGTTGTGTGTGTCACATGGCATGATGCGCTTGAATATATTAAATGGCTCAATGAAAATTGGAAACGGCCAAGTATCCCCCGGAATTATTTTTACACTCTTCCTTCTGAGGCCATGTGGGAAGTTGCGTGCCGGGCCGGTGATGTAACTGGTTTGTTTTTTTGGGGGAATGATGTGCAGAAAAGCACGTGTTATATCAATGCTTCATCATGTCCTGTAGGATGGCAAGATAACATGAATGATTTGCTGCCGCGTTTCTTCCCCCCTGACAATTATTGTTTTACCTCTCCTGTTGCTTCATATCAGCCAAATAAATTTGGTTTGTGCGATATGTTGGGAAATGTGTTTGAGTGGTGTTATGATGCTGCAGGAGCAATACCGCATGGTTCTTTACAAGATCCTTGGGGTGCTGATGCCGCGAACAGGGAGATCACTTATATTGATCGTATTTGTCGCGGCGGCAGTTGGGCAACTGGACCGTTTTATACCCGTTGTGCCTATCGCCGTTTTTTGTCTAAAGATTGTCCTACGAATGATGTAGGATTTCGTGTTGCACTTGCACATAAAACAATAATTCCAGAGAACCTGAAGCCATTGATTGGAATCAGATAATCATGGAAATTTTCGTAGAAAGGAGTTGCTATGCCTAGGTTTGAAGTCGAAAAAGTTGTTCAAGAAAATTCGATCAAACTTACTAAAGATGGAAGTTCACTGCGTAAGGTACGGTTGGTACTTGGGTGGGAAGGGGACAATGAACTTGATTTGGACGCATCCTGTTTTCTGTTAAATTCAGAAAAAAAATGTCTTGACAGACATAATCTGGTCTTTTTTGGCTCCGTTTTGAAGATGCCTGCGAAGGATAATGACGGTCATTTCATATTCAAACAAGATACGCGAAAGGGATACAATCCGCGAACGAAACAAGTGGAGGAATATATAGAAGAAGTGCCTATTTGGGCATATACTTCTAAATGCGGAAATGTTGTACATCATGGCGATGCCAGAATCGGAACTGGAGGGGATGACGAACAGATTTCGGTGAATTTGGAAAAATTCGGTACAACGGGAGGGACCGAAGACATTCGGGGGGTTCTTTTTGTAATTACGATTTACAAAGTAAAGAGCTTGGGAATGTCATTTGCAAATGCCAGCTCCATCAATGTTGAGATCTTTGATGAAAGTAATGAAAAACAACCACCTATTTCGCTTCATAAGTATTCCATTTCCACCACTCGACATAAGGATAAATATTCCATGATCGTTGGAGGAATCGTTCGCAATAATGGTCTGTGGGAGTATCAATCCTATGAAAAATTAGAAAAGAAAACTTTGGAAGACTATATGCTTCAATTTGAATATCCATATATGCAGAAAGAGGCACCGCTCTCGCTGATCTAGCATATGAAAATTTTGTTGTAGTGAAAGTTTCATATCTTTCTGCCGTTCATTTCAAACAATGGACGGCGTTTTTTGTGTTTTTTGACAAAAATCACTGTTTTTGAGTTTTTCAGCGGGGGGAGCTCTTGCATTGGCGCGTTCTCTGTGTTATACTAATGTCAATGTGATTTTTCCAATTTCCCAACCTTTTAACTGGAGCATTTATGTCGTCAAATTCAATCCCATTGTATCGCTGTGTGACGTTCGACAGTGTGCGCGTTGAGGTGAAATGGTGCGGCCGTTCGGATCTGGATCTCGCATGTTTCCTCATTAGCTCCGATAAAAAATGCCGTAGTCAATTTGATTATATTGGCGCAACAAGCAGTGATCTGCCAGGGGAAAAAATTTACTCACGATGCGGTTCGGTCGTGTATCACGGTGATGTCCTCGACGGCCGCGGAGATGGCGGTGCCCGTGAAAGGATCTCTGTCTTTTTGAAATCACTGCGTCCGCATGTTGAAAAAATCGTTTTTTTTCTTTTTTCCGGGCAGGAGCCATTTTCGGCAGCCACCCAGGTAGAACTCAATATTTATAATGATGAATCTAACGTCATTTACCATGCCAACGTTCCCACGGATCTGTGTACGGCCGGAGACTATTTTTCTAGGAAGATCGGAACTTTGGTACGCACAAAAAAAGGCTGGGAGATCCAAACGGATGGAAGTATGTCGGAGAAAACACTTGAAGACTATATGCTGAAATACGGGATCGACCCGGAACTGTACAAATTTCACGATCCGTTAGCGGACTGGAATAAATCGGAATGATCCTCAAAGTTAGAGTTCTGCTGTTGAGCGGGAAATTTTGAAGTTTTTGGACCCCGATGCGGACTGAATGAAATGGATCAGTCTACATCGGGGCGTGTTTTTTTGCGTCTCCAAATTCATGAAAAGAAGGCGGAAAGGTCAATAGTACATACCACTCTGCTGCTGCATTGCGATATTTACCAGAATATACAGTATATTGCAGATCAAACCGATGCCAAAAGCAAGCCAAGCCCACATTTTTGCTTTATCGGCAGCTTCTTTTGCCTGCTGATAGTTTCCGCTAGCATTGAGGGAGTTGACTTTGGCAGCGTACACAATGGAAACGATACCAAATGGGAGGCAGCAGCAAATGGTGCTGAGGATGGACCAGACAAGCGGTGAAGCAACTGACGGCTGGAATCCTTGTGGAACCTGGTATCCCTGAGGGGCCTGGTATCCTTGAGGGGCTTGGTATCCTTGAGGGGCCTGGTATCCTTGTGGTGTTGTTCCAGAGGTCGGCTGACTTGCACATGAAGTGCCGCACTGGGGACAGAATGAACCTTGAACTGGTGTACCGCAATTGGGACAAAACATGAGGCGTATCTCCTTTTGATCATACGAGTATTTGAATACAGAAAATCTGTAACTTAAATTATTATAATTCGAATTTACTTAGTGTCAAGAGGTTTTTTAAAATATTTTAACAGAATATTTTAAAAAACTTCCCAAACGGTAAAGTTTTTGTTGTTTTTGCAGATCTTTATGGAAAAATTACAATGTTGGGGGGATCAAAAGAGTGAACGGGTAAAAGGGGATGTTGCGAATGACCCACCAAATGATGATCAAGGCAAGGATCGGTACGACGACGCGATTGCTTCTTGCGAGCTTGGGATAGTGTTGAATAAGAAGCGCAGAAAAAACGATTGGAAAAACCATGGCATTACATCGAAATGCGGTCCAGAGATCTCCATGCAAAACAGAATAGAGTGCCCGAGTAAATCCGCAGCCCGGACAGTAAAGATGCGTAACTTGATAAAAAACACATTTCGGAAGGAGCTGACTTTCACCTGGTTTGTGGAAATAGACCCATACGGCAAAAGCACCAAAAAAGAAAAGGATCGTCAGTTTCAAAAAGCGTTCTATTTTAGGATCCATATCCGGAAGCATTTTTTATTTGCTCCAGCAGCAACAAGTTACACACGGTACAAAAAATTGGAATTTGGCGAATAAAAACTCAATATTCAACGAATCGGCATATGTTTTTGCGAGCTTTACTGAATTTTGTAAAATTTGGGGCGGATGTCTCGCGTGAGTGGTGAAAAAGTCAGAGTCTTTGGAAAAAAAGTCCTTTTTTGCTCCCCTCCCCCTTTTCGGAAGTTGAAAATCTGCTAAAATATGTTTTGTTCACGTCTGTGGTTTGGTTGAAACGGACGTATGGTCAGCGTTTGCATAAGGAGAGAATCTACGATGCAGTATTCGCACGAAGTCGAAAACATGGTTTGTGTCGCCAAAGGCGTAAATCACGGACCGGCCCCGATTCCGGAAGAAGGAAAATGGGTCAAAGTTAAGGAAATCAAGGACGTTTCAGGTTTCACGCACGGTATTGGCTGGTGCGCTCCGCAGCAGGGTGCCTGCAAACTGTCGCTGAACATTAAAGAAGGCATCATCGAAGAAGCTCTGGTCGAAACGATCGGCTGCTCCGGAATGACGCACTCTGCCGCGATGGCCTCCGAGATCCTTCCGGGCAAAACGATCCTCGAAGCCCTGAATACTGACCTCGTGTGCGACGCCATCAACACGGCGATGCGCGAACTGTTCCTCCAGATCGTCTACGGCCGCAGCCAGTCTGCGTTCTCTGATGACGGTCTCCCGGTCGGCGCGGGCCTGGAAGACCTCGGAAAAGGTCTCCGTTCCCAGGTCGGTACCATGTACGGAACCAAAGCCAAAGGTACCCGTTACCTCGAAATGGCCGAAGGTTACGTCCTGAAGATCGCGCTGGATGCCGACAATGAAGTGATCGGTTACCAGTTCGTCCAGCTTGGCAAGATGATGGAAGCCATCAAAAAAGGCATGGATCCGAAAGAAGCTTTCGAGAAGAACATCGGAACCTATGGCCGTTTCGCCGACGCCGTCAAATACATCGACCCGCGTATGGAGTAAGTCGGCCGTTCTGGTCTGAATTTTAGTTTCGTTTTCAGAAACATTGCGAATTTTTTAAGAAAAGGATACAAAAATGCCGTTGTTCGAAAGTTTTGAACGTCGAATCGCGCAGATCCAGCCGGTTCTCGACAAATATGGCTTCGAAAACATTGAAGCCGCCAATGAATTCTGCCTTTCCAAAGGCGTTGATGTCCGCGCCATCGTTCACGGTATCCAGCCGATCGCGTTTGAAAACGCCGTCTGGGCCTACACGCTGGGCTGCGCCATCGCTCTGAAAGAAAACTGCACTAAAGCCGCTGACGCTGCCGAGAAGATCGGTGAAGGTCTCCAGGCGTTCTGCATCCCGGGTTCCGTCGCTGACCAGCGTAAAGTCGGTCTTGGTCACTGTAACCTTGGCGCCATGCTGCTTCGTGAAGAGACCAGCTGCTTCTGCTTCCTGGCCGGTCACGAATCCTTCGCCGCTGCCGAAGGTGCCATCGGTATCGCCATGAAAGCCAACAAAGTGCGTCAGAACCCGCTGCGCGTCATCCTCAACGGTCTCGGCAAAGACGCCGCTCAGGTCATCAGCCGCATCAATGGTTTCACCTACGTCCGCACCGAATACGACTACTATACGGGCGAACTGAAGGAAACCTTCGTGAAGGCGTACTCGGATGGTCCGCGCGCCAAGGTCCGCTGCTATGGCTGCGACGACGTGAACGAAGGCGTCGCCGTCATGCGTCACGAAAGCGTTGACGTTTCCATCACCGGAAACTCCACCAACCCGACCCGTTTCCAGCACCCCGTCGCCGGTACGTACAAGAAATGGGCGAATGAAAATGGCAAAAAGTACTTCTCCGTCGCGTCCGGAGGCGGTACGGGCCGTACGCTTCACCCCGACAACATGGCCGCCGGTCCTGCTTCCTACGGCATGACGGACACCATGGGCCGTATGCACTCTGACGCTCAGTTCGCAGGTTCCTCCTCCGTTCCGGCCCACGTCGAAATGATGGGGCTGATCGGCATGGGCAACAACCCGATGGTCGGTGCGACCGTCGCCTGCGCTGTCGCCGTGGAAGAATCTTGGAAATAGTTTTCCCGCCGCAGTTTGTGCGCGAAAACTGATTTTTCAATGAATTTCGGGCAGAAAGTACTCTTTTGGGGGTGCTTTCTGCTTTTTTAAGTCTCGTTTTTTTACGGGGAATTACGATGGACGCAGTACTCTTTTTCGGGATCGTCGGCCTCTGGGTCTTTTTTTTCGGCGCGGCATTCGGGAGTTTTCTGAATGTAGCGGTCTGGCGTCTTCCCAAGAAAATGGCGCTTTCGTTTCCAGCCTCCCACTGTCCGAAATGCGGACACGCGATACGTAAACGGCACAATGTCCCGGTCCTCGGCTGGCTGATGCTGCGCGGAAAGTGTTTCGACTGCCGGTCGCCGATCGCATTCCGCTACCCGCTCGTAGAATTTCTCTGCGGGACGGCATTTCTTGTGCAGACATTCCCATTTTGGCTGGAAGAGAATTTCTATTCGTCGTATTTTGGCTGGATGGCCTCAGCGGCGGACTGCGTTTTCTTCCTCACGGCATTTGGTGCCGGCTGGATCCTCTGGGACAGAAACCGGATCCCGTTCCGTTTTTTTGTGCCCGCTCTGCTCTGCTGGAGTTGGCTTCTTTGGGAGCTGGTGAAGATCCCGAATTTTGTTCAGACGCACGCGCTCCTTTGCGGCGCGATCGGACTTTTGCCGGTCATTTTCTTCTTTTTCACGCGGATCCCGAAAGATGCACAGCGTTTTTTCGCGGTCTTTCTTTTTCTCGTTTCGTTCCTCTGGGCGGTGAAGATCCAGATCGTTCTTTTCATCGTGCATCTTTACCATCCGATGCTCTAGAAAACAAACAAAAAATACCAAAAAGTTTTTGAAGGGAGAGTCTGAGAGTGAAACAATTTTCAAAATGTTTCCCTCTGGACTCCCTTTTCAAAAACTTTTTAATGTTTTGATGATCTTTCCTGCTTTTAGCGTTTCCCAAGGTGGATCTCGTACGCCAGCTCAAGCGTTTCTCCCGCCGGGATCGTCCGCGGAGCCGTCAGGACCGGGCACGGATTCACGAAGCAGTAGTTCTCGCGATGCTGGGCGTAAAACCGCGTTTCCGGCGTCCCCTTCAGGACCGTCATGCGGACTCCAAGCCCCGTTTCCTTTTCGCGGTACTCGATCCAGCTTGCGGACTTTTCGCGGATCTTCGTCATTTCCGTCTCGCCGTTCTCGCACTTCAGCTCAAAAGCAGAAAGCGTCGGCGACATTCGGAACGCCAGGCCCGCATACCCTCCGCCGTGACTGTGCGGCGGCGTTCGGTCCAGCTTCACGTCTTTCTCGCCGGCAGTGAATCGATGGCGGGACGTCATCGCATACGAACCGGTCTCATCCGGGGCACTGAATGAAATGACGCGTTCTTCGCTCAGAACGATTTTTCCCGGATCCCGTGCGTCAAAGTAGACCAGATGGAGCGTCACTTCCGCCGCCGCACCGTCAAACTTTACGGAATGGTCCGCCAGCTTCGTTTTTCCATGGGACGGCTCCCAGTAGTTCACGCCGTTGAGGTACTTCCACGAGAACCACGCGCCGAGATGCCAGACGTGGTCTTTCGGACGCAGAAGCGCGACATCGCGGCCGTCCGGAAGACAGAGCGGTCCAATGTACGGTTTTCCTTCCGGAGCTTGCAGATGAAGCTCCCAAATGGTCTTTTCGCCGCAGCGAAGACGGACGGTTTTTTCCGGAGTCGTTTCGCAAAAATACGCGGTTTCCGAATCCGCACACTGTGCAGCAGGAACCGTATTTTTCGAAGACGCCGTTTCCTCAGCATACGTCAGAGCAGCATATTTTCCTGCTCCCAGAACTAGAACTCCCGCAAGAGTACCGACCCAAAATGATCTCATTTTCATGATTTCTCTCTTTTGAAATTTTCCAAACATACAAAGTGAGGACGATCGGTCAGAAGACCTCGAATCCTTTCCGCTGCTCACGGCTGATGAACGAATCGGCCTGCGCGTCATTCACAAATTGCTCGGCAGCAGGATCCCACTCAAGTGTGCGCTTGAGCCGCATCGCAATGTTCACGACATGACAGGCCGTCATGGTGCGCGTGTGCGTAAAGACGTCGGATACTGGCTCGCCGCCCTCGCGGACGCAGAGATAAAAATTCGTCATGTGGTCCGTGACCGGCTTGCCTTTGAAGATTTTTTTCAGTTGAGCGTCGCCGTAAAGATCGCGATCCCATTCTTCCTCGATCGGCTTTCCTGTGATCCGGCCGCAGTTGACGAAAATGCGGCCTTTTTCTCCCTCAAAAAGGATCCCGTCATTCAGACGCGATTCAATGTCGATGGCGACGCCGTTCTGCGTGCGTGTTTTGATGTAGAAATCGTACGGCACATTGTAGTAGTCGGAAGCTGTCGGGAAACCGTCTTTCATCGGAAGCGGGTACTTGCAGTCGGACGGATCGACCCACACGATCCCGGCATTCGGCTGATCCTGTCCGGTCGCCCAGAGTGCCATGTCGAGATAGTGCGCGCCCCAGTCCGTGATTTTTCCGCCGGCGTACTCGAACCAGTTGCGGAAGAGACGATGGCATCGCTGCGGAATGAATGGAAAGTCTGGAGCCTGCCCTTGCCAAGTGTTCCAGTCAAGTTCTTCCGGGACCGGCTGGGGAGCGAAACGCTGGTCCTGCGGCGGTTCCGACGTCATTTGAAGCGGCTTTCCGAGACTGACGAGGATCCGTTTCATTTTGCCGAGGACTCCCTGCTGTACCATGTTTACCGCACGAGTAAAGCGCGGAAGCTCGCATCTGCGCTGAGTGCCGACCGCCATGATCTGTTTGGGGTGTGCTTTCACTTTTTCCCGGAGCACTTGATCTTCTTGGATCGTCAGAGTGAGCGGTTTTTCGCAGAAAACGTGCTTTCCGGCAGCCAGAGCGTCGAGGCAGATCTTCGTGTGCCAGTGATCCGGCGTCGCGATACAGACGACGTCAATATCCTGACGGTCCAAGATCCTGCGATAGTCTCCGACTGTCTCCGCTTTGCCTTTGCAGAGCGCGTGATTGGAGGCGTCCAGATGACGGCGGTCCAAATCGGCCAGAACGGCCAGTTCGGCATGACGCTGATGCAGACTGGCGTCGTAGCGTCCGCGGTGTCCGACTCCGATCGCTCCGACTCGAAGGCGGGAGTTGGGAGCATCATTGCCGAAGGCTTTGGGGAGATAGGCCGGCACTCCAAATCCGGAAGTTCCGGCAGCGGCGTACAGTGCGGTCATCTGAAACATTTGACGTCTTGAAAGTTTCATGGAGTTCTCCTTAAAAATTAAAATAAAGGCGGGGTGAGATCCTATGTTTCGGCAGGAAAACCGAGTTTCACAGGTGGGTTTCGATGTTTCGGAGGGAAATCAATGATTGCTTCATGAAAACAGAGATCTAGTCGGCTTTCAGGAAGGAATGATGGCGGAAAACGGACCTGAATTCAGGAATGGTCTTCCAGTGTGTCGACGGTCAGTCTGCCGCACAGGAAAACTGAAACAGGAAAAGGAATTTCCCAAAACGGCTTTCCCTAAGAAAAACGGGAGAGTTTTGGGTTTTGGGAAATTCCCTGAAATTCCCTGAAAATACCTGGAAAATTCTGGAACTAGAGCGTCCAGCCGTCACGGTACGGACGTTCCAGAAGGGCGTTCGCGGCGGCACTACTGGTACGGAAGTTTTCCGGATCCCATTCAAATGCTTCGCCCGAACGGTACGCCACAGTACCGAGGAGGACCGTTTCGGTCAGGCGTCCGCCGTAGCTGAACGGAATGCGGCAGAGTTCCGGTTTGTCCTGACGGCAGGCTTCCAGAAATTCCTTGTAGTGGCCGATGGAACGCGGAATGAACGGTTCCGGCATTTTGTAGTCGGCGTATTTGGCTTCCGGATAAAGCGTGTGCACATTGTAGTTTGCGTACAGATCACCTTCCGTACCGACGAAGAGGATCCCATTTCCGCGGAACGGGATCTTGTGCTCTTCGAGAAGTTTCGCGATCTCGGGGATGGAATTTCCGTCGTACCAGTTAAGGGTGATGCCGGGAGCGGCAAATTCGTTCGCGCTATGGAAGGTGTACTGGACGCGGAGCCATTCGGGACAGGCGTACGCATTCACGGCGGGTCCCTGCGCTTTGACGGTTTTCGCGTTGAGGAGCTGGAGCGTACGGATCGGCAGGTTCATGTAGTGGCAGCCGAAGTCGCCGAGCTGACCAGAACCGAAATTCCACCAGCGGCGCCAGTTTGCCGGCACATAGCATTCATGGTATTCAGTCTGTTTCGCCGGACCGAGCCACAGATCCCAGTTCAGTTCCTGCGGGATGGTCTGTCCGGACGGGGGAAGCGTCTGATCCGCGGGCTGGCCCCAGCCGTTTCCGAGCGGGATACCGACATCGCGTCTGCCGCCGACGCCCTGAACGTACCCCGTCGTGTTGCCGGTGCAGGTCCAAACGTGGACTTCCTTCACTTTTCCGATCGCGCCGGATTTCACGATCTCTTCCGTTTCATAGTAGTTCGCGTAGGCGTTCGGCTGAGTTCCGAGCTGGGTCGCCAGTTTGTTTTCCGCGGCGACTTCGGCCATGCGGCGAGCCTCGATGACTTCATGAGCCAGTGGTTTTTCGCAGTAGCAGTGCTTCTTCATGCGCATGGCCTGAAGACTTGCGGGGGCGTGCGAGTGGTCCGGCGTGGAGACGATGACCGCGTCGATCTGGTCAAGCTCTTCAAGCATTTTACGGTAGTCGGCGTAGTGTTTCGCGCCAGGGTATCTCTGGGCAGCCATGCCGAGACGTTTGGAATCAACATCGCACAGCGCGTAGAAATTTTCGCCGCGCATGTTGGCCATCGTTTCGCGAGCCTGGCCCCAGACCCCAACGAACGCGAGGTTCAGCTTTTCGTTAGCGTTGGCAGTCTGGCAGAATGCAGGAGCTGCGACGTTCATGCTGGCAAGTGCCGCGGAGATGCTGGCGGCGGAAACTGCACTTTTTTTCAGAAAAACACGACGGGTAAGGTTCATGAAAAACTCCTTTCAGTGGAATGCCTCGCAAGAGGCGGAAGGCTGTGATCGGGCAGGATCCATAAGTCTGCCTACTTTATTCATCGGCTCATTTTAATCTGAGAGTTCCTAAAAGTCAAGTATTTTCCAGCCCAAATACGAAAAAATGCGGGATTTTTTTAAAATTTCTGACTTTTCAGGTCAAGAACATCACAGACAACCCCTTTCGGGGGCCGCGTGAGCAGCCGCAGAAACGTTGAGGGAAATCGTGCATCTGCCGTACGGATCCCATGCAGTCTTTGCTGCGTTACTGGGCCACAGATTTCTGACCTTCCGGCGAGCCGGCGATCGGCATTCCATTAGGAAGCGGACGGGAGGCTATCGCGAAACCGTGCTGGTAGGCGTCTTCCTTGATCTGCGAAAAAGTTGCGAATCCCTCCGGATAGATCCAGAACGTCAAGGTGTCCTTTCCCGGCTGCAGTTTCTCGAGATAGTGATGAAATTTCGAGATGGGCTGTACGGCATCTTCGATCTTTTCCCCAGCTTCTTCAATGTCCGGCGGCAGAAGTTTCCAGTAAACTCCGATCTGTCCGCCGCGCAACTGCGTCTCCGTGTGGATCCGGAAGCCGTCGTAAGGCCCGAAAACGTCCGTTCGGCGTCCATCTTTCATTAGGGAATACGCAATGTCGGAACTGCGGCGCTGGTACTCCTTTAAAAGTTCTTCAAGCGGAACGTAAAGGACTCGCCCCCGGTCCAAAATGAAATGGAATTCTCGACTGTCGACCGAGTGCACGATCGGCGTCATTTTGTGCTCGATCATTTTCGGGCCGCCGTTTTGAGAGTGCTGCTCACGAAGAAATTTCAATCGAGCTTCCAGCTCTGCGATCTGGTTTTCCAGTACGATGGATTCCTGAGAGAGCAGAACGATCTCCCGCTCTTTCTGTTCCTGGGCATCGGTGGAAGAGTCCATTTCTTTGCGGATCACCCGAAGGCGCGTTTCAAGGGCCACGCATTCCTGCGCAAAAACGCTCTGTTCGGCATTCATCCGTGCTGTCTGATCCGTAGCTTCAACGATCTCCTGCTCAAAATGCTGTGTCTGCGAAAGTGAATCTGAAAGCGTTTCCATTTCCGTTCGGAGCGTTCTGATCAGCTTTGCACGCTGCTCTCGCTCTTCCTCCGACCGAGCCAATTCACTCTGCGTTTTACGGAGTTCTTCGTCAAGCAGCGACTCATCATCCAGTTCATTTTTCAGTTTTGTGTCCGGATCGGCATCCGTCTTCGAAACATGCAAAAAGTTTTCGGAAATTTCTTCAAGTTCCAGGTCGGCATGCGTCTCCTGCAGCTCGCGGATCTTATGGGAGGCAAGCCCATGTTTGACTTGCGCACCGACAATGACGACAAGAATGATCAGAATGCCCACGATATTGGAGACGACATCCAGAAAGGAATCTTGGCCGCTTTCGAAATCGGTTTGGGGAACATTTCTTCTCATTTTCATTGGAGCTCCATGCAAAACTGCCTGGCAGGAGGAAAGGAAAAACAGGGACACATTTCGGTTTTCAGTTCTACTGTATTACCGCATTACCGCATTACTGCGTTCGTGTGAGTTTAGCAAAAATCAGAGGTGCCGTCAATCGGAATTTTCTCACAATTTCGACTAAAAGAGCCAAAAATCGAAAATTTTTTCACCCCCCCTTGCAGAAAATGCAAAACGTGGTATACTTAGACTTATGAAAGTGGGATCTCCTTTGCGGATCCGTTTTCTTTTCGCACCTGTAGCGCAATGGATAGCGCATCGGTCTTCGGAACCGAGTGTTGGGGGTTCGAGTCCCTCCAGGTGTGCTTTAGGGCCTTGGCCCTTTTTTTATGCAGTTTTTCGAGATCTCAGATCCAGCTTTCCTCCAGGGACCTGCCGTGTGCCTGCCGATCGGAGCCTGTACCCCGCCGTGCTTCGAATTTTGGATTTTTCATCAGATCTCCCATTCTGAAGGAGAGGGAGAAATCTTCAAAATTTGGTGAAAGCAGTCTGCGGTACGTCCAATAAAGACTCCTGAAAGAGTCGGCGTTTGAGCTGAAATCTTGGGACACCGAAAACGAAAAATGGGCAAGAAAAAGAATGTATGAGGCTCTGTGATTCGAACAGATTTCAAAAGGCAGAAAATTTCGGAAAAATTTTGACTTTTTTGGGAAATTTTAGCTGAAAATCTGTTCCAATCCATAGCGTTTAAACGAAAATCGGTTAAAATAGAGAGAAAGATTCTGGTCTGTGCAGGATCAGAGGCGAGCGAACTTTTGCGCATGGTGTGCAGAAGTGGTTTCGACCTTCCCGCCAATGGAATTTTCCGCGATCCCGCACGATAAAAAAATACTGAAATGTGTATTTTTGGAGAGGAGGTTTCCCCTGAAACGTCAATATTTTCAAATAGGAATGCTCAGCGTCATCGCTCTGGTGGCTCTTCGTCTGTGCATTGGTTGGCACTTCTTCTATGAAGGGTGCTGGAAAGTCGATAATGCGGACAAATTCTCCGCGCTCCCGTTCCTGACGATGGCGAAAGGTCCCTTCGCGCCGATCTTCTACGCCATGTCCCCCGACCTTGACGGTGTGGAACGGCTCAAAACGGCTGATAAAGAGGTCAAATACTTCGTCGCCGCCAAAGCGCAGGTCGACGTGAAACCCGCCGCTGAAGGTCAGGCTCCCGCTCTGATCGCTCCGGTCCCGGCTTACGAAAATGAAGAAGGAAAGACCGAGACCATCAAGGTCTACCCCGCGTATTTCGATGAAGCGGAGAAGATCTACCAGTATGCGAAAGAAACGTACCAGCCGAAAGACGATCAGCTTCGTGCTCTCGAATTCGCCTGGGCGAAATACGTCGCGGATGTGCGTGACGATGTGAAAGACAATACGGAAAAAGTCGCGGCGTACCTCGGAGCGCTCGAACGCTTCAAGGCCGCGAAAAATGGTCCGAATAATGGTCCGGAACAGAAAAAACGCCAGTGGGCTGACATGATGAAACTTCGCGGTGAAGCGAAATCCCTCCTCGCAGCTCAAGAAGCCGCTGTTACGACTCTCGTCGCTGAACTTCAGAACGTTCTCGGCCCAGTCGATGAAGTGACCAAAGCGAAACAAACCGTCGCGCTTCCGGCGTTCGTCGTCGCCACTGACCAGCTCCCCTTCGGCTTGGACCTTCCGTTCGTCGGCCGCAGCTGGACTAAATTCCTTGACTTTGCCGTCACGTGGGCGCTGACGCTCATCGGTCTGTGCCTGATTCTTGGTTTCTGCACCCGTCTTGCCGCGATCGGCGGCGGCTGCTTCCTGATCTCCGTTCTCATGACCCAGCCGCCGTGGCCGACGATCTTCCCGGCCGTTCATCCGGAAGTGGGACACGCGCTGATCGTGGACAAAAACTTCGTCGAAATGGTCGCCATTTTCATGCTCGCTACCCTTCCGGTCGGTCGCTGGGGCGGTCTGGACTACTTCGTCTGGAATTTCGTCGGAAAACCCGTTTGCAAAACGTTCGGTTTTTACGCTGAGGAAAACAACGACTGATCCCATGCCGCCTTTCGAGGCAATTCAGTCACTGATCAAGTCACAAAAGCGTAAAATTCAGTTCAATTCAAAACAAAACAAGAATCAGAAAGAAAAAATAGTATGAATTTGACACCTCAGCAACAGGAAGCGGCACGCCAGGAATTCCTCCGCTGCTCCCGTCGTGAATTTCTCATGGCTTCGAGCGCTGCCGTCGCCACCACCGGTCTGACCGCCGGCGCCTACTATTTCGGTTACGGAAAAGCCCATGGTGACCCCGTCCGCGTCGCGGTCCTTGGTACCGGAGATGAAGGAAACATCCTCATTGGAGCCATCAATCCGGAGTATGTCCAGGTCAAAGCGATCGCCGACATTCGCCCGTTCAACATTTTCCGCGCCTTCTACGGCGACAACTCCAACGACAACATCATCAAAATGCGCAAAGGCCTGATGTCTGTCTACGGCTGGAAAACGGAAGATGAAGCCCGTAAGCACGTCAAGGTCTACGGCCACTTTGAAGACTGCCTTGCCAACGCGAAAGCCGATGGCATCGAAGCGGTCATCATTGCCCTGCCGCTCCACCTGCACGCCATTGCCGCCATCAAAGCGATGCGCCTTGGTCTGCACGTTCTGACGGAAAAACTCATGGCCCGTACGGTCGCCCAGTGCAAAGAAATGGCCCGTACCTCTCGCGAGACCGGCAAGTTCTGCGCTACCGGCCACCAGCGTCACTACAATATGCTTTACGAAGAAGCGATGGAGACCATCAAACGCGGTAAACTCGGTGATCTTCACCATATTTCCGCGCAGTGGCACCGCTCCAACCTTCCGGGCGCCGACAGCTGGCAGATGCCGATGCCGTGGGAAGCAAAACCGGAAGATGCCCAGGCAATGAAACTCCTCAACGATCTGAAATCCCTCAAAGTCGCACTGAACCGTGCCCGCGGCTCTGAGATCGACAAACTGATCCCGCGTGTCCGTCAGAAGGAACTTCAGATCCAGGACTACCTCGTAGAAGCTGAAAATTTCGGCTATCAGACGAATCAGCTCACAAACGCGAACGGCGACGTCGTCTACACTTGCCCCCCGATCGAAGAACTCCTCCGCTGGCGTCTTTGGGGCCGTACTGGCGGCGGTCTGATGGTCGAACTTGGTTCCCACCAGCTGGACGCAGCGAGCATCTTCATCTCCGCGCTTCACGGCGGCGAGCACAAACACCCGATCAGCGTCTTCGCTTCCGGTGCGCGTAACCTTTTCCCGTACGAACGCGACACGAACGACCACATCATCGCGGCGTTCGACTTCCCGCTTCCGGGATACGATGCAAAAGATCCGCTTGCGGAAATGAACAAGATCTCGGTCCAGTACTCCACGATCAACGGAAACGGCTTTGGCGGTTACGGTGAGATCGTTTACGGTACGAAAGGCACGATGATCATCCTGAAGGAAGAAGAAACGCAGCTTCTCCTCAAAGAAGAGACCAAAGCCAGCGCAGGCGCGGGCAGCGGTCCGTCCCTCGACACGCAGTCCAGCGGTGCCAGCCAGAAAGCCGTCGCGGCTGTGGCCGCCGGTCCGAAAGTCAGCCGCGGATACACGGAAGAGATCGAACACTTTGCGTGGTGCATCCGCAATCCGTCCCCCGAAAATCAGCCCCGCTGCAATCCGGAAGTCGCCATGGGCGACGCGATCATCGCGCACGTGACGAACATTTCCGCCGAAAAATGCCAGCGCGTCTACTTCAAAGACGAATGGTTCAAGGTCGACAGCGACGAAACTCCGGAAGGTCACGGCACGCCGGACCTCAACAAATCGGAATACCAGGTCTGAGTTTCATCCGCAGGGAATATTTGAGAAAAATTTGATCAACAGATTTAAGGATAAAATATGAATTTAACTCCTGAAAATAAAAGCATCGGCGAAGCGAACTTTCGCGCCGTAATGGCCAGCCCCCAGATGCGCGGTGAGTTTTTCCGGGATTGGCTGCGTACGAAAAACGACCCCAATTCCAACGTCACGCGCGGCGGATACTACTACGGTTACGGTACGCCGGACAAACCGGTCCGTATCGGTGTTATTGGTACCGGTGACGAAGGTTCTGTGCTCATCGGTGCCTGCAATCCGGCTTTCGTCGACATCGTGGCGATCGCAGACATTCGCTCGTACAATCGCTGGCGTGCGTTCAACGGCGACGTGACGGCAAGTCCCAAGGGGCGCAAAGTCCGCCGCGGCATTTACCGCGTTTACTCCGAGTGCGGCGAGCAGTTCCGCAAAACGAAGGAAGAAGTTGACGCGCAGGTCAAGGTCTTCAAAGACTACCATGAGCTTCTGGCTGCAAAAGAGGAACTCGGACTGGAAGCGGTTTTGATCGCTCTTCCGCTCCATCTGCATCACGTCGCGGCGATCGAAGCGATGAATGCTGGACTTCACGTCTTGACGGAAAAGCTCATGGCGCATGACATTGCGAAGTGTAAGGACATGGGCCGTGTTGCGGCGCGTCTCCGCAAACACATGGCCACCGGCCACCAGCGGCACTACAGTGTGCTGTACAATAATGCGATCAATGCGATCGAACAGGGGCTTCTCGGCAAGATCCACTACATTCGTGCGCAGTGGCACCGTAACAATCAGCCTGGTGCGGACAGTTGGCAGCCGCCGATCCCGGAATCCGTCATCAACCAGAAAGACGGAAAATACACAGAAAATGACCTCGTTCTTCTGAACCGCATCAAGAAGAATAAGGAAAATCACGTCAACAAGAAAAACCGTTTCGTTAAAGAGCTGGAGAAACTTGAAAAGTCGATTGCCGCCTGCGACGAAAAGGCGAAAGTCCTGCGTGAATCCGGTGACAAATTCGCGATCCGCATGAACGAGATCGCACGTGAAAAGCTGGTCGCGAGAAAAGCGTATATTCAGGACGTCGAAATGCCGCTGATCGAAAAACAGATCGAGCAGTTTGAAGAACAGCTGAACGATGAGATCGCGATCCCGCTCGATGAAAAATCGAACTACCGTGCCCACACTCTGGTGGACGGCAAAGGGAACGAGACCTACGTCGCTCCGGCTGCGGAGGAACTCTACCGTTGGCGTCTCTGGGAAAGCACCAGTGCCGGCGTCATGGCCGAGCTGGGAAGCCACCAGCTTGACGCGGCCGGGATCTTCATCGCTGCAATGTACGGTGACGGCAAGCACCATCACCCGATCAACGTGACGGCGTTCGCGAACCGTTCCGTCTTCAACAAACGGAAGAATGCGGAAGGTAATTACGAGCTGCTGAATGACCGTGACATCGAAGACCACATGACGTGCGTCTACGAGTATGCTGCGCCGGGCTACGATACGGACCCGCGTCAGAAAGTGGCTGTGGCGTACTCCGCGATCAATGGAAACGACTTTGGCGGTTACGGCGAAGTCGTCATGGGAACGACCGGTACCCTCCAGATCGACCGTGAAGAAAACGCTTACCTATGGTACACCTACGAGGTTAACCAGTATGCGCACGTGGAACGCGGCGGCGAATCGAAAGTCACTGGATTCAAGGCTCCGGAATTCACTCTGAAGCCGACCAGTGACGATGATTTCCCGAAAAATCAGAAAATGGATGAGGTGCTCGGCACAGAAGCGCTCCATGATCTGAGCCTTGGATACACGGAAGAGATCGAGCATTTCGCGTGGTGCATCCGCAAGAATCCGGAGCCGAACTACAAAACGGACGATCCGAAACTCATGATGCACTGCCAGCCGAAAGTGGCGATGGCGGACGCGATCATGGCGTTGACGGCGAACATTTCCGCTCGCGTTGGCCAGACGATCAACTTCAAAGATGAGTGGTTTGACGTCTTCAACGATGCGACTCCGGAAAATGACTACCGTCCGGAAGGTGCTCCGGAGATCAAGCCGACCGAACCGATTCCGGCTGGTTTTGGTAACGTACCAGCAGAACCCGCTCCAGCACCTGCAGAACCCGTTCCGGCACCTGCAGAACCCGCTCCGGCACCTGCAGAACCTGCTCCGGCACCTGCAGAACCTGCTCCGGCACCTGCAGAACCCGTTCCGGCACCTGCAGAACCTGCTCCGGCACCTGCAGAACCCGTT
>JAFQOH010000249.1:0-31574 GCA_017403345.1 Thermoguttaceae bacterium
CTTCCTCTTCCTCCTCTTCTTCCTCTTCTGCCACCATCTCACATTCCACCATAATGGGCTTCTGTGGTGTTGGAATCGTCGAAAACAGAAGTGCGGCCGTCAAGATCAGGATCACGTGCCCGATCGTACTGATGAACCACGGCGGCGCACCTTTCATGATCCGATCCGTAAGCTCTTCTTCCTCCTCTGGTTCCTCACGAACATGGATCGTTTTCGCAAGATACGTATCCTGCTCTACCAGAAAATCGGATACATCCGTTTCAGAAAGCTCTGCGGAAAACGTCAGCGCCTCAGAAGAAAGCGCCATCGGAGCGGAAGCCTCTTCCTGGACCGGTATGGGCCGTGCGGCATGCTGCTTCTTGCTCGGATCCGATACGGCCGGAACGGGCTTGAGCGGCTGCGGTTTTATCGATTGCGGCTTTACCGGCTGCGGTTTCACCGGCTGAGGCTTTACTGGATGAGAACTTCCGCCAGATTGCGACATAGGGGTCGGCTTGACCGGCTGAGGACGTATTGGACGACGATTCGGATCTTGAGGTGTGGGAGTTGGCATGGTCTCTAATTCCGGGACCTTGTGGGTCAATGAAGTAAAACGAATGGCGTTTCGCCCAAAACCTGAAAGGCGTCGGGACACAAATCATGTGTTTCCGACACCAAGCAGCCGAAAACACATGGAATATGAAATCCTGAAATTGAGACTCTTGACATCCAAATTCTCAAAGCCTCAGGAATTCAGCCCAAAAATATGTTTGGATAACGAAGGTATATCTGAACGATATGGAAAAAAACCGGAGCTGCAAAGCAGATCGAATCGATCCGATCAAGGATCCCATGGTGTCCTGCGACAAGCGTTCCGTAATCGCGTACACCACGGTCACGTTTGATCGCGGAAAGCGTCAAGGTTCCCCCAAATCCCATCAAAGCGATCAGACTGGCTGCCAAACCGCAGCTCCAAATATTAAACGGTACGATGAAGTACAACAGGAAATTTCCCGCAAAAAACGTTCCGACAAGACTGAAAATAAGTCCTTCCCAAGTCTTTGAAACGTTGATGGCTGGGGCGATCGGATGCTGGTTTTTGCAAAACATACCGGCCAAAAATGGGAAGATCTCTGAAAGCTGCGTTGTGAGGAAGAAGAAAAGAAGAAGTCCCATTTTATTCACCGACTTTCGCGATTGCGGCACTGCTGCGGTTTCCGATATATTTTCTTCTGCTTTTACTGTTTCTGCTTCTTCTGCTGTTTCTTCTATTTTCGCCGTTTCCGATTCCTTAGGGAGCGCCGTTTCTCCAGTAACCTGCATCATTTCGGCAGGGCACTGCATACACACTTGATCTTGGCTCTCTGGATCCTGGGGCGTATCTGAATTCTGAGAATTTTCAGTTCTGGTCTGTGTTGCCGTTTGCGAAACAGCAGGCTCCATATCTGCGGTTAAAAGCGCCGGTACGAAACTCAGACTGTATACGCAGATCAAAAGTGAAACGCATATCTGCGTGATGCGCGTCAGATAGAATTTCGTATCGCCAAACATGGCGATGAGCATCGGGATCAAAAGGAAAATGAAGGATGGGATCAAAACAGAGTAGATCTCGTAAAAATCCCCTCCAACCAAAAAGTATTGGGCCGGAATGCAGAGGAAAAAAAGAAAAAAGAGCGTCCGATGATCCGCCTTTCGGGTCGGGATGAGCGTAATGAACTCTCGCATCGCCCAAAATGACATTACTCCAAAAAGCAGCGTAACGAAATACTTCCCTCCAGGTACATAAAAAAAAGTCGCTACGAATACGAAGAGGATCATCCAGCCATTGATGCAGGACGCAAATTTATTTAGGACCAATGGGTCAAAACCAGAGTTGGACTGATGCTTTAAAATGAAAGTCGCCAGGGAAATGATTCCCAAAATCGCCAAAACTCCAATATAAACTAGGAAAATACTATCCATAAAAATCAGGGGAATCGCTCAATATCCCCAAAAAAATTTCTGTGAATGATGCCCGCTTTTCCATCACGCATCCAAGCGGAAGCATTAAGGCTTCGGCCTGTCTTCTGAAATCGTGTTGCGCCGCAGATACTGCTCCTTCAGATCCAGTACAGCCTGCCGTGCACGTGCCAAAAAATCCTGTTTTTTCTCGTTCTCCTTAAGCCAGATCGGTTCGCCAAACGCGACGTGACTCAAGAGCGGTACAGGGAGCAGTCTCCCGCGCGGAAGGATACGATTCATATTGTCGATGTAGATCGGGACCAATTCCAGAAGCGGTTTTTTTTTGCAAATATGATACAAGCCGCTCTTAAACTCCGCGATCTCACCAGAGGACTGGCGTCCGCCTTCCGGAAAAATGATGATCGAGTAACGGTCTCCCATTTCATGGACCATCGCATCGATCGGATTCTGATGCGCTTTAACGTGCTGACGCTCCAAAAGGATCGCATTGAACAACCGATTCGCAATATACGGACGGATCCGCCCCTTGCTCCAATAGTCTTTGGCTGCGACCGGACGCACAAAACGACGAACATCCCCAGGAAGCGACGACCAGATGGCTAAAATGTCCAAGTGACTCGTATGGTTTGCATAGTAAACACGCTGGCATGTTTGCGGCGGCGATGCCCAACTCGACGATGCACCGCTCAAAAAACGTGCAAGCAGGGAAAAGAGACTCCGTCCGATCCGCGCGTCAAGCGCAAAATATCTCTGATCCTCTTCTGCAAGTTTTTGCTCTTCTGCAAGTTTTTGCTCTTCTGCAAGTTTCGACCTGTGTTTTGCCGAATCGGTCTGCTCCTCATCTTCTTCACTGGAACGCATCCGTTCATTGGGCACACTCCCATTCTGGGCCTGTGATCCTGTTGGCTGTGATTCCGATAGAGGCGATGAGGGGGAAGACTGCGGCGGCACGAATGGGGCATTGGAAGTCTTCAAAGGATCCGGCTCCGCCACCGACACAGACATCCCTGCGGAGAGAGACTCTGCCGTCTCTTCCTTCTCGATCTTATGATTCGACAGTTGGGAAATTTGTTCCGTCATGACGTTTCCTGTAATATCCTCAATTCATTCCGCGGCGAGGGACTGAAACCGCACTGTATCAAAGTCTTCTTTTATTTTAGCCGTTTTGAAAATTTACACAAGACCGATTTCGGTAAATTTTTCATAAAATTAAAAGAAAATCTTCCGCCATCGGTCTTTTAGGGACTCATTACATGGGGTGATGCCAAGTTCAGGCATTTGCCCGTGCCACGCGAGCTGTGACTTCCGCTTCATATGCGTCCAGATCATCGATCCGGAGCTGTGCAGTTCCGGTCTGCATCGCAGCTTCTGCCACATAGCGCGCAACTCGAGGAACGACACGCGAATCAAACGGTTTCGGGATCACGTAGTCGCTCGAAAGCGGCATTTCCGGATCGAAAACACCGGCTGCGTAGTCGGCAGGATACGCGATCTTCAGGTACGCCTTCAGCTCTTCAGGGACAGTTTCGCAGGCAACTTCGGCAATTGCCCGGCTCGCTGCGAGCTGCATTTCGACGTTGATGTCCGTCGCACGCACATCCAGCGCTCCACGGAAAATACCAGGAAATCCGAGGACATTGTTGATCTGGTTCGGAAAATCGCTTCGACCGGTCCCCACGACGGCGGCTCCTGCTTCGCGCGCAAGAGCAGGATCGATCTCAGGTACAGGATTTGCCATTGCAAAAATGATTGCGCCTGGAGCCATGGTCTTCACCATTTCCGGAGTGACGCACCCGCCGACGCTCAGGCCGAGGAAAACGTCGGCGCCGACGAGAGCTTCCGCGAGCGAGGTGACTTCTGTATCTGCCGCAAAACGCGCTTTTTCCGCATTCAGATCCGTTCGTTTCGTACTGATCACGCCTTTACTGTCGAACATGAGAAAGTTCTTCCGGTCCGCACCTGCCGTGATGTAGAGCTCACTGCACGAAATGCCTGCCGCACCGGCGCCGTTGACGACAAAACGGCACTTCGAGATCTCTTTTCCGACCATTTTCAGTGCGTTGATGATCGCAGCGAGTGAAATGATCGCTGTTCCGTGCTGGTCGTCATGAAAGACGGGGATATTCATCCGCTGCTTGAGCGTCTGTTCCACTTCGAAACACGCCGGCGCACCAATGTCTTCGAGATTGATCCCGCCAAAAGACGGTTCGAGACGCTCAACAGTCTCGATCACTTTTGCAGCATCTGTCCGGCCTTTCTCATTGAAGACCTTCCCAATGCACAGCGCCATGGCGTCAATGTCCGCAAAGCGTTTGAAGAGGACTGCCTTCCCTTCCATCACAGGCATCCCGGCTTCCGGACCGATATTCCCCAAACCAAGAACTGCCGTGCCGTCCGACACGACAGCCACAGTGTTGCTGCGGGCTGTGTATTTCCAAACGGTTTCCGGAGTTTCCTTGATCTCGAGACACGGAGCAGCGACTCCCGGAGTGTACGCAAGAGAAAGTTCCTCTGCCGTCAAACACGGTTTCGTCGTCCGGACTGCGATCTTGCCGGGGACCGGTTCGGCATGGTATTGAAGCGCTGCCGCTTTCAGTTCTTCTTTATTCACGTGAGCCTCCATGAAAGGAATGTAGCCAAAAGTGTCGAAAAATTTGCACAAAACAAACCAAATACTATTTTAGCACAAAAACTGTTTCTGCCTACCCCCACCACCCTAAATTTCGTGAAATTTCCAGACGAAACTTTCATTTCTCGAAATTTTTCCGAATTTTGCGGAAAATGCGAAAACGCACGAATGGTTTTTGCGGATCTCGCATCTTTTCGATTTTTTTATGTTTACGCTCTGTGTTTCTCCGTGTCTCTTCGGTGTTTTCAGCGGTGAAACTGAACTGACTGCATTGGGCGGAAAAGCCTAAAATAAAGCGGAAAAGCCTAAAATAAAAGGGAGCGTGAGGGATCTGCTCCTGACGCTCCCAAGGTCAATGGGGGACTGTTTTACTCGCGGATGTCAACGAAATGTCCCGCGCAGGCCGCCGCAGCCGCCATTGCCGGGGAGACGAGATGTGTGCGTCCGCCTTTTCCCTGACGCCCTTCAAAGTTGCGGTTCGACGTCGACGCGCAGCGCTGACCAGGCTGGAGTTTGTCCGGATTCATCGCCAAGCACATCGAGCAGCCCGCTTCACGCCATTCGAAACCGGCATCTTTGAAGATCTTGTCCAGACCTTCTGCTTCCGCCTGCTGTTTTACCAGACCCGTGCCCGGTACGACGAGTGCGGTGACACCCGGAGCGACTTTCTTTCCTTTTGCCGCAGCCGCAGCATCGCGCAGGTCTTCGATCCGGCCGTTCGTGCAGGAGCCGATGAAGCAATAGTCGATCGCGATGTCCGTCATTTTCTCGCCGCCTTTGAAGTCCATGTATGCCAACGCTGCTTCGCACGATTTCCGTTCCGTTTCGTCTTCGAAATCGCTCGGGCAGGGGATCGTTCCGGAGATCGGCATGACTTGGCCAGGATTCGTGCCCCAAGTCACCATCGGCGTGATGTCGGCGGCGTCCAATACCACGACACGGTCATATTCCGCGCCTTCGTCGGTCCGGAAAGACTTCCAGAACTCGACCGCTTTGTCGAAATCCGCACCCTTTGGCGAGTACGGACGGCCTTTGAGGTACTCGAACGTCGTTTCATCCGGCGCGACCATTCCGGCTCGAGCGCCCATCTCGATCGACATATTGCAGAGCGTCATGCGTCCTTCCATGCTCAGAGAGCGGATCGCATCACCGGTATATTCCACGCAGTAGCCCGTTCCTCCGGCGACGCCGAGCTTGCCGATGATATACAGAATGACGTCTTTCGCAGTGACCCCCGGTTTCAGCTGACCGTTGACACGGACTTCCAGCGTCTTCGGTTTGTACTGCAGAAGCGTCTGCGTCGCGAGAACGTGCTCGACTTCCGACGTGCCGATACCGAACGCCAATGCGCCGAATGCGCCGTGCGTCGCTGTGTGGCTGTCACCGCAGACGATGGTCATGCCCGGCCGGGTGAGTCCCTGTTCCGGTCCCATGACGTGGCAGACTCCTTGACGCGGATCTCCAACGTCAAAGAGCGTGACGCCGAAATCTTTCGCATTCTGACGCAGAGTATCGATCTGCTTCTTTGCGATCTCGTCTTGGATCGGTTCCGAACGGTCCGTCGTCGGTACGTTGTGATCCGGGACCGCGAACGTTTTGTCCGTACGGCGGACCTGACGATCATTCATGCGCAGTCCTTCAAACGCCTGGGGACTGGTGACTTCGTGAACCAGCTGGAGATCAATGTAAAGGATCGTCTGCTTGCCTTCTTCCGCATGGACGATGTGATGATTCCAGATTTTTTCAAACATAGTCTGAGGGTTTGCCGTACTCATAATTTCCTCACTTTACGAAACGTCGGGAATAATGAAATCCAAAAAGGACATGAACTCCGTATATTTTAACCGATTGCAAAAATTTTTCAAGGAGGGAGAGGAAAAAATAATTCATGGAAAAAATACCGAGAAGTGTACTTTGAAAAAGACGGAGCAGGGGAGTGAAACCGTCTGAGATCGAGAGGAAGTGTTCGGACACAATATCCTCGCGAACACGTAAACGCACAAAAATAAAAATTCGCGGCATTTTACGTGCTGCTAAACTGAATTTGAGGAGAGATCGAGCAAGGAACTCGAGTGCATAGAGCGAGTTTTTTCGTGAATTTATGCCCAAATCGTTACGTAAATCGTCCCGGAAATCGTCCCGGAAATCGTCCCGGAAATCGTCCCGGAAATCGTCCCGGAAATCGTCCCGGAAATCGTCCCGGAAATCGTCACGGAAATCGTCACGGAAATCGTCACGGAAATCGTCACGGAACGTCCAGTTCCAGGAGCTCTCCGTTACGCAGGAGCGTTACGCGGACCGGATCTTCCCAGTCGGTAAACTCCAGCTCTGCCGCCAACTCATCAAGCGACTGGATCAATCTTCCATTCCAGTAAAGCAGAAGGTCGTCCGGCTTGAGACCGGCACGCGCGGCACGGGAATTTTCGGAAACGGCATCGATGAATGCGGGAGTTCTTGCCGTGATCTCCGGGACCATTACGACGCCAAGTTCTTGCAAACGCAGAGAGCGCTCCGGCCGGATCCGTGCGTCACGTCCCATTGCCGCAAGAGTCTGTGCGTCACCAGACTGGATGTTTTGAATGCCTTGCTGAAGGACCGAAACAGGAAGAGCAAAATTGAGCCAGCATCCGGTCTGCGCGTCTTGAAGTTCTTTGCCGAGGATCCCGTAAAGTCTCTCTCCGTCTGCCGAAACAAGAGCGCCGCCGGCTGCGCCCGGATTGTTCGTGGTGAAGTCCAAGACGTAAACATCTCCGCGATACTGCGTCTCAAATGCTCTCCGTGAGGCATCCAGCTGTGTCGTGACCGCAATGTATCCGGCCTGTACAGAAACCGGTTCGTTTCCGACAGCGACCCCAAAAAGATTGCTTAGCGCCAAAACAGGGAGTCCGTCGAGGGTGCGGTCTTTCACCGTCTCGGCAGCCTGACGAATGTCGAAGAAAGGGAGTCCGTCTTTCTCGATCTTTAACAGCGCGATCTCCAACGTTGGCTCTACTCCGAGCAGTTTTGCCTCTGCGCGAGAACCGTCAAAAAGGACACATTCCAGCGTGTCTGCATTCAGTACTGAGCTGAAAACTGTCACGATCAGACCGTCTTGAGAGATGAAAAAACCGCTCTGGTACTCCTCCATCTCCGCAAAACCGCCCGCTCCGTAGACCTTGACCATCCGGCTCTGGAGTTTTTCTGAGGGGGCCGAGAGATCGAGCAGTGAACTGCTTGCTGGATCGTCGGTAAACACTTGCTGCTCATTCGATGCAGCAGTACTCTGTACCATTGCCAGAGACGCTCCTCCCAGGAAAACGGATCCCGTCAGAAAAGCAGTACAAACAGTCCGACTGGATACCAATTGACTGTATGCAGACGAATTTGAAAAAAACGAAAACTTTTTCATTTTTCTGCCTCCTTCTCCGCCGGGACGTTTTGTTCTTCCAGCGTCAATTCCTCGAAGATGCTTCCATGGGCAAAAACGGAGACCTTTTCAGGCAGGAACCCGTCCTGCGTCTGGTGCCAGTTCACAAAACGGAACACCCACGGGATCTCCCCGTCCATTGGATCCAGCTCGATCAGGCGCAGTTCGCTGTGTTGGTCATTTTCGGTACACGTGAAGAAAAAACGAACGTTTATACCGCCGACGTTTCCCTCTAAAACATGAAATCGTTCCTCGTCCTGCACATTTTCATCCGTAAACGGGAGCGGCGACTCTCCGAAATAGGTCATCCCAAGTGCTTCAGGACCGCGGAGCGTGAATTCACGCCAAAGCGTCAGTCCCGGCAGCAGGAACTGGCTTTCTTTGGGAGTCGGCTGCTTGGTAAAGTCCCCGTCATTCTCCCAGAGTACGTCCAGCGTTTCCAGCTTCAAAAGCGACCGATCCTCCTGAAACTCCAGCACGAAAGCCTGTCCTGCCAGGGTCATTCCACTGAAACTTGCGGGAAAACCAGTTTTCCCATCAACTGAAAACGGTTTGGAAAAGGCCTTCCAGATCTTCTCCGTTTCCAGACGGTTGAAGTGGAAATTCACGAACCCGTCTTTTTTCTCATAAACGGCCTCGATCTCCGGCGGCGTCTCGTTCAAAAACGCAAAGATCTCCACCATTTTCTGCATTTCTTCCATTTCAGACGGAGTAAGTCCCGGCGGAATGGGGCTCGGCATCTTTTCCTGCGGAGTTCCTTTGTGCGGCTCCTGCGGGGCCTGAGGCGGAGCCTGTGGATCCTGCATTGGGTTTTTTTGATCGTCCGGAAACGCATGAGCTTGAAATTCTCGCAGCTCCGCATCGGAATGCACCCCATCCAACCGAACGCGGATCGTGTACGTGTCCAGCGAATTCCCCTTTTCACGCGCAAATTCGATCGGCACGATCCATCCCTTCGGATAGATCCCGAGTACGTTCTTGAAATCGTTTGCCGTCTGTATCGGACGCCCCGCAAATGAAAGGATCCTATCCCGCAGATCTAAACCGCGCAATGCCGCTTCGGAATCCTCTAAAATTTCCTCAACACACGGACGCCCTAACGCATCCGATCCGATCAGCGCTCCTATCGTCGCGTGGTCCAAAAGACGTCCAGCTCGAAGGTGGCTGAGAAAATGGCGAAGCTGATTGCTCGAGATCGCGTAGCCGACGCCGACGTTGATCCTGCCGCGTTTCTCAAATGAGCACCTTCCGTTGATCCCAATGAGTTCCCCCTTTGCGTTAAAAAGCGGTCCACCTGAATTGCCGGGGTTGACCGGCGCGTCGACCTGAATGCAGTCCGCGTACTCCAGAAACGTTCCTGCCGGAAACTGGTAGCGGTGCGTTCCGGAAACGATGCCGTGGGAGATCGTGGGGGTAAAGTCTTCCAGAAAACCAAACGGATTCCCCAAGACCCAGACTGCGTCTCCCTGACGTACGGCATCACTGTCGCCAATGGGGACCGGAATGAATCGTTTCGGCTCACCCGCTTTCCGGTCATTCGGTACGCCAGCCTGAATCTCCGGCAGGATGCGGATGAGCGCAACGTCTCCGACCGGATCCAGTCCCACGACGACTGCATGGTAGACGCAGCCGTCAGAAAGTCCGCATTTCATCCAGATCCCGCAAGGCTGTACGACGTGGAAGTTGGTCAGAACGAAACCGTCGTCCGAGATCAGAACTCCTGAACCTCCGGAACTGCCGTCTCGCGGATAGATCGCGACCAAAGAAGGAGTCAGTCGCTCAAGGAGCCGGATTTGGGCACTTTCCTCTTCCTTGAGCAGCGCCAGCGCAGTACTTTTGGCCGATCCGGTACTCGGTACGGACGCAGTTTCTCCAAAACTCGCCCCCGCAAACGGAAATGAGGCCAAAATCAGAAAGAGAAACGGCAAAATGCCGGAAAAAAACGGTCTGCGTTTCATCGACAGGATACCTCGGCAAAAATCGGACAAAACTTTGATCTGCTCTTCTACTTAATGGTACTCAAATTCATCGTACTCGAAATTTCCCAAAAGTCTCTCATCGCGAGACGGGAATGCGAAGGAAATCGCTCTCCTCCAGACCGCACCGTTCGATCATTTGGAACCATCGGTCCATCGGGATCTCTTCCTCGCCGAAATTGTTCGTTCCGACCGCGAATTTCGCACCGGCTTTTTTAGCCATTCGGATGAAATTTTCGCTCGGAAACGCAGAACCGGCCTGAATTTCCAGCGCGACTCCCTTTTTCACTGCAAGCTCGATCACCGCCGTCATGCGTTCTTCCGTCCAGAAATGCTCGTAACGGTCCGCGAGCTGTTTCGGAAGGTATGTGGGATTGGCTAAGATCGTGATCGGCTCGCCGAGGACCTGCATCGTGTGGGCAAAGTAACGCTCCATCCACGCTTCCTCATCGTCGATGACGTACTTCTCCGACTGCCAGAGACGTACAGGACGCCCCTGCGCATCGTTCATGATCATCGTGTCGGCTAGCACGAAATCCAGCTGCTCAAGCACTTCCGGACTGAAGTAGGTGAACCAGTCGCGGTCATTGACCTGCATGCCGATCGGAATGCGGACGTTTTCCTTTTCCATTTCCTGGCGATTAAAGGAAATGAATGCCTGGAGGGACGCATCATTGCAGAGCGGCCATTCCCGACCGGAATTTTCAAGGACCGCGGATCCAATGCCGATGAGCTTTTGCCGTGCGATCGCCTTCCCGGTCGTCATACCTCCGCGAAGGTGAATGTGGCAGTCCATCAGTGGAAACGGAGTCTTGACCGGAGTGAATTGCGGGCCGGTCTGCGTGACCGAGTGCCAGTCGTTTTGTTCGCAGTCTGTACCGGAGCTGTACACAGAGTTCTGTGCGGAAAGCGTTCCTGCTCCAAGGACGAAAAATGCCAAAAACGCGGACACCGCGAAAACGAAACACGATTTTAGTTTCGGGAAATTGCTTTTCATGTTGGACCTTTCTCTCCGAGTGGAGGGTTGGTTGGCGGGATGTTTGTGTGTGGGATTTTAGTCAGGAAGTTTTGAGGCTTTCATGATTTTGAGCGTCTGCGTCTTTTTTTGGGCGCAGTCTCCTTTACCTCGGAAACGGCTGCACCGACCTGTTCGCGTAATTTCGAGATCCGGTCACGGAGCGCGGCGGCACGCTCGAATTCTAGTTTCTCGGCCGCTTCCATCATCTCGGCTTCCAGTTCCGAAATGTACTGCTCCGTAATGATCTGATCTTCGTCCTTTCGTCCGATCGCGGCATTGGCGTGCCGGAACGCTTCCGCTTCCTTTTCGATCCCAAGGTGAATGTTCTTGCGGATCGTTTGGGGCGTGATGCCGTGCTCCTCATTGAACCGATCCTGGAGTTCACGGCGTCGGGCCGTCTCGTCGATGGCGTGGCGCATGGCTTCCGTGATCTTGTCGGCGTAGAGGATGACTTTTGCGTTGACGTTTCGCGCACTTCGTCCGATCGTCTGCATGAGCGACGTTTCGCTGCGCAAAAATCCTTCTTTGTCCGCGTCCAGAATGGCGACCAGTGAGACTTCCGGCAGGTCCAGGCCTTCACGCAGGAGATTCACACCGACGAGAACGTCAAATTTCCCCTCGCGCAGTTCCCGCAGCAGTTCCACACGCTCGAAGGCGTCCAGTTCGCTATGGAGCCACTTGCACCGAACGTTCTTTTTCAGGAAATAGTCGGAAAGATCTTCCGCGAGCCGTTTCGTCAGCGTCGTGACCAGTACGCGCTCGCCTTTTGCCGCACGTTCGCGGACCTGTTCCAGAAGATGTGGCACCTGCCCTGGCGAGGCCATCGTGGAAACGGCAGACTTTCCGGCTTCACATGCCGTCGCGGGGACCACTTCTATGACGGGATCCAGAAGGCCCGTTGGACGAATGATCTGCTCCACGTACCGTCCCTGCGTCTGCGCCAGCTCGTACGGTCCAGGTGTCGCAGAAACGTAGATGACCTGATTTACACGTTCTTCCCATTCATCAAAGGTCAGCGGCCGATTGTCCATCGCGCTGGGAAGACGGAATCCGTGCTCAACGAGCGTTTTTTTTCGATTTCGGTCTGCCGTCTGCATCCCGCGGATCTGGGGAACCGTCACGTGGGATTCGTCCACGAAAAGAAGATAGTCGTCCGGGAAAAAACTGAAAAGCGTATCCGGCGCACTTCCCGGTTCCCGGCCGGAAAGCGGCTGACTATAGTTCTCGACTCCGGGACAGTAGCCGACCTGCTGAAGCATTTCCATATCGTAGCGTGTACGTGCTGAAAGACGCTGCGCCTCCAGCAGTTTCCCTTGATCCTTAAAGTACTCAAGCTGCGCGGCAAGCTCACGGCGGATCTTTACGAGTGCGTCTTCGATCTTTTCTTCCGGGAGGACGAAATGTTTCGCGGGATAGATGCTCAGCGTCTTGAGCCGCTCACAGACCTCTCCTGAAGTTGGATCGATGATGGAGATCTGCTCCACTGTATCCCCCCAGAATTCGACGCGGAATGCAAATTCTTCGTACGTCGGAAAGATCTCCACGCAATCGCCGCGCGCACGGAATTTCCCGGAATCGAGGTCCGTGTCGTTACGCTCGTACTGGATCTCCACGAGTTTTGCAAGGAAATCGTCCCGATCCAGAATGTCATCTACCGAAAGGGTGAAGACCATTTTTTTGTAATCGCTCGGAGAACCCAGACCGTAAATGGACGAAACGCTCGCCACGACGATCACGTCGCGCCGGCTCACCAGCGCGCTGGTCGTCGCAAGACGCAACCGGTCGATCTCCTGATTCACTGCCGCGTCTTTCTCAATGTAAATGTCGCGTTGCGGAATGTAGGCTTCCGGCTGATAGTAGTCGTAGTAGCTGACGAAATACGTGACGGCATTGTGCGGAAAAAACTGCTTGAATTCAGAAAAAAGCTGTGCCGCCAGCGTTTTGTTATGCGACATGACGAGCGTCGGGCGCTGGATCTGCTGGATGATGTTCGCCATCGTAAACGTCTTTCCGGAACCGGTGACGCCCATGAGATTTTGGACTTTTTCACCGGCACGGATCCCGTCCACGAGCTTCTGGATCGCTTGCGGCTGGTCGCCGGAGGGCTGGAATGGGGAAACGAGCTGAAATTCTGGCATGGAACAGTTTTTAAAATTAAATGTGGATCTTAAAATTAAATGCGGCCTAAAAATGCGGCCTAAAAATGCGGCCTAAAAATGCGGCCTAAAAATGCGGCCTAAAAATGCGGGACACTTTCTGGACAACCGGAACGTTTTTCAGTATAGCACAAAAGGCCTTTTGATGCTAGCCCCTGAACGGTAAATTTTGAAAATTCCTTTGGAAAATTTGGAACAGTCTGCGTATTTCCTTCTGCGGTCAGTGTGCCGCACTTAGAAAAACGGCGTCAGATAAATTCTGCGTACAGTTTTTCTTTCAGGTGGAAATAGCGCCATGAGATCAGCAGGCAAAGGACCGAAAAGACTGCCGAATAGAGCAGAAATCCCGGATGCCATTCCAGCACGCCCTGCGCATCGTAAAGCGGCTGAAGGAGATCGTGTCCGCGAACGATGGAAAGACGCAGTCCCTCCAGAAGCGGAGCGACCGGATTCAGCAGCATGATCGGGGAGAGTTTCGGTCCGAGCTGATTTACTTCAAAGAAGATCGGCGTGAAGAACATTCCGAAGCTGGTGAAGACCGACAGAATGTACTTGACGTCTCGGTAAAAGACCATTGCGCAGCTGAGAAACATTCCGATCCCCAGTGCCGTGCATGCCAGCAGGATGACGAGGAGCGGGATCCAGAGAAGATTCCACGTCCAGCAGACCGCTCCGACGGAAACGAGCAGACACGCTAAAACGAGACTGCCTATGAAGGAGTCAAAAAACTGAACGAGCATTCCTGAAACGATGATGGCCTCTCGCGGAAAGTAGATCTTCGTGATCAGGTTGATGTTTCCCAGCAGAGAATTTGCCCCATTATTCAGGATCCCGAGGAAAAAAGCCCAGCCAAGCGCCTTGACGCTCATGCCGGTGAATGTGCCGAGTTCCAGCGGCTGTCCTGCGATCGTCGCCATGACGAATTTCAAGACGCTCCCGCTGAAAACGACCATCACCGGCACAAAAATGGCCCACAGGATCCCCATGACCGCCTGTTTGTAGCGAAGACGAAGATCCCGAAGGAGCATTTGCCAGATCAGATCACGGAATCCGAGAAGCTCCGTGAACATCCAGATCCAGTCCTGCAAAATCGTCCGTTCCTGGGCATTTTCTGTCGGTTGGGAAATGGTTTCCGTGTTCTTTACGGTTTCCTGAACGCCCATTTGCCTGATCCTTTCTTTTGTGGCCTTCCCTGATCGACTTTTGTCCTTTCGGCAGCTTTTATGTCGTTTTATGTTGTTTTATTCGAACTTATTCGACGCGTTCGACGACACTCTGACGGTGAGCAGTGAGTCCCTCTTTCGTCGCAACGACGCGGATGTCTTCAGCCATGGCTTTCAGACCGTCATGGTCAAAATAGAGGACGCTGTGCGAGCGTAGGAAGTCGTTCGCGCAAAGTCCGTGCGCAAAACGAGCCGTCCCGCTGGTCGGAAGTACGTGCGACGGCCCCGCAGCATAGTCGCCAACCGCTACTGGAGTGAAATTGCCAAGGAAAACGGCTCCCGCATTGAAGATCTTTTCCTCAAGATCCGCAGCCGACTCCGTCGCAATGTGCAGATGCTCCGGAGCGATCTGGTCAGTCAGAGCGCAGACTTCATCGACGTCTTTTGCCAAGATGACCGCTCCGTAGGTCTCCAGTGCCGTCCGTGCGAGCTCGCCGCGTTCGAGACGGTTCAACTCGTCATTGAGCGTTGCGACTGCGTTTTCAAGGACTTCCCGCTGATGCCCGATGAGGATACTTGCTCCGGGAGAATGTTCTGCCTGTGCGATGAGATCCAGAGCTGTGAAGCGCGTGTCTGTCGTTTCATCCACGATGACTACGACTTCACTTGGGCCTGCGATCGAGTCGATGTCTACGTTGCCGTAGACGAATTTTTTGGCCAGTGCGACAAAAAGGTTTCCGGGACCAACGATCTTATCGACGCGCGGAAGTCCTTCCACTCCGTACGCCATTGCCGCGACTGCCTGTGCGCCTCCGACGCGGTAAACTTCCCGAACGCCGATCTCCCAGCAGACGGCGAGCATGTCGGCATTGAAGGCTCCGTTTGCCGTAGGAGGCGCCACGACCGCGATCTCCTGCACACCAGCCACCATTGCCGGAACTGCCGTCATGAGAACAGTAGACGGATACGCAGCCGCACCGCCTGGAACACAGATCCCAATGCGCTTCATGGGACGGTAGCGCTGACGCAGGACGCCATGCTCACGCGGAACTTCCACATCTTCGGGAATGAGTGCCGTCTGGAAGGCGACGATATTCTCCTTAATGTTCCGAACTGCCTGAATGAGTGCCGGGTCGGCTTCACGGTGCGCGCGCTCAAGTTCCTCGGCCGGTACGCGCAGTTCTTCCGGTTTCAGGTCTGCACCATCGATCCTTTTGGAGTAGTCGAGGACCGCCTCAAGTCCCTTTTCTTCCACGTCGCGGCAGATCCGTTCGACAACCTGCTGCGGAGAGAGAGCTTCTCCGAAGATCTCGATCGTTTTTTTCCGACCCGCTTCCGAAACGACGTCTCCTTTCGGACTGAGCATTTTGCGCAGCTGCGTCATCTGCGCCGAAATGTCATCTTTCGCACTATCGAACCACGCGATATTCAAATTCGGACACGCACACATAAAAACCTCCGTCCCGAAAAGTTCCGTAAAACGTTTTACTCACTTTGGCCGCGAACAGTCACAGACTGCGAACAGCCTTACACATGCTATTTTAACGTTTCCTTAAATTTCTTCAAGCCCCCCCCCGCAGGCAATGGCCTCAAGAAAACGTTCGATTTTCTCATACTTTTGCTTTCTTTGGGGTACTCTTTCCGCTTTGGGGGCCAGAACAAGTCGCGAGGAAGCGTCCCGATCTGCATGCCGAAGCAGCCGTTCTTTTGAAAAAATCCTTCCGTGAAGACCGCAAATGGCAAAGAGAGTGATAAATTTCGAAAAAATCCGCGGTCAGACACTTGACAAAATCGAAAAATTTGGTAAAATAAAGTCGTGTTTTTTTGTTTTTCTTTTCTTTTATACTCCTTTCAAAATCGGAAAGTGGTGAAACGTGGCGGAAAAAAATAAAATATCAGCGATTCGAAATATCGGGATCGCGGCACATATCGATTCGGGAAAAACGACCCTTAGTGAACGGATCCTCTTCTATGGCGGACGCATTCACCGTATGAATGAGATTGCCGAAGGCGCCGGCGCAACGATGGACTCTATGGAATTGGAGCGTGAGCGCGGGATCACTATTCAAAGTGCCGCCACGACGGTCCACTGGAAGGAACGGCAGATCAACCTCATCGACACGCCTGGTCACGTGGACTTTACTGTGGAAGTTGAGCGTTCCCTGCGTGTTTTGGACGGTGCTGTGCTCGTACTTTGTGCTGTTGGCGGAGTTCAGCCGCAGTCACTGACGATCGACCGTCAGATGCGCCGATACAAGGTCCCGCGTTTGGCTTTCATCAACAAAATGGACCGTACTGGAGCGAACCCGTTTGAAGTCGTGCGGCAGCTGGATGAGCGTCTTGCGTGCAATCCTGTCATGATGCAGTACCCGATCGGCCGCGAACACGATTTTGAAGGTGTGGTGGATCTCATTACCCGTGAAGCCATTTATTTTGACGGCGCGAACGGCGAAGTCATTCGAAAGGACGCATGCCCGGAAATTTTGAAGGAAGCGGTGGAAGAGTATCGAAACCGAATGCTCGAGGCCCTTTCGATGTACAGTGATGAGATCCTCGAGCTGCTTTTGAGCGCGGAAGAGGAAAAAATCACCGACGAAATGATCCGCCAGATCGTGCGCAATGCGGCGCAGGCTGGACTTATGACTCCCGTTTTTATGGGAACTGCGTACCGAAATAAAGGGGTCCAGCCTCTTTTGGACGGGATCGTCGAGTATCTTCCCAGTCCGTGCGACACGACGCCGACTGCGCTGGAATTTGAGGAACCGCACCGTGAGATCACGCTGACTCCGGATTCTTCGCTTCCCACGGTCGCGATGGCGTTTAAAATCGTTGAGGATCTTTATGGTACGCTGGTCTTCATGCGTATTTATCAGGGGTCGTTTAAAAAAGGCGAGCAGTACTACAATCAGCGGACCGGGTCGCGCGAGCGTTTTGGACGCATCGTACGTATTCACGCTGATGAACGTCAGGAGATCGAAGAAGCCGGTGCCGGCGAGATCGTTGCTGTCATGGGGTTGGACTGCGCCAGCGGCGATACGTTCTGCAGTGAGTATCCTGCCTGCACGCTCCAGAGCATGTACGTTCCGGAACCGGTCATTCAGGTCGCTATCAGTCCGAAAGAACGCGGAGACGCAAACCGGCTTGGAAAAGCGCTTCAGCGTTTCCGCCGTGAAGACCCAACGCTCGTCATCTCCAGCGACAAAGAGACGTCTGAGACCATTATGTCCGGTATGGGCGAACTCCATCTTGAGGTGTATATTGAGCGTATCCGCCGTGAATACAAAGTGGAGGTCGAGGTCAGCAATCCGCGCGTCAACTACCGCGAAGCTCCGACTCAGCCCTGTTCTTTTGACTATCGATACAAGAAACAGACCGGCGGTTCTGGACAGTTTGCGCACATTGTCGGCGAGATCCGGCCTCTTCCGGAAGAGGGAACGGACGAATTCTTCCTCTTTGAGGAAAAGATCGTTGGCGGGCGCATTCCGCGTCAGTACATTCCGGCCATCGAAAAAGGGGTGCGTAAATCACTGGAAAAAGGTCCTGTCGCCGGTTTCCCGATCGTGAATATGCACTACCTCGTGAACGACGGCTCCTACCATGAAGTCGACAGTTCCGACATGTCGTTCCAGATCTGCGCTCAGGCGACCATCCGCGAGTACTTCAACAAAACGAAACCGTGCCTTCTGGAGCCGGTCATGAAGATCGCGATCGAGTGTCCGCAGAATTTCCAGGGATCGGTCGTCGGGGACCTTTCCCAGCGCCGCGGAGTCATCATGAATACGGAAATGGTCCAGGGATCCGTCCGAATCGAAGGGGAAGTTCCGCTTTCTGAGACCTTCGGATACATGACGGACCTGCGCAGCATCACGCAGGGGCAGGGGACATTCCTTCTTATGTTCTCGCGCTACAAACCGCTGCCGGCGTATCTTCAGGAAGAAGTCATCCTGGAACGTAAAAAGCAGCTTCAGGGAAAATAGTTCCAGTTTCAGGGAAATTTGGGTTTCTCTGGACGTTTGATCAAAAACGCCGTTTTCTTTTTTTACGGAAGACGGTGTTTTTTTTTATGTTTTTGACCCGCCGAGTCTGGAAACGGAGCTTATTTTCCGTCCTGTGTCACGCCTGGACCTGAAATGCGGCTGAACTGCTGCGGCGGATAGGGCGTCAGCCGAATGAAAGTACCGACTTCTTCCTGAATGCTTTCCACGTGTGAGATCAGTCCGATGAGTTTCCGGCCTTTCTTTTTCGCATCCGCATGGTATCTTGAGAGTGCGTCCAGAGCTTCTTTTAATGAATCTTGGGAAAGTGATCCGAATCCTTCATCGATAAAGAAAGAGTTGATCTCCACATTACGGCTCGCAAGCCGGGTCAGTCCCAATGCGAGCGCGAGGCTGAGGATGAACGTCTCGCCGCCCGACAGACTTTCCGGTTTTCTGACGCTCTGTTCGTGCATACAGTCGATGATCTGGAGGACCGTTGATTCCTCTGGGTGCATCCGAAGCAGGTAACGCGGATTGAGCTGCTGGAGATGGATGTTCGCAAAATGAACTAGTCGGTTAAATGTGAATCCTTGTACAAAATTTACAAAAGAATCAGATCTTCTCTTGTGCGCAGGGTACAGAACGTTCATCAGCTCCCGCCAGCGCTGTGTTTCGGACGTAAGAGATTTTAGTTTTTCATTCAGACGTCCTCTCTGTTCCTCTGCATCTTTTTGCTGCACAAAGATCTGTTCCAGGATCCCCATTTGCTTCAGATTTTCGTCTGCTTCCTCCTTCAGTCGTTCCTGTTCTTGGTCAAGTTCCTCTTTTGTTTTATCGGAGGGAGCTTGACCGCCGAAAGAATCAAATTCCTGCTGATTTTGTTTCGCTCGGCCAGTCAGTTCGCTCTTCTTTTCGTGTATTTTCTGCATTTCGGATTCCAGGATCTGCCGTTCTTCTTCCGGCAAGACTGCGCGGAGAAGTTCTTCTTCATCCGCAAAACGTTCTTCCTGGATCCGTGCTGTCAGTTGCGCGTGAAGCCGTTCTGCGGTTTGAGTCCCCTGCAGTATGGACTTTTCAAGGTTCTGTACGTTGGCATCTGCCCGAGTGTACATTTGCCGCTTTTTTTCGAGGTTTTCTGAAATTTCACGAAAAATATTTTGCAGCTTTTCGTATTTGAGCCTGACGTCTTCCTCCCAAACTGTCGCATCAAACGCCGTTTCTGAATTTTCCCAATTTAGTTTCGTGCCGGAAAATTTTGCTTTCAGCTGGTTCAAAGACTCAGTACGCCGCGCATTTCGGAGTCGGAATTCGTTTCGGCACGTTTCCAAAAGTTCGTTCTGTTCATTTTGCGCATTTTGAGCGCGTTCAAATTCGAGTTTCGCCGCCTCTTTTTCACGTTTCTGGCGTTCCAGTTCCACAGTCAGAGCTCGAATCAGCTCCCACGCTCCATACATTTGTTCCAAATTGGTCTGAACATTTTTCCAAATATCTAGGATTTTCGCAGTTTCGTGTTCCGTCAGCTCTTCTTCGGCGTTTCTCCAAACACACGGTACGCTCGTGAGGATGTCTGCCTGAAGTGCAGGGATCTTTTCCGCAAGATCTTTCTGAATTTGGCGTTGTTCCGCCTCCGAGTACTCGACACGCTCCCGTGATCCTGTCAACACATTTTCCGCTTTATGGAAAAGGGTCTCTTTTTCTTTCAGGAGTTTTTCGGCCTGCGTGTATCGGTTCTGAGCTTTCGTCAGTTCGTCAGTGATCGTCAGCCGTCTTTCTTCTGCCTCCTCACTTTTTTGATGTTCCCGGCGGAGAAACTCGCTGGCCATTTCCAGAAATTGCCGGCAAGTGCACTCTTCCAGTATGTCCGCGAGTTCTGGGGTTGACGCAGTTGCCATTGCTGTACTTGCAGCCGTTTCCGCACTTGCAGCCGTTTCCGCACTTGCAGCCGTTTCCGTACTTGCAGCCGTTTCCGTACTTGCAGCCGCAGCCGATTTGTGGATCTCCAGCCACTCACGCCGGAGCGCATCCCAGATCTGATGAAGAGTTTCCTCGCATTTTTTCAGGGCAGTTTCGTTTCCGTCAAGTTGCGTTTCGCATCGGGTCTTTTCCTGCAGAAGTTCCTTTTCTTTATCTGCAGCAAGTTCTCGTGCATTCTCCATTTCAGTCAGTTCATTCTGTAGTTTTTTCAGTTCATTTTCTTCTTTTCTTCCATCATCCGGTCTGTTTAGTGCGTAGGGATGCACCAGAGCTCCGCACAAAGGGCATGGTTTTCCGTCGTGCAGGCAGCTGCGCATCGACTCGAATTCACGGATCGCTTTTGCTCCGGAAACGATTTCCCGTAAGGTCTCGATCTGCTCTCTAAGAGTACTGATGGCCGAATCGCAAGCCGCGCGGTTCTCTGCCGCATTTTTCGTTTCTGTGTCCAAGTGCGTTTTTCGGCTCTCAAGCTGTCCGCGTTCCTCCAGAAATTGAGTTCGGGCTTCAAGCGTGCTTTCAAACGCGTGGAGTTTTCCCTGAAGACGGGAATTTCGTTCGGAATCCCGAACGAGTTCCTTCTGCTGCTCGTGTACCGTGCGAAAAGCCTCTGAAAGTATCTCGATTTCTTTTCGAGCTGCCTGGAACTCTTCGGAAGCCTGCTGCATTTTTTCCGCAGAATCTTTCAGAAGACGTTCCTTTTCCGCGAACTGTTGCTGAAGTTCCGCCACATTTTCATCCAGCCGGCTTAAATTTTGCAGTTGTTCCAAGAGGCTGGAGATCCTGAAATGAAAGGGATAAAATTCCGTTAGGATCGGCAGCTCTCCCGTTTCCTCCCATCGCTTCCACTCTTCCAGTCCGCCGTTTTTCACTGCCTGCTCACGCTGTTCCGCCAAACGGCATTCCGTTTCCTCAACTTTTTTCTCGAGGCCCTCAAAATCTTCTTTCTTTGCCCGCGTTTCCTCCTGAAGTTCACTCAATTTTTCCTTCAGGGAACTTCCGTCCTGTTTTAATTTTTCCAAAATCTCATCTGTTCCCCGGATCTCCAGCAGGATCGGCTGACTTTCCTGGATCAGATCCCCTAAAAGCTCTTTTGCAGTCTCTGCCTCCTTCTTTTCTTCTTCAAGCTGCGTGCATTCCAGACGCAAAGTCTCGCGCTCGTCCTTTCTGAGCGTTAGTTCGGACTGTTTTTCTTCCGTGTTTTGGCGTACGGCTAAAAGTTCCTTTCTCTGCGGCAGGATCCTTTCTGCGCGTTCTGCTTTCTCCAGTTTTTCCATTGACGGCAAAAATTTGTTTCTGTGAGCTTCCAGAGCATCCATTTCTTTTGCTGTTTGGCGAATTTTTTCCTGAAGTGTCTGCCACTGGTTCATTTGAGCGCGAAGTTTCTCCAGTTTCCGTATCTTCGCGTCCAGTTCGTTTTTCTTTTGCCCGCGCTGTTGCTGTTCCGCTCGTTTGGCCTCCAATTCCTCAGGGGACAACATGGGGACTTGCTCGAGTGAGGCGTTCATACTGTGGATCTCACTCTCAAGGTCTTTCACGATTTTTTGGCTTCGCGCGGCCAAATTTTCAAAATATCCTGTTCCGGTCAGTGTTTCGAGGATCGCGATCCGTTCAGAACGATCAGACGTCAAAAATTTCTCAAACTGAAACTGTGCGAGCATAGCAGACTGCGTGAACTGCTCAAAATTCAGCCCGACATACTCTTGAACGTACTTTTTGACCTCCTGCTTTTTGCGGGATCCGATCGTTCCATCGAGGGATTCAAATTCCATTTCCGACGGAGAAAATGGGGTCAGTGCATCCTTTCGTTTCGTTTTTCGATGACGCCATCTTGAAACGAAGCGTCCTTTGGCCGTTCGAAACGTGACTTCTGCAAGGCATACTTGCGTACCTTTACTCATGATCTCATTTTGGCTTCCTGAAAATTCCGCGAGTCTGGGAGTCCGTCCATACAATGCAAGGCAGATCGCGTCCATGATGGTGCTCTTTCCGGCACCGTTCGGTCCCATGATGGCAAAGATCCCCTCCTCGTAGTCCGGATGAGTGAAGTCGATCGTCCACTTCCCCTTCAGCGAAGCCAGATTTTGCAGATGGATCTTTTCAATGAACATGAATTTCCCTTTCTTCATTTACGTTTGCTCATTTTCGTGCCGTACCGTACAGACCGCCCTCGATTTTCGGCGTACGGTACGGCTGCACTGCAGTTTCTTTGGGGGATTCAGAGGCCCTTTTTTTCTGCCGCAGCGTTTTCTGTTTTAGTGTATTTTGTCTCCGCATTTTCGATATTCTCATCCATCCCGCTTGCCGATTCCGCCTGAAACCGCTCCAGAAGTGCACGGAACGTTTCCCGTAAGCGTTCCCAGGCGTCTTCTGGAAGATTGGAATGACGCGCTTCCAGAAATCGGTCGAAAAGCTCCGTTTCCGTTAGATCCTGAACGTCTTCATGCAGGGAGAGCGTCCCGCCTCCAGAATTCCTTTTGGCTGTCCGATTCTCAAAATGCACGAGCTGGAGGTGCGGCAGTCCCTGGAAGAGTTCATCGATCTGCTCCCGTAGTCCCAGATCGTATTTTTCTCCCGTAAAGACGGCTTTCACCCAGATCTTCGGTTCTTCTTCCGGAAGTGCGCGTGCTGCGGAACGGATCTCCTCAAAATCACCGCACAAAACTTTCAGCGTCTGAAACACTGGGATCTCTAGTTCACGGAACTGAAATGCCTCATTCGATCCTTCCGTCTTGGGCTCATGCTTCGAGATCGTTTTCGCGGAATTGTGCGTTTCGAGAAGTACGACCTTCTTTGGTTTGCCGATCTCTGAAAATCCCATTGGTATGGGAGAACCGGAGTAGCGCACATTCTCCCTCCCGCCTGCGAGTTGGGGAACGTGAAGATGTCCAAGCGCCACGTAGTCTAATTCCTCCGGAAAGTCTTGGACCGGAAACTGCTCCAGCGTGCCAACGTAGATCGGTCGGACTCCATCCTCTTCAAGTGTTTTTCCTTGCGACACAAAAAGATGCCCGGTCGCCAAAAGCGGCAATTTACGCGAGACGGCTCGGTTTCTTTCCTCGGGAGTTTTTGAAGAGAGGGACTTCACCCATTCCGGCGTTTCCTTCAAGAGGAGTTCTTCACGGAGCGCAACGGCCTCCTGAGTCAATTTTCGATAAAAATTTCGGATCCCCGTCAGTACAGTTTCCGCCAGACTTCTCCTTTCCGCAGGCTTTTGCTCTCCATCAGAACGCACCTTTTCAGGGGCCGTTGAGTTCATTTCGTCCGTGAAGGCCGGCTCTGCGAATTTGATGATGCACTGTTCGTCAAGTCCCGCAAATATAGGCAGATCCTCCCAAGACTCCACTTCCTCCAGACCCGCCGATTGGCTTGCGTTCCTTCTCTGCGCTGCGTCGTTTGCTGCGTCGTTTGCTGCGTCGTTTGCTGCGTCGTTTGCTGCGTCGTTTGCTGCACGGTCTAACGTACTGTCGAACACGCCGTCTGTAAAGTTGCGGAGCCAAATTTCACGCAGAAAAGGGACTGCCAGCACGATGCAGCGGGTCTGTCCTTTGGCATCTTTCAGCGGGATGAGCATCTCACGCAGATCTTCCGTCGGCTGCGTCACCACATGGATCCCGAGGATCTCGAGAATGGGAGCGGACGCTTTCAAAAAGGAAGGGGAATCGTGGTTTCCGGCAGTTACGATGACCGTTCGGCACTGGGATCTCCCGTTCAAAACGTCAAGGTGCAGTTCGCGCAGAAATTGCGTGTAGCGTCGGCAGGCTGCGTTTCCCGGTATTCCGGAATCAAAAACGTCGCCCGCGACGATCAGTGCATCGACGCTCTCCGATACGATCGTCTCGCGGAGCCACTGAAAAAAAAGCGCGTGCTCCGGTGCTCTGGAATTTTGCTCCAGTTTAGCGTCTAAATGCCAGTCTGAAGTATGGAGGATCTTCATCCAAAATCCTTTCAAATCCTTTCAAATGATTAAAAATCGTTTTGTGGGGGGCGTGTGCCTAAACTGAAAAGCGGCAAACGGGCACTTTGCACGCTCGCCGCTTCGCAGCTCATCCGGTAAACTCATCCGGTAAACTCATCCGGAATCAGCTGTTTTGCTCTGATCTTGCTTTTCCAAACGGAAGAAAAGCACAGAAGACTGCGAGGCTGGTGATGACCGGGTAGAAAAGGAGCGCTCCCATCGTCGCACTCTTCATAGCGAGTATCCAGCCCCCGTCCGGTTCGTTCCAGGCTGGGTAGATGCCGAATTCTAGGCAGAGAAAGACGGCGATCCCGGCGAGTACGGAGAAGTTTGCCGCCATCGTCCGGCATCGGTCAAAAGCCGGAAGCAGACCAAGGATCAGAGGTACGGAGATTGGTCCCAGAAGGCCGGAGAACCACTTCACCACGAGTCCGACCACGCCGCCGAAAACGTCTCCGTAGAACGCGATGAGGACCGTTAGCGACGTGAAGACCAAGGCGACCGTCCGTGCAAACCAAAGCGGCGTTTGGCCGTCATTGGTCAGGATCTTGCGGGAAAAGCACGGCGCAATGTCGCGTGCGATGACACTGGCTACGGCATTGCAGTCTCCGGCGATCGTGGAGATGCTGGCTGCGAACATGGACGCGAGAATGATCCCGACGAAGCCGGCCGGGAGCATTTTATGGGCCATTATTGTGTAAACGGAACTCATTTCCTCTTGTTCGAGACCTGGGCAAATGATCGGTGCAGCCCACATCGGCGCAAAGATCACCAGCGGCCAAATGAAGTAAAGAATTCCTGAAAAAATCGCACTTCTACGTGCCTGGGCACCGTTGGGAGCTGCCATGAAACGAAGTCCCGCACCCCAGTTTCCGCCCGAGCAGCCAAAGAAGATCGCGAGCCAGAACCCGATGGCGAAAAGAAGGTTACACTCAGTACTCAGTGGTGAAAAATGGCCCGCAAGCGCCTCGTGATCCCACATCGTGAAGTAGTTGATTCCGTGCTGCTGCGTGAGAGCTTGGAAAACGTAAATGAACATCAGGATCCCGCCGGTAAGCTGAACGAGGAACTGAAAAACGTCGTTTCGCGTACTTGCAAAGAAACCGCCCAGCGTGTTGTATACGAGGCCGACGATCCCGGTCACCAGAACGCCGTATCCGAGCGGAACCCCCGCAAATCCCTTCAATATGAGTGCCATTGCGACGGTTTTTCCAGCAAGATCAAGCAGCTTTAGCAGGACGCCGCTCCAGACGATGATCTGCTGGGTACTTAGACCGTAACGGATCGCCAGATACTCGGTCGGAGACTGAACTCCAAATTTCTGCCGAACTTCCGACCATTTTGGTGCGATGAACAGACCGCAGAGGATACACGAGACTGCGAATCCAAGCGCCCACCAAACGTAAAGCGAAAAGCCGTCCCGATATGCGTACATTGCCCAAGCGGTGAAGACGACGGCACTGTAGCCGCCGACGTGATGCGAGATCCCGCCGATCCACCAAGGCAGTTTCCCGCCGCCGACGAAATAGTCGCCGCTGGCGCGGACACACAGAGTTGAGTAAATGCCAATGGCGATGAGCGTCAGAAAAAAAAGACCAAGCATGCACCAGTCAAGCCAGTGCATCGTATGAAGCCATGAAAAATCCATCAACATTCTCCTGAAATTTTGGAAAGGCGGGAATAGGATACGTTCTTTTCATGCAGTATAACAGATTTCATTCTTTTTCGCAAGATTCGGAATTTAAAAATCTGCAAAAAAATCAGATTTCCATCAAAAAAGCCCCTCTGAAACGCGCTGTCACGCACATTCAGAGAGGCCTGTCTCACTCAGGAGGACCTAAATCCCTATTGAAATTTCAGATCGTAGATCACCACGGCTTCCAGACGCCAGGTTTCGCGATGGCGTACACTTCGCCATTGATGATCTGATCTTCCGGAAGCGGTTTGACCGGAGCTTCACTCTGCATAGTGAGCTGGTCGTGATTTTCGTAGATCATGTCGGCTTTGCCGTTTTTCACAGCGTCGTCCCATTTAATGATCTTGCCGGAGTAGCTTGCCATACGGCCAATGACTGCGGTCATGGAGCTGTACGCGCCAATGTAGGCTTCATTGTACTTCGCGCCGGTCTTGATGGCTTCGATCAGGTCCGTGTGCTCCTGCTGGTAGGGACCGCGTCCTCCGCCGCGAGAGGAAACACTTCCGGATCCCTTCGTACCGTGAGCAGCTTCGGAGACGTTGCTCCACGTGTTCGGCTGGTGACGGCACTGGGAGAACATTTTACGACCGTCCGCATAGGTGAATTCGCAGAAGTGGTGGTCGAAAATTTCGCCGAAACGTCCGTTGAACTTACGGACTTCACGACCGCCCATAGCGTTGACTTCCACCGGGTGAGCGTACTTTTCGAACATATCGGCATTCGGGTCGGTGACGGTCATGACCCAGTTGCCAATGTCGATATTGTGCACGTGCTGTTCGCAGATGTTGTCACCGCAGAGCCAGTTGAAGTAGTACCAGTTACGCATCTGGTATTCCATTTCAGTCCATTGGGGCTGACGGTCGCGGACCCAGACACCGCCGCCGTTCCAGTAAACGCGGGTGTAGAGAATATCGCCGTACTTGCCGTCAACGATCTCACGGATACCGTTGAGGTAGGACTGTTGATGGTGACGCTGGAGACCGACACCGACTTTCAGACCTTTGGCGTCCGCCATTTTGGCAGCTTCGATCAGCATATTGAAACCGGGAGCGTCGACGCAGCACGGTTTTTCCATGAAGACGTTCTTGCCGGCTTCGATGGCAGCCTTGAAGTGGATCGGGCGGAATCCCGGCGGGGTGGCGATGATCACGTACTGCGCTTCGGCGATGGCCAGAACTTTGCGATACGCATCGAATCCCCAGAATACTTTATCTTCGGCAACTTTGAACTGATTAGCGGCACCTCTCGCGTTGTCCTCAAACGCGTCCGCGACAGCGATAATTTCCGTATTTTCATTCTGAAGGAAGTCGTTCCCGGCACCTTTACCGCGTCCGCCGCATCCGATCAGGACGGCTTTGATCTTGTCGCTGCCTTCAGCGTGGGCACTGCGGGCAACAAATCCGCTCACTGCGGCAGAACCGGCGACGATACCGGAAGTCTTCAGAAAATTACGACGGTTGGTCTGAGTCATTCTTGCTCTCCTTAAAATTAAATATCGATCCATCCCCATTCAGAACGGACCTCAGGAAGGAAAATTTTTGGCGGGAGCGGCATACACCGCCTGCACATTTTCTATTATGCGTCAAAATACCCGTTTTTGTCAAGAGGTGGGACGGTTTTTTTCACAAAAAAAGTCAAAATTTTCCAAAAAAATCTCCAAATGAACATTTTTTCGAGTTTCTTTGGGAATTTTTTGAGCTCCCGCCCTCACTTCCGAGCCGTACCCTCAAACACACATTCATCTCAGTGCGATCAGACGGTCCAGTTCCTCTTTCAGCTTTCCGAGGATCTCATCGTAGGGGAAACTCCCAAGCAGCGTCCCTTTCGACTTCAGATTCACCGCGTTCGGGCCGCACCAGAGGCCAAGGTCGGCGTGGTCCGTCTCTCCGGGGCCATTCACGCGGCAGCCCATCACGGCAATGGTGAGCGGGTAGGCTTTCGCGTACTGCGTCATTTCATGTACCTGCATCGCAAGTTCAACAAAACGTCCGTTCTGCACGCGTGAACAGCTCGGGCAGCTGATGATGTTCAGACCTTCGGACTTCCACCCTTCCGTGACGGTCCTGCGTCCGGCTGCGACGTCTTCGATCAGTGCGAGCCCGGCTTCGACCTCTTCCCGTTTCCTTTCGTTCGGCACGGTGAGCGAAATGCGGAGCGTGGCGCCGATCCCCTCAAAAAGAAGAGGCTCTAGGGCCGAACGGCTTTTGGCGATCCCGATGGGAGGAACTCCCGCTTCCGTCACGCCGAGATGGATCGGCACTTCGGGAAATCGGGATGCAAAGAGACGGTTGATCTTCAGGACGTTCTGCGGATCGGAGTCTTTCAGAGAGACGCAGAAACGTTCGAATCCCAATTCCGCCATCCATGCCGTGTGCTCCAGTGCGCTCGCAAAAATGGGGTCCTCTTCTGCTTTTTTTGCCGGATCGATCGACCCGCAGTTGATCCCGATGCGCAGTGCGGTGTCGGTCTTTTTTGCAGTCTCGACGAGCCATCGAACTTTTTCACGCCACGGAATGTCCGTCTCCACATGATGCAAATGCCCTGGATTGTATCGGATCTTGGCGACGAACGGCGCGATCTTTTCCGCGACCCGGTAATTTTCCTGAAGGTCGACCGAGAGATTGATCTTTTCACGCAGAGGTGCGTTCAGTTCGCGGATCTTCCGGGAAAGTCGTTCGAGAGCCTCGGCATCATTCTGCGAATCGCACGCCACTCGTACGAGCTTCGCCCCTGCCTCCGTGAGCTGGATGACTTGTGCAAGCGTGGCGTCAACGTCCTGTGTCCGGGTCGCGCACATAGTCTGTACTGCGACGGGATGGGCTGCGCCGATCGAAAAGGAGCCGATTCGGACCTCCCGAGTCGGATTTCTTGGAATTGAACGGTCCATGGAATAAAATTTGCGTAAAAGTTCAATAAACGGGTAAAATTTGCCGATAATGTAAGTGTGAGGAAGTTGAAGTGCTTCGGTGAAACAGTTCGTCCCCGACACTCTTCCTCCATTTTACCTAAAAGTCAAAAGAAATCAAGGGTCGGAGATCCAAAAAAGGAGAAACTCTCCAAATTTCCGGCCGACTTTATCCTAAAAGAGGTCATTTCGTGAGTCAGGAAGTGAATGTACTTGCATTAACCAAAGGTTCGGAACGCTACATTTTCCTTTTCAATGAAGAACACCGTCCCGAAACATTTCGTACTTTTGCACGCTTTGCTTCTGATCCGGAACTTAGTTTTACGTGGTACGATGCTGCGATCATGAGCCGCAAGATCCGCCAGCGCGATTCCTCGGAGACCGTCAATCTGAATTCTATGGATTTCTAGTCCATCGGGTGGATGTCATGCACTCAAACTGTTCCGGTGTCGTTTTCGATTTTAACGGTACTCTGTTTTGGGATACTCCGCTTCATATCGATGCGTGGGTGGAATATTGCGCCATGCACTCCCTCACGCTGACGCTCGAAGATTTTTTTGCCAAGGTCTACGGCAAAACGAATGAAGATATTTTCGCTATCCTTTTCGACGGAAAACTTTCTCCGGAGACGGTGCAGAAGGAAGCGGAAGAAAAAGAGCGAATGTATCGCGAGATCTGTGTCCGAAAAGGGCAGGAGCTGGCACCGGGAGCGGAAGCGTTTCTGGATTCTCTGAAAGAAAGAGGCGTCCCGTTCACTATCGCAACGGCTTCACCGCAGGCAAATGTGGAATTCTTCTACGACTATGCACGTTTGGATCGATGGTTTCGTTTTGAAGATCTTGTGTGGCTGGACGGTACGGTCGTCGGAAAACCGGATCCTGCGATGTATCTGAAAGCGATGCGGATCATCGGAAAGAAACCGGAAGACGTGCTGATCTTCGAAGATTCACCGCCCGGGATCCAGGCCGCGATCGCCTCGAAGGCTGGCGAGGTGATCCTCGTAAACTCGGAGGAGCGCGACTACTCGCAGTATCCGTTTCGCGTGATCCGGGATTTCGCGGAAGTCGCTGATCTGGAGTTTCGGATATAAATTAAAAATTTTTTCCGCCCCCCCTTGCAGAAAATTTCAAATCTGGTATACTACATCAAAGATTAAGGGTGAGTAGGAGAGTTCTCCTTTTCCCCTTTGTCGGAGGATACGCGAATGGCTAGCAGGCTGACTCGAAATCAGTTGCCGGGAGACCGGTTGTGGGTTCGAATCCCATGTCCTCCGCTTGACTGGTTTATCTGGTTTACGTATTTTTTTCCGTGGTGCCGGGAGGCGGTGACGCTGATCGGGATCGTGTTGATGACGATTAGAAGCTAAGGGGGTTATCTGTTTATGCAGTACTTCTCCTCTTAGCTTTTGTTATTTCTTGAATTTTTTTCGACTCCCCTTGACAAAATCACATTTTGTTGTATCATGAAAGACGCATCATGTGTCAAATTTTATAAAAATCAGGAGAAGATCATGCAGCGTATTTTTTGGACGTTTGTGTGTCTATTTTTATGTGCGGCAACGGTTTGGGCGCAGCCTGAAGGCAGGCGTGGAGTGGGTGTGGTTCCGAAGGCGCATCGTTACGCGCTGCTCGTGGGGGTGAATACGTACCCTCGGCAGTTTCAGAGTCTTCAGTATTGCGAGGCGGACATGGAGGCGTTGGAGGAGGCGCTCCTTGCGATCGGATTTCAGCCTGAGAATATCGTTCGTCTTTCAACATCTTCGGACGACCCGTCTCTCCTTCCGACGCGTTCGAACATTCTCAAGCAGGCGCGCCTGTTGGCAGATCAGGCGGATCAGGGGAGCATGTTCGTCCTCGCGTTGAGCGGTCACGGGGCATGTTTGAACGACGAAAGCTATTTTTGTCCCATGGATGCGGTATACAATGACCTTTCGTCTCTGGTGAAACGGAGCGATCTGTACCAGATCGTGGAGGAGTGCGAGGCGAAACAGAAACTGGTTTTCGTTGATGCATGCCGCGAGTCGCTGGTCGATTCCGGCTGGAAACCGCTTGGAGGGATACGTACGCTTGTGGATCCTGTCGGTATCGAAAATCCAGGTTTTTTCATCATATCGTCGTGCAAAACGGGCCAGTTCTCATGGGAGGACGCGGAGCTCAAGCATGGGGTTTTCACGTATTTTCTGGTGGAAGGCCTGAAAGGAAAAGCGGCTCAGAATGGGCAGATCAGTGTCCACAATCTGTTTTCGTATGTGAATTATGAAACGAAAAAATACATTCGCTTGACGCGTCAGGAATCTCAGATCCCTCTCCTCCGCGGCGATGAAGAAGAGCTCGACGACTTCATCCTCGCGAAATTGGAGTCCGACTCCTCCTCTGTTCCTCCGGCCGTCTCTGGACCTGTCACTCCTCCTGAACCGCCGAAACCCGCCGTCCGCAAAGCAGGCGAGCGCATGGTGAAGACCGTCGACGGCATCGAGTACGCATTCCGCTGGTGTCCTGCGGGTGAGTTCCTGATGGGGAGTCCTTTCAGCGAGCCGTACCGGAACGATAACGAAACGCAGCACAGCGTGACGCTTACGCGTGGTTTCTGGATGCTTGAGACGGAAGTGACGCAGGCGATGTGGAAGAGTGTGATGGGCACGAGTATCAGTCAGCAGCGCGACAAGGCGAATACGCCTTGGCCGTTGAGTGGCGAAGGTTCGGATTATCCGATGTACTTTGTGAGCTGGGAGGAGTGCCGATCTTTTTGCGAAAAGCTGTCGGAGAAACTTGGGCTGAC
>JAFQOH010000250.1:0-9504 GCA_017403345.1 Thermoguttaceae bacterium
CAGGAATTCCGTTGGTTTCAGGAATTCCGTTGGTTTCAGGAATTCCGTTGGTTTCAGGAATTCCGTTGGTTTCAGGAATTCCGTTGGTTTCAGGAATTCCGTTGGTTTCCTGAGCTGGGCGGATCGCCAGATAAAATTCCGATCTCGTAATGGGAAAGGAGGGGATCTCTTCTTCTGGAAAATTGGTTTCTGGCTCGTTTGGTCTCGTTTCGTCTTTTTCTTTACTGACGGGTTCCGCATACCCGGAGATGCAGTATCTTCCGATGGAACTGTAGTCGGAATAGTATTCAACCTCCTGTCCGTTTTCCAGAGTGCGTGTCCGGCCTGTTCCGTCGATCACGAGAAAGTATGTGCCAGCCTGAAGGGGCACAGAGAGGACTGCATCCATGGAATCCGGATCGTCGGCGAAAATTGGAAATGCGGAACCAGAGGCGGTGAGTACGCTTTCCGGATAGAGAGCGGCCCAAATGTCCAGGTTTGCCCAATCTCCGGCTCCAGTGACTGTGAGTTCCAGTTGAGTCTCTTCTTCGAGAGTGAGGCGGAAAACATCTGTATCGTCGCGGTGAGTGATGAAACCGCTGACGGTCTCGAAAAAGGAATCGTGGAAAAAATCTCCATCGGTGGAAAGGGTACCGGATGGGGAAATGAGGAGCTCGCCGATCGGGGCGAAACGCGAGTCCGGTTCACCGAAGGAAGTGAGGAAAGATGCGGAGTCCTGGGATTCGGCATTCTGCACGTTATCTGAGAAGCTCCAGTCGGCATAGTCGTCGTTCCGCAGGGGCAGGTACGTGTTCAACTTCTCTAGATCTCCCAACTGTGAGGTGCCGGAATTTTGTGCGTTGAAGTACGTTCCGTCACTCCAATGCGAGACCTTGGCATAGTAGCTGGCTCCCATGATGGGACTCCAATCGCAGATTACGGAGTTGGAGGAATCGAAGAGGACGTAGCCGTCATCGGAAACTGACGAGTTGGAGGTCGGAACGTAGATCTCGTCTGCGACTTTCACGCCGTATGAATACTCGCCGTTAGCTGCGGATCCGCCTCCGCGATGCTGAAGACCGAGCGTGTGACCGATCTCGTGCGATGCCGCGTTGCCGACTGTGCGTGCGTTCTGATCAAGAAAAACGAAGCAGGGAAGGTCGCTCGAGTACGTGAAGGAATTGCGCAGCGCGATCCCGCCGACATTGGAGTACCAGGTATTTTCGCTAAAGACGCAGCGGATACCGTATCGGGAATCGGACGTGCTGGATCTTTTCAGATATTCCAGTCCCGGAAATTCTGTCGTGACGTCAACGGCAAACCCGGCGTAGTCTTCAGAGACGATCTTCCAGATCTCATAGATCATCCTGAGTTCTTCCGTGGAAAATGCGGGATCCTCATCAATGCTGAAGACGGGAGAGACGATCAGGTCCTGGCTCGTTTGCGTATTCCAAGCGGTCCCTCCCGTCAGATGTCCGGTGAAGTCGAGGTAGATCGTTAGGACCGTTTCCACCTCTGACTGCGTGCGGGAATGCAGGGCGAAAACATCAGGGATCTCTGTGCCGTTTTCCAGCGTCAGGGTGGTATGCTGGGTGAGTGACGGAGTTTGGAAGGTGACTGCGGCGCTGAGTTCGGAATCTGTGAACGCGGTTTCTGTACTGACGGCTTGGATCTGGATCTCTACTGTCGTTCCGGGAATGACTGCGTCAAGTTCTGCCGTCAGACGGCCCGTTGCTGTACGATCGAGGGACGCTGCCGCATAGATCTTCCGAAGCTGGATCGGTTCGCATTCCGGGTGCGTCAGTGTGTACGTGAGGCGGTACCGGGACGCATTCGGGACCGGGTCCCAGCTGACTTGGATCGCGGTTCCGGAAATATCGGAAGATGCAGATGCTGCCGCAGTCTGAAGTTCTGCGGGAACGGAAAGCTGGCTGGGCAATGCGCATTCCGGCTGGAGATGCTCCGACGCTTCCGGCTCGAGCAATGTCTGTGTTTGGGAGAAACCAGAAAACGTGCCGGATCCCTCAAACGATCCCGGTTCCTCACTAAAGAAAATGTCGGCGAGCTCTCCCGTGACGCCGGTGAGGGATGAACAAGATCCCGCGCTGGAAGCTGTGTCGTCAGTATCTGCAAGACCCGAAAAATGTTCGCACTTCACGGGAGTGAATCCTGCACGGATCTCCCATTTGCTTTCCACCGAAAACGGCACACTTTCTGCTATTGGCGAGACGGCAGAAAGGAGTTCCCGGGATTCCAGCGTTTCGAGTTGAAGGGAACGCTGAATGCGGAATTTCCGATGCGGAAATGAGGGGGCCTGCGGCATACGTGACGATTGGAAAATGGGAAATCGGAAATAAAAGGGAAGTACGAAATACAAAACGCGGAGCTGACGCAGTGAAAGACCCATCGGTCAGTTCATTTCAAATGCAGCCCTTTTAAATTATCGTCAAAACGGGAGTGTTTATTGAATGGAAAAACCGGAATGATCGAGAAACTCGGTGTATTTTACCAATGAAGAATGTGCAGAAAAGAAAAACCTCCGGAATTTCGTATTCCGGAGGCGGTTTTCTGAACTCTGAATGGAAAACGCAGGCATTGGGTACGCTTGGGTCTTCCGGTGCTTTCTGGGAGGCTGTTTATTCGATCGCGGCGACCTGTCCGTCTCTGCGATTTCCTAGACGTGCGTGAGTCTCTTTGTCGAGCGAGTAGGAGACTCGGTGGACGGAACCGTCTCCCATCGCCATGCCGAACGCTCCGGAGTGCGCGCTTCCAAATCCGAGTGAATTGGGGGAGGCATACCCTGACCGATCCTGGCAGAGGTGGAATTGCGTCGTGTCGCAAGTGCGCGAATTGTCGTCGTCCGTGCCGGAAAAGACCCCCATATCGTCACCGCCGCCGCTCACTTCGTAAATTTCCGGCTGTAGGTATTTTTCGCCGATGAGGTAGGTGTTTGAAGTTCCGTCGCGGATCTCGCCGACCGTGATCTCGCTCATACAAAACATGATCCCGGTCATGGTTCCGGAGAAGTCTTTGTGCTGGTATCCGCTTTTCGTAACGTTTGCGTAGCCGGGAGCCGTTCGAATGTCCTCAAGCTGACCGTAACCGTAGTCCCCCATGCAGGAAGCGTAGTCTCCCTTGGCTCTTTGTTCCGGAGTGTTGTAGTTTCCGGAATGTGATGATGTGCTTGCCGGGTAGGTTTTGGGAGTGCGGCGCGAAGGGCAGTGGAGGAAGGTCAAAGGGGTCTGGAGGAGCTGAGCACCCTGTGCTTTGTTCATCGTGGAAGGGACTCCATCCCCCATGATGGAGTAGAGTGCCTGCTGTTCCATGAACGGGAGGAGCTGGTACGCCCAGCTTCCCGGCTGTTTCCAGCCCATCCCGAGGTCTGAATCGCCGGTCCACTGATAGTTCCAGCCCGTATTCGGGAATTTTCGGGATGTTGATTCGTGATTTAGACACGCGAGACCAAGCTGTTTCAGGTGGTTGGAGCACTGCATGGTCCTAGCGGCCTCACGGGCTTGTTGAACTGCCGGAAGCAGAAGTCCTACGAGCATCCCGATGATCGCAATGACGACCAAAAGTTCTACGAGTGTAAATCCTGAAATTTTTTGAGGAATGGGGGCGTTCTTCATGATAAAACTCCATGATTTGGGGCGTTGGGGAAGTTTGCAAATTTTGGTTTGCGGTGAAGGTCCGGAAGTGTCTGGCTTACGGAAGCGCTGCGACTTCGCCGTCCTTGCGGTTTCCAAGGTATGCGTGTGTTTCCTTGTCGACGGAGTAGGAGATCCTGTGCACGGAACCGTCTCCCATCACCATGCCGAACGCTCCGGAGTGTGCACTTCCAAATGCGTAGGAGGAGGGGGTTCCGTATCCCTGGCGATCTTGGGACAGATAGAAATGCGAAGCACTGCACGTTCGGTTTCCGTCGTCATCCGCGCCGATCCAGACTCCCATATCGTCGCCGTTTCCGTTGATCTCGTAATTCTCGGGCTGCATGTACTTTTCTCCGATGAGGTAAGTATTGGAAGTACCGTCGCGGACCTCGCCCATTTTTGTTTCGCTGCAGCTGTAGATAATGCCGGTGATTTTAGAGAGGTCTTTTTTAGTGTAAGTCCCGTTCGCGACCGCGGCGTATTGCGGTGTGGGATGATTTCGCGTATTGTTATCTTGTGCGTAGGAATAGTCGCCCATGTTTGCGGCGTAATCTCCTTTGGCGCGCTGTGTGGGGTCGGTGTAGTTAAATGCTCCGGATGTTGAGCCGCTGTAGAGTTTTGGTGCACGGCGCGAGGGACAGTTAAAGATGCCCAGCGGCGTCTGCATCAGTTCCGTAGCCTTTGCCTTGTTCATCGTTGTCATGTCTCCGTCACCCATGATAGAGTAGAGGGCCTGTTGTTCAAGGAATGGAAGGAGTTGGTACGCCCATCCTCCCGGCTGCTTCCAGCCCATCCCGAAATCGGAGTCGCCCGTCGAGTAGCAATCCCAGCCGCTTCCGGGATATGCTTGAGTCGTTGATTCATGATTCAGTGCGGCGAGACCGAATTGTTTCAGTTGGTTGGAGCACTGCATGGTCCTAGCGGCCTCACGTGCCTGCTGGACTGCCGGAAGCAGGAGGCCCACAAGCATGCCGATGATCGCAATGACGACCAGAAGCTCCACGAGTGTGAATCCGGAATGGTTTTTTGCTGGAGAATGAAACATAGTGACCTCCCTGATATTTGAGGACTTGCTGGATGGTTAAGGATGAATGGCTGGGGACCGTTTGGAGCGGAATGCCGCTGGAGCTGCGAAGCTCATTTCTGTAATGCCGCCGGAGATCATAAGTTGCTCCGAACGTCTCTGCACGAAAGAGACGAAATGCGGGAATATGCGGTGTGATGACATGATCCTGATGATAAATTTCGCAAAATGGCGGGCGGAAGTCCATAAAACTCCGGTCAGGAAAAATGAAAGCACGGACTTTTAGTCTGTTTCTTCATTGTACTACAAGACGGTGGTATTTTCAAGTGCTTTTTTGAAATATTTTTTGAAATTTTCGTCTGATCGGAATTTTTTGTCGTGAGACGTTGCGGCTCTATCCGTTCGGCATGTTTGAAAAAAGAAAAAGGAGGGAGGATGATCTAAGTCTTCCTCCCTCTTTGGGGATATTGGGAATGCTGTTTCGTCTACCGATCTATGGCTTCTTTGTATCTGCAGCCTTGGATCGCGATTCCGATTGGGATTTCGAGACTGCAGCCGGTTCTGATTTGGGAGCAGGCTGTGTGGGAGTTGCCGGCTGATCGCTCGATTCCTCCGTGTATCCATTGTTGCGAAGGAAGGGACCCACGAGCGGGTTCAGCTGCACGAGTTCCTCGGGTGTCAGGGCCGGGTCGTGGGCAAAAAGCTGATGGATCGGCGTCGGGATTGGGATGACTTTCACTTCCGCGTTGCACATTCCGCAGACGATCGCATCGTCCTGGAAAAGTTTCGGGGCAGCAAGGCTCTTTTTCGTTGGATCAAAAACAAAATCATCCGGTTTCGTCCATTCGATAGCCGCTTCATCACTCACTTCAATGACCGCCACTGTGTCGGCAAGACGGTCCGTAATGCGTGAGCTGGAGATAATGTCGCGCGATTCGGGGAACACCGAATCAGGGTGGCGGACTGTCATGTAGTTCGTCAGGCAATTCAGCGGCGATTCGCTCGTCGGAGTGTGTTTGCTCCTCGGCGCACGGTATTCTTGCGGCATCTGTTCGAGAAGACGGTAGTTGTGCTCGTGATTCCAAGGCAGCCCACGCTCAAACTTCTCGTAAAGTTCAAGATATTTTTGATTTTCAAAATACGGCAGGATCGCGACGCGCCAGCTGAGCGTCGGTTCTCCGATCTCGTTGCTTTCGTATGCCGGAGGATAAAATCCTTTGTCCAAACGATAGCGTTCCAGTGCGTCGGAGATCGCCTGCATGTTGGAAATGGTCGTGTCTCGGGTCACAACGATCGTGTTTTGACGGTTTCTATATTCTGTGAAGAGAAATATGCCGCCGCTGAGTGCTGCAAGAGTAAAGAAGCACCAGAACCACCGCATCAAATGCAGACTGCGTTTGCGGTGATGCCGTTTATGGCCTTTGCGCTTTAAGACCAGAGTGCCCTGGGGCGGTGCTTTATGTTTCATCATTTTCTTATTGAAAGGACAAAAATACCCAAAATAAAAAAGGTCAAGATGTATTGTGAAGCTGGATCCTCCAAGACTTCACATACTTTAATATCGTCCATCGAGTAAAATATCTTAAATTTTACTCAAAATCCACTCCCAAAAACGCAAAACTTTCCTAATCGGATGTTTTTTTATGGAAATTTTAAACTTTTTTTGTTTTTTTTGTCGAAAACAGTAGCATATTTTCGTAATCGGAGTATAATAGGGCTGTTGAAAGAAATTTTATCAATCAGTTCCACTCAAAGGAGTCATTAGGTAATGGATAAAATGAAAGAAACTGTGAAACCGAGTATGGACCGTACCCGTCGTCAGCTCATTATCGGCGCCGGCCTCACTCCATTGGTCGTGACTCTTCATTCCGCAAAAGTTTTCGGACAGGATCTCGCCGTCGGTTCTCCTTCCGGTGCTGCGCCGTTCTCTGGAGTGCTCGAAGGTTCCGTCGGTCCTAATGGGCAGCCCGGCAGCGCGAGTACTGAGGTGGAACTCTATAACCTGATCGCAAGTGGTAACTGCCCTGAGGAAGTATATAATTATTATGGTCTGAATGGTCATGTCGCCAGCGGCAGTTTCGACGCATATTCCGTTGTGTGGGATTATGGTATCACCGGTACGCTCGGCTGGACTCCTGATTATGAAAAGGTCTTTGTTGAAAACTTCGAGGACTATCAGAAAGCCTGTAAGGACGTTTCTGACGCAATAGCTGCAATTAACGCTGCGTTAGCTGACGGACTGACTGCTAACTTGACCGTTCCGAATGTGACAGGGGTCGCTCTCTTGCCGCTTCCGGATGGTGCCGGTGATCGTGGATGTTTTGAATTGTTCAGGATGGCAGAAGGAAAACTGGAGGCTTTGGTCGTTGAGTACAATACGGCCGCGAATAACTACAATTCCAAGATGGATACGGAAATTCCTCTTATCTCGATCTGACGTTGGGAATGAACTTTCAAAGGTCCTAGAAGCTCGGCTTTTGGGGCCTTTTTTTCTTTCAGCCGTTCTGTTGTGTCAGGTGCAGTTTTCGTGCGATCTCATCTATTTTTGCCCGAAAATCTTTTGGCGGGATCCCCATGATATGCAGCGTTTCGGAGTCCGCCTCCAGTTCCAGATGCACACCTGTTTCGTGGATCCTCGGTTTCCAATCCCGTTCGTATCGCGGGGTGAGGAACCAGACTTTCTGATTTCGTGATCCTCGCCAAAGCAGATTTTCATGTTCCGTTTCGCGGTATGGGCCATCGATCAAAATGTCAAGTCGGGCAAGCAGTGCGAGTTCCTCCCGTTGTTCCCGTGCGAGAAGTTCCTCAAGCGTCCAGCCTGTGAAGGCCATGACGGTGAGTTCTGGGCGGATCTTTCGGCAGGCGTCCGCAAGCGCACAGAGTCCCGAAGCCTGAAGAAATGGTTCACCGCCGGAAAAGGTGAGACCCTCGATCTCCGGAAGCCGCGTCAGTTTTTCCGCAAGAGTTTCTACTGAAAACACCGTTCCGCCCTCTGGATCCCACGTTTCCGGCGCGACACAGCCCGGGCAGCGTCGTGCGCACCCCTGGACCCACACAACTGCGCGTTTTCCCGGTCCCAAAACGGAACAGGAAGTCGAAAAACGAGCGATTTTGAGCAGTTTCGGTTCATTCATTGCATCGAAAAAAAGAAAAAATGGAGAGACTGTAAGCCGGATTATGTGAACGGGTCGCCCCGAACGATAGTCATTTATCTAGGACGGTCATTACTGAACGCCTCAAGCTGCCTACCCGAAAATCACCGTGCCGGACCGACACGGGAAAACGAACGCAATGGCCCGTTCTACTCTTCTCTGTTTGGCATTGCACCCAGTGGGGTTTACCTTGCCGACGCAGTCGCCTGCCTCGCGGTGAGCTCTTACCTCGCCATTTCACCCTTACCGGCGGGTCCATAAAAAAACGCGGACTCCAACGGCGGTATCTTTTCTGCTGCACTTTCCCTGACCTTTCGGTCGGTGGACGTTATCCATCACTGTGTCCTGTGGTGTCCGGACTTTCCTCATCGGTGCGTCTAAAACAAAAAAACAGACTACACCTCCGCGACTATCCGTCTCTCCATCTCTTCATCATACACGAAATCCAAAAAAAGTCAAGGGGCACTCTGTTAAACTGCAAAAACTTCTCGATTTGTCCTATTTTTTCTTGTATCGTGATCCTATCCCCTTGAATCTTTTTGAAAATCTAGTAAAATCAAATGGTGATCATCTGTTTATTCCTGAATGAAACGAAATTTTTTAAGAGGGACGCAAAAATGGCTGGTACACTAAACTTGACCACTACGCAGAGTGTGAGCGGGGAAAAAAAGGCCGATGAGAAGCAGTTTGAAGAGCTGAAACCCGGGTATCTGCTGGGAAAGGGTAAGAATTTTCGGCTCGTGAAGGAGCTCGGAAAAGGAGGAATGGGCGTCACGTGGCTCGCGGACTGGCTGGACGAAGACGGGAAGAAGAAGCAGTCCGTCGTGTGTAAGATTCTGAGCAAAGAGCTGATCAATGACAAGAAGGCGATTCAGAATGTTCTGGATGTTTTCGACCTCACGAAAAATCTGCATGACACGAACATCTGCCCGCTTCTGGACCGAGGATTGGACGACGATTTTAAGCACTTTCTCGTCATGCAGTATGCGGAAGGCGAGACGCTGGATGTGTGGTTCGAAAAGCTGCCGGGACACGAAAACGGACTCGCGCCGGCAACTGTTTTGCCGATCCTTGAGAATATCGCAGAGGCGCTGGATGCGATGCACTTGCGTAAGATCATCCACCGTGACGTGAAGCCGCAGAACATCATTTTCAGTACGCAGGATCCCAAACTTGCCAAACCGTGGCTCATCGATTTCGGCATCGCGCAGGCGGTGAACGATTCCGACCCAGATCACAACAAGCAAAAATCCGGCACGCCGATCTTCATGGCACCGGAACAGCATTACGGAGACCCGCAAGACGCACGCACGGACCAGTACGCGCTTGCCGTCACCGCCTTCTGGCTCCTGACTGGCCATTTCCCGTTCGATGCGAAGACTGCGGAAAAACTTTCCGCGAATAAAAAGTTCCCGCAATACTCCCTCACCCCAGTCTCGGAGTCCCTTAAACCCACGTTCCTCCGTGCGTTGGCGTACGAACCGAAAGACCGATTTGAGTCGTGCGGGGAGTTCGTAAAGGCACTGAAGTCCCAGCCAACACAGCCCTCGTCTCCGTTCCAGATGCCGTCGGCTGATTCGGATTCGGAAAAGACGCTTGACGAATTCCGCGAGGCTATCCGCGAGGCGATCTCTCAACGGACGGAGCTTTTGAAGGACTACTTGCCGGAAAGTGCGCGAATTGCCACACAGGATTCAGA
>JAFQOH010000251.1:0-19319 GCA_017403345.1 Thermoguttaceae bacterium
AACGCGGATCCGCCGATGCTCTGAACGCTTTCAGGTATCGTGACGGACGTCAGACTCGTGCAGCCGCGAAACGCGGATTCGCCGATGCTCCGGAGGCTTTTGGGGAGTGTGACGGACGTCAGACTTGCGCAGCCGTAAAATGCGGAATTTCCGATGCTCCGGAGGCTTTTGGGGAGCGTGACGGACGTCAGACTCGTGCAGCCATGGAATGCCCGATCTCCAATGCTCGTGACGCTTTCTGGGATCGTCACCGACGTGAGGTTTGAGCAAAAATAGAACGCAGAATCTTCAATGCTCGTGACGGGAAGACCATCCAAGGCGGAAGGAATGACGGCCGAAGTAACGGAACTTTTGCAATGTGTGAGCGCGACATGGTCTTCAAAAATCGTGTATTGGAAGTGATTCATGATTTTTTTTGATTAAAACTGTCTACAGGAAAAGTGTTCTTTTGATCTTGCCGAGTGTATGGTCACTTTATTTTGTTTCGGAAAATTTTAACACGAAATTCTCGAAAAAACTCGATATTTTCGAAGTTTTTGAGCCAAAATTTGAATCGAATCTTCTTTTTTATTCTTTTGAGATATTTTTGCCGCAGTGCGCAGCGGGAAAGGGAGCGTGTCATTACTCGGAAACGTCCATTGCCGTCAGTCGCGCAGTCCCCCCTTGAATCTTTTAGCAAATCGAGTAAAATCAAATTATTTCATTCGTCTGCCATAGTTTGAGGTCAAAAAATGAGCCAGAATCCAAAGTTTGAAGAGTCCGTCTTGACGCTGCTTGAGCCGGAAGAAGTGAATTACGATTCCGCACAGTTTGGGGATCTGTGCGATGGGTATCTGTTTGGGGAATTTCGAAACTATCGCCTGAAAAAGAAGCTCGGTGAGGGCGGCATGGGTCAGACGTGGCTCGCGGAGGAACTCGTGCAGGGTGAAGTGAGCCAGCGCGTCGTGCTGAAAATTTTGACGAAAGAATTGCGCGGAAATGAAGAGGTGTTAAAAGAAGTCCGCCGTGTTTTTGACCTTACGAAAAATCTGAATCACTCGAGCATCTGTCCGCTTTTGGGACGGTATGTCGACCCGGATTTTGGCGACTTTCTTGTCATGAAGTACGCGGACGGCGGGACTTTGTGGGACTGGTTCAAAAGGCAGCCGGGACATGAAAATGGACTTCCGCTCAAAAAACTCCTTCCGATTTTCCGCCCTCTTGCCGCGGCTCTTGACCTTGCGCACCGAAACGGCATCCTCCACCGCGATGCGAAGCCGCAGAATATCATGATTATGGGCAAAAAACCGGTTCTGATCGATTTCGGCATTGCGGCGCGCATCCGTCCGGAGAGGGAAATGGCGAATGCACAGCAGCCCGATCCGAATGAGGCGATGGAGCACTCTTCCTCCGGTACGCCTCGGTACATGGCGCCGGAACAGATGGAAGGGAAACCGCAAAATGCCCGCACGGATCAGTACGCGCTCGCAATGGTCCTATACGAAATGCTGACCGGCTCGCTTCCGTTTTCGGGAAACCGCGCGTCGATACTCCTTCAAAAATCTCGTTTCAGGCCGCATTCTCCCCGTTTCTCCGAGTCCGTAAATGCCGCATTTTCCCGTGCCCTTTCCTTTGAGGCGGAAAAACGTTTTTCGTCTTGTACGAAATTTCTCTCCGCTCTGATGGTCAGGCGACTGATGCCTCGGAGACCTGGATCTGTTTCCCCCAAGCTGTTTCTGCAAAAGATCCTGGACCAGATCCAGAACAAGATCCCGCAGATCGCACATAAAAAGGAGTTTTCCAAGCCGGGAGTTTCTGTCGTCTGTTTCATGATACTTCTGCTTGCCGTTCTTTTTATCGGTGTGCTGATCGGCAGGTGCGGGAGAGTGGCTGAGCCTAAAATCAAAATGGCAGAGCAGTTCCAAATTACTGAAACGGCCAGTCAGAACGCCGAGACCGTTACGTATAGTAACGCAGATGCTGATGCTGACGTAAATGCTGACGTAAATGCTGATGCGGATGCTGAACATGCCGCAGAAGTGCGCGCGGAAACCGAAAAACAGGCAGGAGCAGATCCAGAAACGGAAGAGGAAACGGAAGAGGAAACGGAAGAGGAAACGGAAGAGGAAACGAAAGAGGAAACGAAAGAGGAAACGAAAGACGAAGCGGAAACTTCGGAATCGGGATCCGTTCAGGACGTGACGGGCCATAAGGCTGGCGAGCGAATGGTGAAGACTGCGGACGGTATCGAGTACGCATTCCGCTGGTGTCCTGCGGGGACGTTCGTGATGGGAGAAAGTGTCTACTTTTCGCAAGAAGTGACGTTTGCAAAGGGATTTTGGATGCTCGAAACGGAAGTGACGCAAGAAATGTGGAAGAGCGTGATGGGGAAAAATCCAAGTGTTTATGAAGGTGATCAGAATCCCGTCGAAAGCGTAAGTTGGAATGATTGCTGTATTTTTTGCCTGGAGCTTAGCGAGAAACTTGGCATATCCGTGTGTATCCCCACCGAGGCACAGTGGGAATATGCCTGCCGGGCGGCGACGAGTACGAAATTTTCTTTCGGCGACTCAGCCTCAGAGTTTTGGCGTTACGGGAATTATTGTGATCGGAGCTGCGATGTGGATGTCGATGGGCGAGATGTTTTTCATGATGACGGATATGCAAGGCCTGCGCCAGTCCGAAGCTATTTGCCGAATGCGTGGGGATTTTATGATATGCACGGTAATGTCGCGGAATGGTGTTCGTATGCGGGCAAGGACTTTACGGCATCTCCCCGTGAACAGATGGCCTCGATCAGTTCGTCCCGAGTTGAGCGAGGCGGAGATTGGATCTCTGATGTTGAATATTGCCGTTCCGCGTTCCGATATAACCGGTCGGGAACCGATCGGGACTCTTGTGTGGGATTTCGCGTGGTTTTGGAAGAGTCAGAGGAGTAAATGCCGCGGTGAAATTTGAGAGAAAGGCGGGAAATTTTGAAAAGTTCTGAAAATTTTGTTCCCGCACCTTGCATTACGCGTGATTTTGTGTATAATGTGAGGACTGACCCGTCTGTAAAGAGTCGGGCGGCTTGATTCAGGGGGGCGCGGAGTGTCGGAAAGTTCCGTTTAGAACGATCTTGACGCGCACCGGGAAAAATGAAACTTTTTTTATTTCGAGAATCCAGATGCTTTGGGAAATTGATATTTATCCGAAAGCCAGTCAGGTCGATGCACTGGCGAATGAAACCGTTACCGAATCACAGGCCCTCGGACTGGGCACTGATTCTATGAAAGTCCGTTCCTGCCACGGGTACCTGCTTCAGGGAGCTTTGGACCGTGAACAGGCGGAAAAGATCGCGCGCGAACTGCTGGCCGACTGTGTGGTGGAAGAACCGGTCGTTTTCCCCGTTTCGGAAGCGAAAGACGCTGAAAACGGCGAGACGCTCGTCAACGTCCTTCCCAAACCAGGCGTCATGGACCCGGTCGCCAACAGCGCGCTGAAAGCCATCAAAGACATGGATCTCCCCGTTGAAGCGGTCCGCACGTTCCGCAAGTTCTTCATTTCCGGTTTCGATACGGAAAACATCGACAAACTCTGCTGGAAGATCCTCGCCAACGACGCCATCGAACAGGTCGTCAAAGGCCCATTCACGTTCGAGCATCTGGAAGTCGGCAGCCCGTACCATTTCGAGCTGACCATCGTTCCGATCCGCGCGATGAATGACGAGGAACTCAAAACGCTGGCGATCAAAGGTCAGCTTTACCTTTCGCTGGTCGAAATGCAGACCATTCAGAAGCATTTCCAGGATCTGGACCGCGACCCGACGGACGTGGAACTGGAGACCATCGCGCAGACGTGGAGCGAACACTGCTCGCACAAGACGCTGGCCGGACGCATTTCCTACCGCGACGATGAACGCGAGATCGTTTTCCAGAATATGCTGAAAGAAACGATCTTCGCCGCGACGCAGGAAATTCGCAAGAATCTCGGTGAAAACGACTGGTGCGTGAGCGTATTCAAGGACAACGCGGGTGTCGTGACGTTTGACGACGAGTACAATATCTGCTTCAAGGTCGAGACGCACAACCATCCGTCTGCGCTGGAACCCTACGGCGGCGCGAATACGGGCATCGGCGGCGTCATCCGTGACCCGATGGGGACTGGAATGGGTGCGAAACCGGTCGCAAATACCGACGTTTTCTGCTTCGCTCCGCCGGAAATTCCGCTGGAAGACCTTCCCCAGGGCGTTCTGCATCCGAAGCGCGTCATGCGCGGCGTCGTCTCCGGCGTGCGTGACTACGGTAACCGAATGGGTATCCCGACCATCAACGGCGCGGTGTTTTTCGATGAACGCTACCTCGGCAACCCGCTCGTTTACTGCGGAAACGTCGGTCTGATCCCGGTCGACAAATCCTTCAAAAAGACCGATCCGAACGACCTGATCGTCGCCGTTGGCGGACGGACCGGGCGTGACGGAATCCACGGCGCGACGTTCAGCTCGGCAGAACTGACGCACGAAAGCGAATCTCTTTCCGGCGGTGCCGTTCAGATCGGAAACGCCATCACCGAAAAAATGGTCCTCGACGTCCTTCTTGAAGCCCGTGACCGCGGACTCTACACGGCGGTGACGGACTGCGGCGCTGGCGGTTTCTCCAGTGCTGTCGGCGAAATGGGCGAAGAGATCGGCGCGGAAGTCTGGCTCGAAAAGATCCCGCTCAAGTATGAAGGTCTCTCGTACAAAGAAATGTGGATCTCCGAAGCGCAGGAACGCATGGTCTTCAGCGTCGCGGAAGACAAATGGCCGGAAATGAAGGCTCTCTGCGAGTCGGAAGGCGTCGAAGCGACGGTCATCGGCCGCTACGTCCCGACTGGACGTCTGGTCCTGAAATACGACGGAGTCCAAGTCGCGGACCTGACGATGGACTTCATGCACGGCGGCCGTCCGCCGGTCGTTCGTGAGGCGGTCTACGCTCCTCCGGCAGTCTCCCCGATGAATCTCCCGATCCGTACGGACTACACGGAAGATCTCACGAAGATCCTTGGTTCGTACAATGTGGCGTCGAAACACTGGGTCGTCCGTCAGTACGATCACGAAGTTCAGGGCGGTTCCGCCGTCAAACCTCTGGTCGGCGTGAACAATGACGGCCCGGGCGATGCGTCCGTCTTCCGTCCCCGTCTCCACACGATGCAGGGCGTCGTCATCTCCAACGGTATGAATCCGTGCTATGGCGAATGCGACACGTACTGGATGGCCGCCAGCGCGATCGACGAAGCGCTCCGTAACGCGGTTGCCGTCGGCGCTGACCCGGAAAAGATCGCCATTCTCGACAACTTCTGCTGGGGCAACACGGACCGTCCGGAAACGCTCGGTTCTCTCGTCCGCTCGGCTATCGCCTGCCGCGATATGTCCATCGCGCTCGGCACGCCGTTCGTAAGCGGTAAAGACAGTCTCAACAACGAATTCCGTCCTGCCGGTCAGGAACCGATCAGCATCCCGCCGTCTCTGCTCATCAGCGCGATGGGACAGGTCAACGACGTGCGCAAATGCGTGACGATGGACCTGAAATCTGCCGGTTCTGCCCTCTACGCCGTCGGAATGACGAAAGAGGAAATGGGCGGTTCGCACTTCGGTCTCGTGAATCAACTTTCCGGAGGCGAGTGCCCGAAAGTTGATTTCGGCGTCACGAAAAAGACGCTCAAAGCAGTCTACGACGCGATCCAGGCCGGCACGGTCCGCTCTTGCCACGACCTTTCCGAAGGCGGTCTCGCTGTCGCCGCGGCAGAAATGGCATTCGCCGGTGAACTTGGCGTGGAACTCGACCTCTCCGCCGTCCCGTTCGATGGGCAAAAGTCCGATGCGGCCCTCCTGTTCTCCGAATCCAACACGCGCTTCCTCATCGAAGTCGCACCGGAAAAGGAAGCCGATTTCCTCGCTGCACTCGAGGGCGTCTGTGCCGCGAAGATCGGCTCGGTCAACTCCGGCACGAAACTCACGGTGAAAGGCATCGCCGGCGGAAACGTCATCGACGCGGAACTCGCCAACCTGAAAGCTGCCTGGCTCAAACCGCTCGATCTTTAATGGGATCCCTGTTTCCCGCTGCTTTCTTTTACCGAAGCAGCGGGATGGGCTATTTGTTTCAGACGCGATTTTGTTGAAATGCCCGTCTGAAAAATGAAGAGCAGGACGAAAATACACACAAATTGAATTTAAGGAATAGACCATGAAACCGAATGTTTTGATTTTACGCGCACCGGGCACGAACTGTGATCTGGAAACCGCTTACGCCTTTGAAAAAGCAGGCGCGGCGACGGAACGGATCCACGTGAACCGTCTTCTCGAAGATCCGTCTCTCTTCGAGAAATTTCAGATCCTCTGCTTCCCCGGCGGATTCAGCTACGGCGACGATATTTCGTCCGGACGCATTCTTTCCAGCCAGCTGCTCCACAATCTGTCGGACCAGCTGCAGAAATTCCGCGATGCCGGTAAACTCGTCCTGGGCATCTGCAACGGATTCCAGATCCTCATCAAGACCGGTCTCCTCATCCCGGTAGACGGCGAGCCGCTCGCGACGCTTGCGTGGAACAACTGCCAGCGTTTCCAGGACCGATGGGTCGAACTGAAGACGCACGCGAACTGCAAAAACGTTTTCCTCAAGGGGATCGACCGCCTCTACATTCCGGCAGCGCACGCGGAAGGGCGTTTTGTCGTGAAAGATGCGGAAACGCTCAAGAAGTTTGAGGAAAACGGCCAGATCGCGCTTCAGTATGCGCCGCTGGATTTCTCGAAATTTGAGGAAGCCGCGAAATACGATGCGAACGGCATTCTCCAGTACCCCGACAATCCAAACGGTGCCGTGGCAAATATCGCGGGTCTCGGCGACGAAACGGGCCGCGTGCTCGGTCTGATGCCGCATCCGGAACGCCATATCGACCCGACGCAGCATCCGCGCTGGACTCGCCGTGACGTTCAGCCGGAAGAGGGCGAAGGACTCCAGATGTTCCGCAACGCGGTCGAGTACTTCAACTAGACCTGGAAGCGAGATTTTGATTTGAAACTCGGAAAAAAAGGAGCCTCCGGCAAAAAGGAGGCTCTTTTTGTTTGAGGATCAGAAAATATTGGGGGATCTTACTAGAATCCGGCTGCGAAATCGCCCCAGTCCCGCGTACAGAGCGACGCGAGAGTTTCCGTATCCATCGAATTTGAGAGAAAATGGACGGACGTATCGCCGAACACTCCGTACGCGCCGCCCCGGTGCTGACTGCAGATCTCATTGTCCGTCTTTAGCGCCTGGTTGATGCCGTACGCCACATCGAAAACATTGGAAGAGCAGATCCAGTGCCGGTCGCCGTACGCATAGTCGGAGTTTGGCCGGGAATCTTCCGAGATGAAGAGCGTGCATGAAAGTCCGTCGCCGATATCTGCCGTTTTCAGCGGGTCGATGACCAGTTTCCCGCGTTTTCCCTTTTCAAGGTACGCTTTTGGGTACGTACCGACGTAAATAAGCGGTCCGTTGACTGGTTCGTTTCGGTTTCGGCTTGGGAAACGCGCCCCGTAGATCCCGCCGTAGGAAGTCCGCGCGTATCCGTTGACGCGGATGGGTTCGCCGGACGTTTCCGGACAGACATAGATCGGGATCTCCGTACCGGCTGGTTCCCGGTTCACTTCGTCGTCAAATTTGGAATCCGCGTCGATCCGCTCAAAAAGGTTCTGCTCTTCGATATGCGGCAGGAGAAAGTAGGACCAGCCGTAACTTCGTCCCTGAGGGCAAATGGAGCTTCGATGATCTTCGCCGCCGGGAATGACCTGGGAATCGTGGACCGCGGACCAGGAATCAAAACCGGTGCCGATCTGCCGCAGATTATTTTGGCAGTGAAGGCTCCTCGCCGCGCTGCGAGCCATCTGGACTGCGGGCAAAAGCAGTCCCATGAGGACACCGAGGATCGCGATGACGACGAGAAGCTCCACGAGAGTAAAGCCTTTTCGCCGCATATTCACCCCTCCGCTGCGGTTTGAAAGAGGCGGAAGGACACTTTCCTGCGCAGGGATCGGACTCCCAGGAAAGCCAAACCGGCCAGCAAAAGCGCGAGGGTGCCCGGTTCCGGAACGGAAGAAATGGGAAGATCTCCGCCGCTGATGCTGCCGCTGGTCAGGAAAAAGAGGTCGTCCAACGCAAAATACGCCGCGATATTCAGTCCCCACATTCCGCCGTCGGTGCCGGAGACGCGAAATTCGAGCGAATCGACGTTCTCGAAAGAGTTCTCGACCTCACCGGCCAGCAGAAGTTCCGCGAATTCCAGCACATCATCCGGCGTGTTTCCGTAAGCCATGAGGTATTCGCCGGAATCATCCGTAAAAATGTCGTCGGCAGAGAGGTCCGTGAATTCGATCGTCGTCCAGTCCTCGATGAAATTCAGTTCTTCCCCGAGATAGTCAATGAGCATGACATCCTTCATTCCGGTAACTTCACCCAGTGCATTTCTTCCCGTGACCGTCAGCCGGTACCAGAAACCGGGATCGGCAGAGCCGGCAAAACTGTCTCCCAAAACGGAACCGTAGACCGGCCACGGCGTGTTGTTCAGCGCGAAACTCTGAATGGAAACGGTTTCGTCAAATTGGATCGTCGGAGCTGGGCTCATTCCGCAAGAGTCCCCATCGTAAATGACGGCATAGTATTCCGAGCCGTTTGCTCCGCCTCCGGAGAAGGAGGTGAACTGGTTGCCGTCCTCAAGCCAGAAATTGGAGTTACCATTCGGATCCCCGCTGAATCCGGATTTGTTCGAGAAGGCAAAACCATGCCAGTACTCGTACATCAGTGCCGAATAGTTGAACACGTTGTTGAACGAAACGCCGTTTCCGAGCGAGAAATAGCGAGCTTCGTATCCCTCCGGCATCCAGGGATTATCGCCGAGTATCGCGCTTTCCGTACCGTCATCGCCGCGGAAATAGTATCCGGTCGACGTTTCATTCCAGACGTAATTGGAGCCGGAAAGGGCCGTGCGGGCATTCTCAAAATCGATGGTCACGACTTCTGCCTGAAGGCTGACGTTACTCATTAAGAGGCATGACGCAAGGAAGATCCCAAAAATCGCAGCGAACTGACAGAATCTGGCAAAGATAAATAGACTGACCAATCGGCAGCATACGGAACAACGCGGTTTTTTCATGAGAAAACCGTCCTTTCTGCGCATTATCCGCTCGACAAAGGATTTTCCAGAAGCCCCTCGGAACAGGAATACCTTTCGGAGAACCGTGTGTCCTTCGGAAAAAATGCGCCTAAATCCTGACCCGTCTCCCACGCGGATCGTGAATTTTCGAAAAACAGGCAGGTCTTCTGACTCACAGAGTCCGCAACGCGGTCATTTGCCGGCCTTCTCACGTTTTCGCAAACGCAATGACCATTTTAAGAATGGCAAACTTTCTCTGTCCACAGCGGCGGGGACCGTTTCGGAATGGAAAGGAACGAAACCGTCACTCGGACGATCCAGCTTCAACTTTCGGCACCGAATTCCCTTTTAACGGACAATTCCAAGAGGAATGCCGTTCACCTGATTCGACACATTGAATTTTTGAGCGGGCAAATAAGCACCCACTTTTTTCATTTTATCAGAATTGCCAGAATATTCAAGGAGGAAATTCTTGTTTTTATTGAAATTTTAAAATTTTCTGTTTTTGAGAATGTTCAGACTTTTCCATTTTCCCCAATTTAAAACCTGCTGCTTGCTGTAGCGTTTCAAAGCGGGGCGGGAAGTGCTTACGCAGAATTAAAACATCGATGGAAAAGCGTCGAGAAAAGCACCATTTTCGAAGAGATCCATTTCGCTGATGTCCGATCCATCCTTCGCGTTCGGTTCGAGAACATCTTCCGGAGGGTCTGAGAAACGGAATTTTGGCGGGACCTCCTTCGTTTGGCTCAATTCCTGAAGAAATTCCTTCACGGGAAACAGGGTGAACGGTTCCCGATAAATGGCGAGCATTCGGAGCGGTTTTGCGAGGAAGATCGAGTCGTTTATTCCGAGTGCCAGCCGTTCTTTAATTTCTTCTTCTGAGCAGCCATCCGCGAAAAAGCGTTTCGTCAGGAAAACGGTGAGTTTTTCCGGATCAACTTCATCCGGGATCTTCCAGACAAACACTTCTTTGATTACGTCCGCTTCGGAATCGACCACAAGAAGATGGTCATCCTGCATCGCGAAACCGAATTTCTGATGGATCCCGTACCATTCATCGCCGCCGTTTTCTTCCAGAAGCCGGTTCGCCTCACGTGAAAATTCCAGAAGCGCTTTCCAGCCTGGCATTTGCGCGCAGGACCACGTCATCGAGAGTTTTTCAGAAGCGGGGAATTTTAGGCCGGGGAGTTTCAGGATCCGAACTCCGAGTGCCTTTTCCAGTTCTGCCAGCGCGTTTTCCAATGGAAGATCCCGGAAGTCGAGAGACACGCCGCGTTTCAGTACGCGGTGCGTTGGAGTTCGCACGGAAAATTGCGGGAAAGCAGTCCCTCCATCCTTTTCTGAGGCCCACGCATTTTCCCACTGCGCGAAAAAAGACGCAAGTTCCTCGTGTCCTCGCCGAGTCTGGGAAATGAGCAGGTGCCTGCCCCAGAGGAGCCACTGCGCATTTCCGCCGCAGTCTGTCCAGGTTTCCGGCAGGACGGTATTGGTGAGGAGTTCACCGGCACACAGGAGAAGTTTTTGCTGGAGGGAACGGCTTAAGAAACGCTGGTCGAGAGTCTTCTGGAATGATTCCGGGAGCGGGTAACGTCTCAACTCCAGCGGAACAGAGCCGCCGTCCGCGTCGGTGAGGAAGAATTTCTCATCCTGGATGAACCACTCCAGATGGTGCGACACAAAAAGATGATCCAGCACGCTGCGCAGTGTGAGTCCGGAGAAATCGACCGGTCCGACATTTTCTTCCCAGTTTTCAGCGGGAAGGGACTCCGGATCCAAAACGACGGGGACGGGCAGGAGTTTTTGAAGAGCTTCCGCAAACGTTTCCAGATGAAGTTCCTCGAATTTCCACGAAACGGTCTGTCTGAGAGCTTCACGGACCACCCGTTCGGTCTGCGTTTTTCTCGGATCGCCATCCCTGGCGATTTTCAGAGCTGACGTGAATCCGGCATGAAATTCCGGCGTACCATTCACCCTGAGCAGAAACTCTTTTTTCCCGGTCTCCTCCCCAGAAAGCGATTCGGTCAGAAAAATCAGCTCACGGACCTCCGACGACTGCACATCTTCCGGAAGCACGTAGATTTTTTCCATTTCCGTTTTTTTCACGCTTTCCGTTTCCTGGAAAGATTTTGCCGAAAGTGCTGTCTGGGTACTGAAAATACACCAGAGGAGGAACCATGGTGCGTTTAATGTTCGGAGCGTTTGAAATGGCGAAATCATGGATCCTCCTTCCGTTTTCTGTGTTTTCAGCGCGTGAGGTGCTCTTTCAGGAAGATCCCCGTTCTGCTTTTCGGCATTTCCGCGACCTCTTCAGGAGTTCCGACCGTCACGATCTTTCCTCCTCCGCTCCCGCCTTCCGGTCCCAGATCGATGATCCAGTCTGCGGAGGCCAAGACATCAAGATTGTGCTCTATGACGAAGACCGAATTTCCGCGGTCCACCAGATCATGGAGAACATTCAGGAGCCGCTCGATGTCCGCGAAATGCAGACCGGTCGTCGGTTCGTCCAGAATGTAGAGCGTGTCGCCGCTGGATGTTTTCGCGAGTTCCAGCGCGAGCTTGATCCGCTGCGCCTCGCCTCCCGAAAGCGTCGTGGAAGGCTGACCGAGTTCCAGGTAGCCGAGTCCCACGGAGATCAGACTCTGAAGCGGGCGGTGGATCGTTGGGAAGTTTTCGAAAAATTCGGCCGCGTCTTCGATCTTCATTTTCAGAATGTCGGCGATGGACTTCCCTTTGTACGTGATCTCAAGTGTCTGGCGGTTGAAGCGCTTTCCTTCACATTCCGGGCACTGGACGTACATGTTGGGGAGGAAATTCATCTCGATCTTCTGCACACCCTGGCCTTGGCAGTGTTCGCATCGTCCGCCGCGCACATTGAAACTGAATCGGCCGATCTTGTATCCGCGCTGTTTCGCTTCGCGCGTTTCGGTGAAAACTTTGCGTATTTCGTCAAAGATCCCGAGATAAGTTGCCGGATTGCTCCGCGGTGTGCGTCCGATCGGTGCCTGATTCACGAGAATGACTTTTTCGATCCGGTTCGCGCCTTTCAGTGCGGTGAACGGTCCTGGTTTTGCCGAGACTCCGCCCAGTCTGCGAATGACGGCCGGTGCGAGCGTTTCGTTGATGAGTGAACTCTTCCCGGAACCGCTCACTCCCGTGATGCAGACGAAACGCTTTAGCGGAAAGGCTGCCGTGACGTCCTGCAGATTGTTCGTTTTGGCCCCTTCGATGGTCACGAAGCGCGTGCGGGTGTTGATGGAACGGCGTTTTCGGCGAAGAGCGTACTTCTGGCGCTCGCGCAGATACTTGCCGGTCAGGGAACGCGGATGATTTTGAATACTTTCCGGAGTTCCTTCCGCGACGATCGTTCCGCCGTGCACGCCCGCACCGGGACCAACGTCGATGATCCAGTCGGACTGCCGCATGATCGCGTCATCATGTTCAACGACTAGGACCGTATTGTCCATGCGCTGGAGCTGACGCAGTGTTTCGATGAGTTTCTGATTATCGCGCGGATGCAGACCGATCGAGGGTTCATCGAGCACGTAACAGACGCCGACCAGCCCGGAACCAAGACCGCCGGCAAGACGCACGCGCTGGAGTTCACCTCCGGAAAGCGTATCCGCGGACCGATCGAGCGTGAGGTAGCCGAGGCCGACTTGGCTCAGGAATTTCAGACGCGGCACGATCTGTGAGATGAGCGGCTCGGCGATCGGAAGCTCATTTTCTGCGTCAAATTCCAGTTCTTCAAAGAATTTTAGCGCATCCAGAACGTTCAGCGCAGTGAGTTCCTGGATCGTGTGCGGCCTCATATGATCCTTTCGCTTCAGGTCGCCGATCCGGACGTTCAAAGCCTCTTTTCGCAAGCGTGCACCGTGGCACGTTGGGCACGTTACGCGCCCGTGACACGATTCCAGAGTGCTGCGAAACGAAGCAGACGCACCGTTCTGGTACTCGTCGTTCAGGATGTCGAAGATCCCTTCGACTTTTTCGCCGATCTCTGGAAGTTTGCGGAAAATCGTAGTTTTTGCCGTCAGATCGATGCCGCTTGCGCTCAGAGAGATCGAGGAGGAAGATGCAAGATCGATGAACGAACCGGAACTTTCCGGTTTGAGGTCCGCGGCATAGTCGATCATGGAGTCGCCGGCGCCGTTTTTTGCGTTTTTCCCCGGGGAGAGAGAAATATCCAGATCGACCGTTTCGCTATCTGTCGGGTTTTCATCCAGCGCCGTCCCGGTATCTTTCTTTTTTGCAGAGTTTGCTGATTTTTCAGCTGAGACTTTCCCTGCATTTTTCGCCGTGCTTTTTACGGTGTTTTTCGCGTTCGATGCAGAAAAACCGTCTTCGGGATCCTCTTCATCAAACGCACGCACGGCAGCCAGCGAGATGCCGTCGTCTTCCTGTTTCATCGTCGGTTTGAACGTGCCTTTCATCGCCGCTTTCTGTTCCAGATCCGACGGATCTTCCTGCCCGGCACGCTCCATCAGCTGTGCCGCTTTTCGTATTTCGGAACTTGAAGCATTGCGCAATGCTGTGACGGTCCCAAGGTACTCGTTCAGGTCGAAAAGATCGCTTCCAGAACCGTAGAGGAGGAAGTCCATCTGTGTTTCGTTCAGCCGTTCCAGCGGCGTGTTCCAGCGGATGCCCAAGACTGCGAGACAGGATGAGAGACGGGTGCGGAATCCGCGAAGCGTCTGTTCCGGCAGATTCTTCCAGATCCCGACAGCACCGGAAGCCAGAGAAAGTGATCGGTCCGAGATGACCAGATCCGGATCGAATTTTTCCAGGTAACCGAAACCCTCGCACGTCGTACAGACGCCGTAGGGACTGTTGAAGCTGAACATTTTGGGTTCGAGAACATCAAATTTGATCCCGCAGACCGGGCACATGTTTTTTGTGCAGAAAATTCGGTCCTTCCAGACGTTCCCCTGCGGTGTCGTATGCTCTATCGTTGCGATGATCTGCCCGCCGCCGTGCCGCAGAGCCAGATTGACGCTTTCCGTGAGTCTCGGACGTGACGCTTCCCTGACCACGATTCGGTCGACGATCGCTTCGACGGTGTGCGGGGTGCGAATATCCTGCGCCCTCACCTGATCCAACTCCATGATGACGCCGTCGACCCGCGCACGCACATAGCCGGCTTTGCGGATCAGCTCGAAAACGTCGAGGCAGTTCCCTTTCCGTTTCCGTACGATCGGAGCCAGAAGCATCATGCGCGTACCTTCCGGATAGGCACACAGCGTGTCGAAAATCTGTTCCGGAAGCTGCGGACGAATGGGACGGAAACACTTCGGGCAGACCGCTTTGCCGAGACGCGCGTAAAGAAGACGGAGATAGTCGTAGATCTCCGTTACGGTCGCAACGGTACTTCGCGGATTACTGATCCCGGAGTGCTGATCGATGGAAATAGTCGGCTGGAGCCCTTCGATCCGGTCCACATCCGGGCGCTCCATCTGATGAAAAAATTGACGTGAGTAGACGGAAAGGCTTTCAATGTACTGCCGCTGACCTTCCGCATACAGCGTGTCGAACGCCAGCGAACTCTTCCCGGAACCGCTCGGCCCAGTGATGATGACGAGGCGATTTCGCGGAATATCGACACTTACGTCCTTCAGATTGTGCACTCGGGCGCCAATGATCTGGATTCGCTTTTTCTGATGCTGAACGCTAACTGAACCGGGATGTGGAGCCATAGTGGACCTTTCCAAAAAAAAATCCAGTGCCAGATTTACACCGGATTTTACGTCAATCAGTCAAATTTCCGTTTTCTGAACGAAACAAAAGCAATCAGGAGCGAACTCCATATCTGTGCCGGAGCGGAAAATTCAACTGCGTCGAATTCCATGAAGCGAAGAGAGCAGAAACAAAACCACTCAAAACAGGTCAGAGCGACAGCACGCTCACTCGCCTCACAACATCAAGAAGGCAGGTGCGGAAAGACCGGACCTGCACGCAATTATTTGCGATGACGGATCCTCGAACGCATCTTCCTCTTTTTACGACCGATCTTGCGACGCCCTTTTCCGGATACTTTTGTTCCCACGGTAAATCTCCTGTTTAAGTTTGAGTCCCAATTCACTCCATTGATCGGAATGAACGATTAAACACAAATACCAATGCTGTATATTATAGCGAAATTTCAGACTTTTCACAGGGGGGGAGGAAAATTTTTTTGCATTTTTTCGTTTTTTTCTTCTTTTTTCAAGGAGAAACATTTGACATTTTGCGGATTTTGCCTATAATTAGAGGGCATTGAGACCTGTGTGCACCGTCAATGCGGTGCGCTGCTGCAGGTTTTTCTTTTTTATCCACTTTTTTTAAGGACAGCTTTTCATGGATCCATCATTTCCCCGTACAGACTCATCCCCTCAGGAACCCAATGGGATCGAACCCAATGGGATCATTCGCGATTTTGGAGATTACTCCCTGCGGTTTCCATGCGCCCCGCAGGTACTTATGCCGATGCGTCGCGGAATGGGGTTTCTCATTTGGTCTGACTTGATTTTGACGGCAGCGTTTCTTCTCATGATCGCGGTCGTGACCCTGACGTTAGGACGTTCGGAAAAGTTTGCCGAATTTGCGAAAAGCATGACGGAGGAAAGACTGGCGTACCTTCAGTCGCTCGAGCCCGAGGCCCTTTATCTTGAGCTGAAAGATGAACTGCCCATTGAAGAAATGGTCCAGCCTGTCAGTCTGGTCATGTTCGTCATTTTTGCCGGAACCGTACTGAATGTCACTGGGGTCATCTGGTTCGCGAAAGTGCCGCAGAATATCCTCCCTGGGGCATGGTTTACCGGAGCGATCTGGTACGGTGCGCTCGTGCTTGGGATGCTCATTCCGTTTCTTTTGCCGCTCCTTCTCCTTCTCGCATGGCAGAAATGGCTTCAAATGCTTCTTCAGTTTTCGCTTTTCATTGGAGAGCCGGAAGCGGTGAAGCACATTAGGACGGTCCATCATTCTGTTTTTTACGCCATTCTCCTTTTCCTGGCCGTCACGCTCATCCCATGGCTCTTTAATGATTCTGCCTATGGCATGGTTGCGGTCTCCGGGATCCAGTGGCTGCTCTTTGCGTGTCTGATTTTTGCCGTTTTTACTTACGTTCGGCTGCTTAGATCGCTTCGCGCAAATATCTCCAGAATGTACCGCATGTGGCAGTTCGGAAGTGAGGAATTGGCCGGAAAATGATACACTGTTTCCGTTTCGCGGCTGGAGTGCGGCTCGAAATTTGGCAAGATGCTGAGCGGCAGAAAGAGATGAACGGCAGAAAAAGATGAAGGCAGAAAAAGATGAGCGACAGAAAAAGATGAACGGCAGAAAAAGATGAACGGCAGAAAAAGATGAACGGCAGAAAGAGATGAACGGCAGAAAGAGATGAACGGCAGAAAGAGCTGAGCAGCAGAAAGAGATGAACGGCAGAAAAAGATGAGCGGCAGAAAGAGATGAACGGCAGAAAAAAATGAGCGGCAGAAAAAGATGAGCGGCAGAAAAAGATGAACGGCAGAAAAAGATGAACGGCAGAAAAAGATGAACGGCAGAAAAAGATGAACGGCAGAAAGAGATGAACGGCAGAAAGAGCGTTTCCGAAAAGGGCCTCTTCTGCCGTTTGGTGTTCTGAAGATCTTTTGGGTCGGCTTCTTAATCGATCCACCCGCCGCCGAGCAGCGTTTCTCCCGCATAGCAGACCGCAGCCTGTCCTGGGGCGATGCCGTAGACCGGCTCATGGAACTTGATTCGGAATCGGCCTCCGTTTGCCGGGATGACTTGAGCGGGAACGGATGGGGAGCGGTAACGGATCTTCACTTCGCATTCAAAGGGGTCCGTCGGAGTTGGGATATGCCAAACCGCTTCCGAGGCGTTTAGTTCTGTTCGCGCAAGTTTCTCATGCAGTCCCAGCACGACGCGGTTCGTTTCCGGTTCCAGACGCACGACGAAATGCGGCTCGCGAAATGCCAGACGCAGCCCCTTTCGCTGTCCGATCGTATAGCGCTCCAGTCCTTCATGCGGTCCCAGATCTTTACCGTCCGTCGTGAAGAAATTTCCTTTCGTGTCCGGATACGCTCCCGTTTCGCGAAAAATATACTCCTTTACGAATCGTGCATGGTCTCCGTCCGGAATGAAGCAGATCTCCTGACTGTCCCGCTTGTGCGCGACATGGAGTTCCGCCTCTTCCGCCATCATTCGGATCTCTTCCTTCGTTCGGTCTCCAAGCGGGAAAAGAAGACGCGGAAGTTTCTCACGCGGAACTCGATGCAGTACGTACGACTGGTCCTTCTTCGGGTCTGCTCCGCGGACAATGCGGAATTCTGGGCCGTTTGGGGACTCGTTTTTCGTGATCCGTGCATAGTGTCCCGTTGCGACAAAATCGGCTCCGAGCGAGTCTGCATACTCAAAGATCTTCCCGAATTTCAGCTCGGCATTGCAGACGATACACGGATTCGGTGTTCGGCAGGTCGAATACTCGCGGACAAAATAGGAGACGATACTCTGAAACTCCTCGTGAAGTTCCATGATGTGCAGCGGGATCCCGAATCTGTCTGCGACCAATTGAGCGTCTGCGGCATCTTCTTCACTGCAGCAGCCGTGTTTTCGGCGGATCGGAACGTTTTCAGGACCGCCGTTTGTTTCCGATCGGATCCCGTGCCGCATGAAAACGCCGGTCACTTCGTGTCCTGCCTGTGTCAAAATGTGGGCACAGACGCTGCTGTCCACGCCGCCGGACATCGCCAAAACGATTTTTGCCATGGATCTTTCTCCTTTTTTGCAAATTTTCGCAAGAATATCCGGTAATTATACCACATTTCAGCGGCGCCGCAACGGGGGGAGCCGGAACGTTGGGGAAATCGGACTATGCTGACGATCGAAAAGGAGGAGAAAAACGAAAACAAAAGCAAAAACGAAGGATGAACGAAGGATGAACGAGTGAAAAGAGCGTGAAAAGAGCGTGAAAAGAGAGTGAAAAGAGCGTGAAAAGAGAGTGAAAAGAGAGTGAAAAGAGAGTGAAAAGAGAGTGAAAAGAGAGTGAAAAGAGAGTGAAAAGAGCGTGAAAAAAGCGTGAAAAAAGCGTGAAAAAAGCGTGAAAAAAGAGCGGGATCTGGTCGGAAGTGTCGTAATTTAAAGCTCAAATAGCGGGTCATTTATGAGAATGTAGAGATGATGCAGATCCGTTGGCTCGCTGTATTTCGTGGGTGAGGGAGGGGGGGCGGAATTTGAAGGAACGAGTTTCGCGGGATCATTTTGCGTTTCCCCCATGATGATCCCGATGAAAAAAATGGCAGAAGGAACGATCAGAAGGAAAAAAATGCGGAGAAAAAGATGCAGCATAAAAAACCTTTCAGGAACCAGGCGTTCTGCGGTCTGGAGGCCAAATACATGCGGTCCTGAAACGAATTTCCATAAAAAATAGGAGCATCGCGTTAAAAATAAAGAGAAAATACCATGCTCTCTACCACAAGAGCGTCCAAGGACCGATATTTTTCTACAGCGCTACGCAACACCCCTATAGGCGTCACGATTTTAGCACTGTAGACAAGCCATCTCCGGTCACCCGGGTGGTAGTGATGGACTCGCTTTATTTTTTAAAACCGCAAAGTCTCGAAAAATGGGAATTTAATGTTTTTTTTTTAACGGTTCATTCTATTTCAGTTTTTCTGCACGAGCAGTTCCGAAACTTCATGAAAAAACACGGACAAAACGGCCTGATCCGTTCAAACGTCCATTTTATTTCCGTTCAGCTTCATTTTACCAGATTTGGAAAATTTTTGCAATGGGGGGCCTCCCGTTTTTTAAAAAATTTTCTTCTGGAAAAAAAGAAAAAAGGTTCATTGGGTAACGAGTACTGATCCCGCCGCTGAAGACAGGTGAGCGGTTTGGGGAGATCTGCTTGGACTTTTTTCCAGCCCCTGCTTGACACCCGGAGCGGGATGAGGTAAACTAAAGTAATATAATTGGCAGAAATTTTGTTCAAATCTGAAAAAGGGAGACCTGCGATGAAATTTTGGCTGGAGTACGGAATCGGGAATTTACTTCTTTTGCTGGCGGTCGGCTTGAGTGCTGCGGTCGGTACGGGGACTGTCTATGCCTCGGACGGCGAAATTCCAGAGGCCGGCACGAAAATAGAAACGCGAGGGACAGAAACGCGAGGGACAGAAACGCGAGGGACAGAAACGCGAGGGACAGAAACGCGAGGGACAGAAACG
>JAFQOH010000252.1:0-9434 GCA_017403345.1 Thermoguttaceae bacterium
ATTCTCGGCGGAATTTTCAGCGGCTTCAGCCCACGTCAGCGGAGTCAGGCAGGCCGCGGTACAGGCCAGCGAGAAAATGGAGATTCCCTGCTTTTTCATATTGACCTCATTTCGGTTTAGTTTTTCCATGAAACGAAACCCATACGAACCGGGTTTCAGCTCGATTTTATTGTAGGGGGTGAGAAAAGGGATCTGAGAATGTGTTTTTTCTTAAGATGCAGGATGATCGGTCTGAAAATCTAGGAAAAATCAGAAAAAGAACGGCATTTCTCTTGACACTGGGAAGGAATTTGAGTATACTCAAAGTGTTCCGATCCGTGTACAGCAAAAATTTCGATCGTCACACAGATCACGAGATGAGAGATTCGGGGGGAGTCTCAGAAACCTCTTGAATTTAAAAGGAGCGTAAAATGCGTCCGACAGATTACGAAATATTTCGCAAGATCCTTCTTGCTCTTAGAGCCAGGCTGGTCGGCGATGTCAACCATATGACGGGGATCGCACTGAATCCGACCGGTGCGGAACTTTCTTCCATGCCGGACCATCCGGCCGACGCCAGTTCGGAATCTTTTGACCGGGATTTTACTCTGCAGCTGGTCCAGTCCGGTCAGGAAACGCTTCAGAGTATTGACGAGGCGCTTCAGCGTCTGGAAGATGGTACTTACGGCACCTGTGAAGTTTGCGGCGGCCGGATCCCTAAAATGAGGCTGAAAGTCATTCCGTATGCTTCGATGTGCGTGAAATGTGCTGAAAAAAGTGAGTCTTTCTGAATTTTCCGCAGCCGCAGAGTGAGTTATGAAGGCGGTTGCAGGAAGATCCTAAATGGCTCGGGCGTGTTTTGGTTTTGCGGGACGGTTCACACAGAAAGTGTCGTATGCAGATGCTGTGAACGTTCCTTTCCTTAATTGGCATTCAAGGTTTTTGGATCCTAATGAAACAGAATTCTATCCTGCTTCGGCGTGTATTTTTATTTTTTTTGATCGCAGGGCCCGCACTTTGGCTGGATCTGGCGACGAAATCTTGGTCATTTCGTTTTCTTGGAATGCCTGGAGAAAAACCGGAGTATTGGCTCATTCAGGATGTTTTTGGGATCCAGACCAGCCTGAATGAGGGAGCGCTTTTTGGAATGGGGCAGGGGTTCGTGTCCATCTTTGCTGTTAGTTCTTTTATTGCGCTTTCGTTTATCATCTGGATCCTTTTCCGGAGCGGGTTGGCGAAAAGCCGGTTTTGGGTCATCGTCCTTGGATTTGCAGCGGCTGGCGTTCTTGGAAATCTTTATGATCGGCTCGGAATGCATCATTTGGTGTGGGGGGAATTTTATCCGCCGCACCTTCCTGGAGAGCCAGTCTACGCAGTTCGGGATTGGATCCTGGTGATGCTTGGATCCTACCATTGGCCGAATTTTAATCTGGCGGATACGTATCTCGTTGCGGCTTCGATTTTAGGGATGACTGCCTTTATGCTGATGCCGGAGGAGGGGAAGAGTGTGAAAAATGTAAGAAATGTGCATGAAGATGAGGCCGGGACGCTGGAGGCAAATTCAAAGGACTGACTGTGAGCGAAAGTGAAACGGATGCTTTTCAAAAGAGGGCGGATCTCCTGCGGGAAGTTCGTCTTTTTTTGTGTCCGGATCGGAGCCCGCAGTACATTTTCGGGAGAGGTCGGGGGACTTTTCGAAATTTAAAGTTTTTCATTTTTTTTTCCGAAAAAACAGGATGTCACTCTGTCCAGACGAAAGAGAGGGCTGCCTTCAGAAAAATCCGCGTTCGAAAGATGTGCGGGCACTGTTTGAGTACAGGAGCGGAAGGGGAACTTGATTTTTTTCAAAAATTTTCAGAAAGGTACTTGCCTTTATGAAAAATGTATGGTAAAATATATTTGGAAAGGTTTGTGCTTTGCGTAAAATGCGCAAACTAAAGTGACGTTAGGGATAGAATTTCGTTAAATGAGATCAAATATGGAAGAGTATGGCAAAGAGACGTTTTCCCAGTACTGCGGCTGGCAGTATCTTCCGGGACTTTTTGCCGTGCTTTTTTTCATTTCCGGGGTCGTAGTATTGTGTGCCGGCGGGGTTTTGTTTGCGGAAAGTGACCCTGTTTTGGCGGCAGCATCGCCGGCGAAAGGGGGGAATGCCGCGGATCTGGCAAGTGAAGCGGGGCCTCGTTCAGCGCATGATACTTTTTCAGAAGAAGCGCTCTCAAAATTTCAACCGGGTTCTAAAGTTTTGAATGGGCTTGGCATCGAGCTGCCGGCCGAATTTCATCCGTGGGGGAATTTTGAGTTGGGCGCGTGGAATTTTTCACGTATTTTGATCGAAAGCCGGCGAAGGATCCATGGATCATCGAAGACGGTACTCGAAGTGAATTCGAGTTTGCACGAGAAACGTACTGATTTCTTTTCTTCCCTGACGGAATCCTATCTTTTGCTTGCCGGAAAAAGTATCCAGAAGAGACCAAAGACGGTGAGTTCTGATTTTCTTGGACTTTCTCCATTTGAGGTTCACCGTGCGGAGGAGTTGGCTCCGGCTGCTCTGGAAGTTGAGGGGCAGTCGATCTTGTGCCGTGTCGTGAAGGTGTATTCTGAAGGTTCCGAGTTTCGGCGTGAAACTCTTTTTTGGATCAATGAAACGACTTTGCCGTATCTTTTCCGTAAAGAACGTACGACTTGGCGCGGGAGAGCTGCTCAGCCGTGCGAAACGGTGAAGCAGTGGGTCACGCTTCGAAATGTACAGTTTTCTTTTCTTGGAAAGGTACTTAACGGCTATCAATATTCAATTCGCGGGGAGTATCCGACGTATATTTCGACCTCGGAGGTCGTAGCGTCTTTTTCAGTGCCGGGCCGGATCGTGACGCAGGTCACGCACGAAACGGATCTGAACGGTCGGCCTCTTCAGGATATTTCGCGTGAATTGCTGGATTTTGGAACGACTTCCAGAGTGTACTCGCACGATATTTCTAAAAGTTCTGTACGCACAGGCAGGCTGATCATCATGCCGGAACAGAAGGGGGAAGCCGGGCAAACGCAGGATCCGGCCGAGCTGTCGGGTTCGGAAGACAGAAAAGGCGCTTCTACGGCATTGTCAGCATCTGTTTCTGATGGTTTGGGGCAAGAGGCGGAGAATGGAGCGAAGGCGGAGGATGCGGACCTTCGGAAGGCTGTTGCGCCTGCGGAGTCTTTACCTGCGAAACGCCGACTTTTTGTGGTGGAGTTTTCTGCCGAGACGGATATTGGGCAGGGAACGAAGTCCGGTGGGGGGCAAGAATGCGCGAATGGCCTGCCTGGATCTCCTTCCGGAGAGTTCATTCCGGGATTTTTGCCGGAGGTCTCTTTGGGACATCTGGACTCTTTGGATCTCATGAACGGTATGCGGAATTTGGAGTGTGCGGATCCTAATGAGGCTGAGGCTGGAAACGGCTTGGCACTTCCGATTTTTACTTCGGACAGTACTTTTCTGAAGAAATTTCGGGCGCGGTGGCAGTTTGGGAAGGAATTGCAGGGGCTGGAGGGGCCGGTGGAGTTGAAATCGATTTTTCCGCATCTTCAGTTTGAGTGCTGGCAGGAAAGATCCTCGGAAGTGCCGGGGGAAAGTCCCAAACGTATTCGGACCCTCTCGCCGATCTATGACAAAAATTTGCGGGATAGAGGCAGGGAGACTGGCGAAATGCAGGAGGAAGATGAGTCCGCGGAAAGTGAGATGACGGAAGGCGTTCCATCGCGCCACGGAAGTTCTCGTGAGATTCCCGAATGGAAGCCTTTAGTGCGGGAGTTTCGGCCGCGGATCATTTCTACGCAGGCTTTACGGGAAGAAGCACGTCCGGAACCTCAGGAGGCTGGAAAGCCGCAGAAAAAGAAGGCGTCTTCGGTTTCATATCGGCCACTTTTTCCGATCCTGCAGAGGATACTGTTTGACTGAGTATTGAGATCTTTTCTGAAGAGCGTTCTATTAATGGGTACAAGATAGGCGAACTGCGAGAGATTTGAGGCTTTGTGCGGCTGTTTTTTCTAAAATTTGTAGGAATTGGAAACTTTTCAATTTGACAGAATGAGACATTGACGTAAAATGGTGTCAGGATTTTTTGGGTATCTGCATCCTGTGGGCTTGAAAATGGAGTGCGCAGGATGTTTTGACGGTTTCGAAGATAGGAAAGAACGTTCTTCCATTAGGCAGGAGAGAAGAAATGATTTTCAGGACGTTAGTTCATGCGTTTTTGGCGGGGATCGCACTCGGAATTGCCGGGACGGTCAATCTTTCTGTCGGCGGAGGGATCCCTGGTGCGTTTCTCTTCGGATTCGGTCTTTTTTTGATCCTCTGTTTTTCGTTTAAGCTATACACTGGGGCGATCGGTTATTTGGTGCAGAAATCACACGGTGAGTTCGTGCCGTATTTGGGAACACTTCTGACGATCTGGTTCGGAAATTTTGCCGGGACAGCGGCTGTCGGGCTTCTCGTGCGTCAGACTCGTATTGCGGAGAAGATCGTTCCGGCTGCACAAGAGCTTTGTTTGGTCAAGCTGGCCGATCAGCCGGCGAGTATTTTGATTTTGGCATTTTTTTGCGGAATTTTAATGTTTTCGGCCGTAGATTGTTTTCGCCGGGACGAATTTCCGCCGATCTATCGTATGGGAATGGTTTTTCTGTGCGTCATGATTTTTATTTTGTCCAGTTTTGAACACTGTATCGCGAATATGTATTATTTCAGTGTTTCGGGGAGGCTGTTTGCTCCGGAAGAAACCGTGCGTGTGCTTGGTTCGATCCTGCTCATGACGCTCGGAAATTCTCTGGGCGGCTGGTTTTTCCCGCTGGCGTGGAAGATCGCACCGGCCCGTTGAGACGTTTTTTTCGGTTTGGCTGTCCGGAATGGACCCGAGTTGGAAAACTGTGCCGGAGCGGGGGGAGTGAAACGGACTGTTGTTCGGACTGTTGTTCGGACTGTTGTTTGAATTGAGATCGACCTGGATTTTTTATTGGCATGATCATGCAAAAGACACTTGATGTAAAAATTGCGCGGATCCTTGCGGACCGAAGCTGCAGTGACTTCATTTTGGCGGATGCGAAAGATGCGGACATGGCGTACGGTCTGGCAGCGCCTGGGATGAGTCCGGAAGCGCATGGAAAAGAGGCAAAGTTTCGTACTTTAGATCAGTATCGTGCCCAGATCCGTGAAGTGATCGCGCAGGGACTGGTCGACATCGTGCTGATGAGTGCCAGTACCAGTGAGATCCTCACGCTGAAAGAACGGCTTTTTGAGGACTCTCCCATCACGCCGGCGATCCGTGCGAATGATGCGACGGACATTTGGCTTGCGGGCGCAGAGGGGGTCTATACTTCGCAGCCGTCTCATCCATTTCGCTCTGCGTCGCTGGACTATGCCATGTGCGGGAAGGGGACCTGCCGGCCGGAAGAGCGAAAGCTGGGTGCCGACTTGGGACTCTATTCCGTCACGTTCAACAATGATTTGGAACGCGATATGGAAACGCTTCTTGCGTACAAACAGTTCCGCACGGAAGCCGCTTCGAAAGGGTTCCGCTACTTCTTGGAAGTGTTCGCGCCGAATGCTCCGGCTGCCGCGATCGCTGACGTTCCGAAATTCGTGAATGACCACATCGTACGCACTTTAGCGGGCGTTGCAGGAGCGGAACGGCCCGTTTTTCTCAAGATCCCCTACTTTGGTCCGAAGGCGATGGAAGATCTCGCCAATTTCGATTCCTCCCTCGTCGTTGGCATTCTCGGCGGGTCGGCAGGTACGACGTTTGACGCATTTCAGATGCTTTGGGAGGCTAAAAAATACGGTGCGCGTGTCGCACTTTACGGACGAAAGATCAACTCGGCAGAGCATCAGCTGACGTTCATTCACATTTTGCGTCAGATCGCGGACGGATACCTCATGCCGGTGGACGGTGTGAAACTTTACCATGCAGAACTGAAAAAACTCGGTATCGTGCCGCGTCGGCTTCTGGAAGACGATCTTCGGTCCATGGCGCAGGTGCTGAGTTACGAGTCGGCGATCCACGCCTCGGCAGCTGTACCGTCGGCAGCCGGAAAAATGATGGAGAGTTCGGCCGCAAAACCAAATGGTGTCGCTTCCTGTACCTCGCGTCCTCGTGGAAATGCGGTCCCCGAACAGATCGAAGACGCTGTTTCGATGACTTCCCAGGAAAAAGTGAAGCGAAATCTGGAGCGTCTGAACCGCATCTTTGGTTGATTTGGAAAATAGATAGAAAAGGAAAGTCAAAAATGGAAAAGAAAATGACTCGGCGCGGTGTGATGGCCGGCGGTTTGGGATTGACGCTTGCTGGGCTGCTGAACGAAACGGCATTTGCCCGTGATACTGCAGCAGCTGAAAACGAAAAATGCTGGGCGTACGTGAAACTTGATCCGCAGAAAGTTGCGCAGAGCGTCTACGAGACCTTTGGCGCGCATGGCTGTATGTACGGTGCGGTGAAGGGAGCGCTCAAAGTTTACGCAGAGCAGGCGGACGGTCCGGATGCCCAGGCTGCGAAGGCGTTTCCCTGCCAGGTCCTCCGATACGGAAGGGCTGGGGTCGCGCATTTGAAGGAGATCTGCGGTGCAGTCAGCGGCGGCGTGATGTTCATGAGTTTTTTTGTTGAGGATTACGCCGATATTCGCGTCATGGCGGCGGAACTCGCGAAATTTTCCGCTGAAGCGGAACTCCCCACATTCATTCCGGAAGTGGATGAGCATCCAGATTTCCTCCGTGTCGTTTCCAACGGCATCACGTGCCGGGAAATGGGAGGTGCGTGGGTGAAAGCTGCGAGTGAGGAGCAGATGAAGATCGTTCTGGAACGCTGTCGGCGTCACGCTGCTTCGATCATGGCAAAGGCGGTCGAGCTCCTTAACGCGCATTATGCGTAGAGCGCCAACATAAAAAGGGGGCCGAGCCCCCTTAGCCTTTGGGCTATGGATCCCGGTAGTTGCCGGGATTTTTTAGTGAACGGCAGACCCTTCTTTCGGTTCGGTCGCAAGCATTTCCCTGTTGCCCGGATCGACTGCATTTTCCCGGCCTGGCGTGTTCGGATGGATCGGAGAAAGGGTGGGGGCTGTGTCTTGATAGCGAAGCGCAGCTACCCGATTATGCACTTCCGGCTGGTAAGGATTCAGTGCGAGTGCGTGTTCGTAGGCTGCGATCGCATTTTCGGTGTCTCCCATGCGTTCACGGACGTGGCCGAGTGCCGTGTAAGCCCGAAGATTCTGGTTATCGATCGCGACGGCATCATTCAGACAGTCACGTGCTTTGCCGAGCTGTTTGTGTTCATCATAAAGGCGTGCAAGCTCGATCCGCGGTTCTGCAGAATTCGGCACGCGGGCGACCCATTCCTCAACAAGACGAAACGCGTAGTCATTCTGCCCAATGTCACAGTAAAGCGTTGCGAGAGAACGATTGCATTCCACGTGATTCGGGGACCGCTGCAGGCAGAGTTCATAGCAGTATTTTGCCATTTGAAAATCCTGCTCGTGACCGGTTTCGATCGCGCGTTTATGATAAACGACTCCGCTGTTGTAGTAGGAGTCCGGACTGGTCGGGTCCGCGTTTTTCGCCTTCTCGAAACAGTTGAGCGCCTCTTCGGTCCGATGCTGTGCAAGCAGCCGAACTCCTTCCGCATTGTAATTATTCGCAGTGAAGGTGCTGCATCCGGAGAGGCACACGATATTGAAAAGTGCAAGAAATGCCGCGGCGGCCAGGACACGAGCCCGCTGGCGATCAAAATGACGTGCGAAACACGATTGCAGTATACGTTTCATATTCTAAATGGCCCTTTGAAAATGTTCTGCACAAACAGTCAATAAAAGATAACAGAAAATGAAGATCCGCGCAAGAGCAAATCGCTGAAAAACAGGTAACGGGCGAAAAAGATACAAAAAAATCGCAGTCCCTGAATGCGAAAAAGCATTTTCAGGAACTGCGAGTCCGTCGAAAGAACGATCTATTCTTCAGGATCCTCTGATGCTGTTGCAAGTTCCGGGATCTCGAGCTTGTCGAGCCCCATAAGGGCTAACTGAAGGATCGATATGCCTTTGCGTTTTTCGGCATTACTCAAATCTCCGCCTTTATTGAGGCCGGTTTTAACTCCAGCTTCAAGGCAGATCTCGATTCCTTGTTCTACCTTTGCCTGGACGTCTGCGGGGAGACTTTTATCTTCACGCATTTTTGTCAGTTTTTGAAATTTTTCAGTCATCGACATCAACAATTTGGAGAATTTCGTTATTTCTTCTGTCGTGAGGGGGGTGTTGTCCGCCATCATGTCAAGAGGTGTGGTGGAAACGTCATCTGTACTCGTTGGGGTTGGCATGTTTTGTTCAATGGATTCATCCACTTCTTCGTGATCTGGAGTTATTATAGAATAAAAAATGTCGCCTAGTTGATTTCCAAGTTCTTCTTCTCTCTGATGTGAAGCTAGCTGGAGCTTCATATATTCTTCACTTGTCAGTGTTTTGGAAACATTTTTCCCCAATGAGATCTGAAGATTTTCAAGATTTTGACAGCACTTTTTCCGGGTTTCTTCGGACGTCATGGTCAAAAGATCCAAATGTGCATAATAATAGCTGTCCAGCACTGTGTTTAGGTACTCATAATTAATACGCCCCAAATTTTTAATATTGGGGGGAAGATTCTCGGTATAAAGAAGATTTTGAATTACCATCTCTATCGTTATTAGATAGGAATCGTATCCTTCACAAATACGCGGATGAAGAGTTGTGTAAAATACTTCAAACTCTTCCATTGAAACTCCATTTTCTTGCAGTATTTTCAGATCTGCCTCCTTAGGCAGCGGGAGCACATCTTTTTTTTCATGTTCTTTTTCGAATTGCCAGACTTGAACGTGCTGTTCAAGGCATTTAATAAATTTGTTGATATGGTATTTTCGTTTGTTGGGAGCTTTTTGAATATTTTCGATCATAATTTCCCATTCATCAGCCAACTCCTTACTTGCGGCAAGAAACCGCGTTTCGTAAAAAAAGAATTGTGCTTCCATTTCCATGCAAAGGCCGGTTTCTATGGCAACGTATTTCTGGTGCTTTTCCTCGATTCGCTGCTCTTCAATTTTCCGTTCCTGTGCCAGTTTCTGTTTGGCGATCTGGTTCTGGGCCGCAAAAACCGTCGTCAGCGCGATGAGGAGGATGGCGATGGTCCAGAGGAGGAAGTTGGCGGGGCGGGTGAGAGCGGTGACGAAGGCGGTGTTCGTCGCGTAGCGCTTGGATGGGGAGGGGGAGAGGGCTTTCGCAAGGACTTTGCGCTCCCGCCGAGGAACGCCCGAAAGGTTCAGCGAGCAAAGCGTCTCCCGAAGCTGGTGATAATAGTCTGAATCGACTGTTCGGGTCGGCGGAAGCGGTTTGCTGTATGGAAATTTGCCCGTCCGTAAGTAATACCATGAGACCGCAAGCGAAAATTGGTCCGAGTGCACGGAGTTTTGCGG
>JAFQOH010000253.1:0-6314 GCA_017403345.1 Thermoguttaceae bacterium
CATGGACCTGCCCGGTGTTCTTGTTAAATGTGGAAAATTTTACCTATTGGCTCAAAAAGTCATCCAGTAACCAGGGAAATTTTGAGCAGCGAACATTAAAACGATGTTTTTCTGGCTTTGGAGGCGGTGTTTGCTTCGGTATCCCGCCTGCTGTTTTTTATGGAATGTGCTGGAAGAGAATGAAATCGCCGCACGAAAAAGAAAGCTCTCAAGGGATCCTCGAGAGCTTTTCGTTTGCTCTTTCTGTTCCGCAGCGTTTAGCTGAACATTTTTTTCGCAAGCAGTTCCGCGATCTGGACGGCGTTCGTCGCAGCGCCTTTGCGCAGGTTGTCGCTCACGCACCAGAACGTCAGACCATTCTCGCAGGAAACGTCTTCACGAATACGGCCAATGTACGTGTCGTTGCTTCCGGAGCAGATGCTCGGCATCGGGTACACGCGGTTCGCTACGTCGTCCATGACGATCAGGCCCGGCGTGTTTTTCCAGAGTTCGATCGCCTGCTCGCGCGTGATCTTCTTCTCCGTTTCGATCGAGACCACTTCACTGTGGCAGTTTTCGACCGGAACGCGGACGCACGTCGCGGTGATCTTGATGGAATCGTCGCCGAGCATCTTCCAGGTTTCGAGGATCATCTTGACTTCTTCGCTCGTGTAGCCGGGGAACGTTTCGGGGTGCTTCGGGTTACCGATTTGGGGAATGACGTTGAAGGCGATCGGATACTGGAAGGTCTTCGCCTCGAAAGTCTCTCCCGCAAGGTGTGCTTTGGAGGATTCGACCAGTTCGCGCTGTCCGCCGACTCCTGCGCCGGAAGTCGCCTGGTAAGTCGCGACGTTGACACGGGTCAGTTTTCCGAACGCGTGCAGCGGCTGGAGAGCCTGGACCATCTGTGTGGTGGAGCAGTTCGGGCTGGCGATGATGCCTTTGTGCTTCATGATGTCGTCCGGGTTGACTTCCGGAATGACGAGCGGAACGTCTTCTTTCATGCGGAAGAACGCGCTTTCATCGACGACGATGCATCCGTGCTGCACGGCAATCGGCGCCCATTCGGCAGCGGTCTCGTCCGGTGTGGAGCTGATGACGAGATCAACACCGTCGAACGCTTCGGGGCAAACTTCTTCCACGACGATGTCGCGTCCTGCGTATTTCAGGACTTTACCGGCCGAGCGGGCCGTGGCGAGGAATTTGATGTTCTTCGTCGGGAAGTTTCTCTCTTCCATCAAAGCGCGGATGATGGAACCCACAGCGCCGGTGGCGCCCAAAACAGCGGTCATATTGAACACGATAAATTCTCCTGAACAAGAAAAATCCAAAATCTGGTAAATATTTCAAATTTATACCACAAAATTCCGATTTTGTAAAGAAGTACCCCCCGAAATTTTCCCCGAAAACAGAGAATTCAGGACAATTTTTATGAAATTCCTTGACCTGACCCGTGAAATATCCGAAAGTTCTCCGGTTTATCCAGGAGATCCGCCCGTTTTGCTGACCGCGGAAGCGGAAATGGAACGTGACGGCGTTCGGCTTCGGAATCTGAGTTTTTCGAGCCATCAGGGGACGCACGTGGACGCTCCGGCGCACGTGTTTAGCGGGGGGGCGTATTTGGATGCCTTTCCGCTCGAGGTTTTTTCCGGGCCGGCACGAGTTCTGAAGTTGGGGAAAGTGCGTCCTCGGACTGCGATCACGCGAGAAATGCTGGAGATGTTCGATGAGGTCTTTCGGGAGTGTCCGCGCGTTCTTTTTTCGGCTTCGTGGGAGGGAAGGCAGTTTGAGGATGCTCCGTTTTTTACTCGAGAGGCCGCGGGTTGGCTGACTCGGCAGGAACACCTTCTTCTTTTGGGGTTTGATTGGCCTTCTCCGGATGCGTTCGATGATGTAGACCTTCCGATCCACCGCTGTCTGCTTTCGGAGAGGGTACTTTTTATTGAGAATCTGACGAATCTGGAGCGTCTGCCGCGTGAGTTTCGGCTGACGGCGTTTCCTCTTTCGCTGCATGAGGCGGAAGGAGCTCCGGTGCGGGCCGTGGCGGAATTTGAGTAAAAAAAGCCTAAAATGGCGTTTTAGACCCTTAAGAAATGGAGATCTTGGCTTTTCTGAAAATATTTTCACTTTTTTTTGAAAAAAAGCATAGGGTCCCCCTTTACAAAATGATTTTAATGTAGTATGATTTAGACTAAATGATGGGTGAAAGCATCCTGTCTTTCTGTTCTATTTTTCAATCGAATCCTGTGTGTGCTGAGGTTTGAACTTATGTTTGAGAAGGCTAAAGCTTTTTTTCGAGGCTTGTTTGGCGGTAACAAAGGGAAAGAAACCGGGGATCTCAATGAGAATGCCGCGTTTCTCGTGCAGCTGAACGAGAATGTTCCGTATCCCTACCGTGTTTTTGTTTTTGACGGAACACGTTTTCTGGGGGCGCTTGCCGATTTGTCGGAGAGTGAAACGAAGCAGGGCGTCACCTGCTGGGCGGTTTGGGAAGATGCGATCGATGTCCGGTTGACGATGCCGTTTAAGAGAGATGTTGTGCTGGCGGCTCACGCTCCGATCCATCTTGTGCCGGGTCAGGCGCTGGGAGTGCTGTTGGCGGGCCGTACGCAGTTGACTCGTGCGGAATTGGCGTCTTGGGTACAGGGTCGTTTTGACCGTTTCGTCGAGATGATCCGTACGCCGATGGAGAGTTTCATATCGCTGGAAGCGGATGCGCGGGCGCAGCTGGCTGCGAATTTCACGCTGCTTCTTTCCGGGGCTGGCATCAAGTGCACGAACTTTTCTGCTTTCACGCCGTCGGATGCTGCCGCGCAGCTCGAGGCTGGCGATGTCGATGAGGAGCTGAAGGCGGAAGTTGAGAAGGTCAATTCACCTGAAGATTGGCAGAATTTTGTTTCGGAAGTGCAGAATGCCGGGGTCCCCATGACGTCGGAAACGCTCGGGAAACTGAATGGGCTTGGGGAATCGCTCCTTGGGAAGACGATCTCTTCTGCCGAGTGTGTCGCTGGGGTCCGCAAGATCGCGGAAGAGGCTGCGCAGGAAGTTCAAGTGAACGAGGCGTACTGGAATCCGCTTTCTCTGCGTCTGCGCCTTGGTCTCGATGCCGACGGCGGCGAAACGGAGGGACCGGAACTCCAGCGTGAGGCATTCCAGGTGGACGTGCCGAAATCGCGGAGACCGAAAAAAGGGTGGTTTTTCACCGATTACGTTGAGCTGGATCAGGATCTGCGCACTTTTATCCGAACGAAAGTTCAGCTTGTGTCCCTGCGGATGGAATCTGCCCAGCGAAGAGCGAAGGACGTGCGTTTTGCGACGGAACTGCGTCTGATGCGCGAGTCGCTCACCGAAACGCTGGAAATTCTGGAAAAAGTGCCGGCTCTGGACTCCAAGACCCCTGCGCTGCGCGTGGAAAAGGACTCTCTGAAGCGTCTGGCACAGGTGCTGGATCAGGCGGTCACGGCTGTGGAGTATCTGGAAGCTGCGCTGAACGAGGCGGATGTGTTCCGCGGCGAGACGGTGCCGGGCGAACTTCGGAATGCGGTCGATATGCTGCAAAACAAGGTCACGGAACGGTTTAGCATCCGTTAGCAGAAATGCGGACGCTGTGGGGCAGTGTCCGCACTTAAACGATAGTTTATTTTGCACAAAACAAAAAACAATAACCACAAAAAAATATTCAAGAAAACAAAAAGGAGTCTTTAATGGTCCATGAAATCAAACTTGACGTGAATCATCTTGCCACGAGAGTGCGTATCAAGCCCGGATTTTTCTCTCTGAAAGACGAAGTGGATATTCCGCAGGGAGTGAATGCTGTCGTCTGGGAAAAAGGACAGAATTGCGGTGAGGTCGGACCGGGACGGCACACGATGACCACTTTTAAGGACAGACTTTTTTTAAATGCGGATAAAGAACAGGTCCTTTACGCTGTGAACAGCGGTGTTTTCCCGATCACATATTTTGGAAAATTCCTCACGAAGGAATGTGTTTCGGTCGACTGTGCCGTTACGGTGGAATATACGGTGGAGAACCGGTACCTCTTCCTCGGCAATCTGTTCGGTGCGCGGGATGTGTACTCAAAGGCGGATTTCAATGTCGACACGCAGAATATCGTCCTTGCTGCGATCCGTGACTCCATCGTGACGTACGGAGTGAAGGAATTGGTGAACGCGGACTTCCAGCAGTACTTCACCACGACGCTCGATACTGCGGTCTCGGGCGCTCTTCTCCGATACGGGATCGCGTTCCGCGGAGCGCGTATCGAGACGCTTTCCTGGGAAGGAATGGATGAACAGAATGCAAGCCGAAGCAAGATCTGGATGGTCAAAGAAGGCCAGGCGATCCGCAAGGAAGAGTGGGAAGCGGAAGTGCAGGGTCGGCTGGATGAGATCTCGCATCAGGAAAAGGTCAACGATCTTGAGATGCTGGCGAAACAGACCGCTGCAGATCGGCAGGATGGAGAATTGACGCTTGCGAGCCGGAAAATGGAGCAGCAGAAGACGCTCCGGAAGATCATCCAGGCGCAGGAATTCGACAAGATCACCACGCAGGCCGAGATGGATCAGTTCCTTTTCGAACAGGAAAAAGCGGGACTTCTCCGCGAGAACGAACGGAAAGAGATCATCAAGAACATGACGCAGCAGAATGTCGAGGCGGACAAACGCCGCGATTTCCTGCTCGAACAGCTCGATCTTCAGATGGAACGTCAGCTTGAAACGGAAAAGAACGAGTATATTTTCCGTTCCCGGATGACGGCGATGGAACAGGAAGAAGCGCTTGCGCGAAAAGCTGCGTCGTTGGAAAATGAAAAGTGGCTCCGTTATATTCAGGAGGAAAAGGCAAAACGCATCGAAACGCGAGCTGCTCTGGTCGACGAGCTTGAGATCCAGCGGGCGATCACGGAGGTCGAGCTCGAAAGAGAGAATCGCCAGCTTCGTTTGGACCGTATCGCTGCGGAACGCGGTGCTCTGGAACGGGATGTGCAGCTGACACACGAGAAGATGATCGAAGAGCAGAGACTCGAATTGCAGAAAAAGGCCTGGAAGGACGATGTTGAAAGGCAGACTGCGATCAATAATATGCAGCTTGCAAAGAAAGATGCGATCGAAGAACAGGATCGCAAGCAGGACCTCTTCGAGTGTGAACTCAGTGAACGCAGGATGAGGCTGAAAGCGGAACTCGAGCGGTTGGCGAAGCAGGATGAATATAAGTTCGAGCTGGAGCGTCTGCGTATTATCCAGACGTACAATCGAGATACTATCCTTGCTGTGCTCACCCCTGAGCAGGCGCAGGTTTGGGGTTTGGTGAATGCTCCTGCTGCCCCAAACACACAGGCGGCGGACGCAAATGCTGCCTTGGTCAAAGCTCTTCTGGAGAGGCTTGAGGATCAGACGAAGACCGCCAAGGAGAACGATGATAGGCTGGAACGCATCATGGGACAGGTCTTGCAGAGCATGACGGCCGTCAGCAATCAGGCACCTGCTGCGCAGCCGGTCATCGTGACGGGAACGGGGCAGCCGATCTACGGCGGTGCGGCTCCTCAGGCTCCCGCGGAACCGAAACGGATCGTCATTTGTCCTCAATGCCGTTCGGAAGTGCAGGAAAATGCCAAATTCTGCATGAACTGCGGCAAAGAGCTTTAATGGTGCATGCTAAATCACGCGATGAGTGATCTTCAGTCCCGGCCGTATTGAGCCGGGGCTGGCTTTTTTGAGAGGAATGTGTGAATGTGCGGTAATCAGGAAAGCGGAAACAAAAATGTATTGCTGATCAAAGTGGATTGGAACGGCCGTCTTCAGCCGGGGACGGCATTGTCTCCCAAATTTACGTTCAGCGGCGTCGGGCTGCAGTTTCCGCCGAGTGTTTCGTGCAAAATGGAACGCTTTACAACGGCAGGCTGGAATGAAGAGCCGAAGATGTATCCTGTCCCCGGCGGTAAGGGGTGGTATTTCCAGCAGCCGCTGACGATCCCGAACGATCTTCTTCCTGGAACGTATTTCATTAATGTGCGTGCTGTTTTTCAGAAAGAAGATCCGTTTCTTCCGGGCTCATTTAATAGTCTCACCTATCACGCGCCGATCCAGTTTGATATTGGGCAGAACAATGCGGCAGGTCCTCTGGTCATCCGCGCGACCGGTAACGCGCTCATCAATATGCGTAATTATGACTGGAATAGGTACGAGCGTGAAATCGTGATCGAGGCGGACGAGAACGCGATCATTAATTTGTCGAAGAATCTGTATGCCGCTTCTGCTGATCAAAATACCGCTCCGGAAGAGGATGATGGTAACGATGCTGCGGGCAATACAAAACCGTGGCTTTTCAAATTCGAGCCG
>JAFQOH010000254.1:0-33560 GCA_017403345.1 Thermoguttaceae bacterium
AAGCCCTGTCGAGCGAAGGATCCCATCGCCGCCGGCCAAAAGACCCGTCAGGTTCCAGTTGGAGTCATCGTAGGGATTGCTCAAAAGATGGATCTCGCTGAATCCGAAATTCGCGTCGCCCGCCACATCAAAGAGCTGGAAAGAGGCGTCCTGGGAAAGCTCACCGGAGAAAATGAGATTCAGCACACCGTTTGTCTCCACGTCGCCGCTGATGACCAGCTGGTCCGCGATCCCTTTGGAGAGGTCAATGTCGAGGTTCAGAACACTGTCTTCGCTCATCGTATAGTCACCCGCGATGCTCATTCGGCCAATATCGATATTGTCCTCCGAGAATAGGATCCCCTGCGAGTTGATGTCGTACCGCTCGCCGTTGGGGTACTCGATCTCGATATTGTGGGTCTGTCCGCCGGTACCCTGTCGATGCTGAATGTCGATTTTATGCAGGCCCTTCGTGAGCGTCGCCGTCAGCGTATTGTACACATGCGAGCCGCCCCATGAAGAATCGCCGATCGATTTTCCGTCGATGAAAGTCCGGGTGTGATCGTCGGAATTGACGTGGAATTTGTAGGTGCCGTCTTCCGGAATGTAAATGTAGCCGTCAGAAACGACCATGAAGTTCGTCGCACTGGGAACCGCACTGGAGTTTCCAATGAGTCCCACACCCTCCGCAGCCGGAGTCAGCGTGTCGAGTTCGTTCCAAATCGCGTCATTCATGTTGGAAGTCGTTTGGCTGTAGCGTTTCCAGTTCAGACCGTCGGCAAATTTCTGCACTTCAAGCGTTCCGCCGGTCTGATTCAGGGAAGCGTCGATGCTGTTCGCAGAAAGTGTCCCGCCGGTGAACGTGAAGGCGTTCGCGCCGGTAATGGCATTCGCGGAAAGCGTTCCGCCGGAAAGATCGTAGGCCGTCGTCTTGCCGTCCACGCGATTTGCGCCAAGCTGGAGCGTTCCGATGGAGGCTTTACCGCCGGTCTGGGAGACGTACCCTTTGCCGGTCACGCCGACCTGCATGGAAGCCGTTCCGAATGAGCCTCCCTCAATATCCATCGTGCCGGTTCCGCCTGCATTCACGCCGAGGATCGTTCCTTCACGCGCAGCAAGTCCGCCGCCGGTGAGGTTTACAGCAGCCGCTTTATTCATGCCGATCCGGAGCTGATTTCTGACGCTGAGATTTCCGCCGGAAAGATCAAGCACCGCGCTTTTGTTGCCGGCATTGTTCGCGAGCGTGAAATTGCCGTTGGAAATGACGTTGCCGCCGGTAATGTTCATTTCACCGCCGACTCCGTCTGCATTCGCCACGTATAGATCGGTCGAGTAAACAAAACCGCCGTGGACGTTCATCGTGCCGAAACCGCGATATTGGCCGACACAAAGCTCCTCGGTCTGAAGTCTTCCGCTGTAGATCGTATAGATACCGTGCGCATTGGTACCGTTATCGCCGATGTGGAGCCTGTCCATCGTGGCGACGCCGCCGTACTGGACGACTTCTGCCGTTCCGTCACCCTGTCCGACACGCATGTACGCGGAAGTAAATGTTGAGTTGGGACCAAAAACGAAACGTCCGCCATTGGTCAGGTTGAACGTCCCGCCGGAGACGTTGAGGGATCCGCCGTCAAGATAGAGCGTTTTATTGAAATCGCCGCCTCCACTGGTCGTGAGGGAGCCGCCGCGCAGAATTTCGGTGAGGTTGATGCTGCTGAGCTGCGCAGGAGTGATGGTGAGGGCCGCAGACTGATTCGCACCGCCGATGTAGAGGCCGGTCGGAGCGGTCGGGGCCGCGTAAGTCGAGCTTCCAGACTGATGCCAGGCGGTCGTCGGTACGGTCGGAGCCGTCGTGTTCCACGCGCCGGTCGTGTCGTAAACGTGCGTCGTTTTCGCAGCGTCGGCGTACCAGGCGGTTTCGGAAGCGTTCAGCGTGCGGCTGAATTCAAACTTCTTGTCCGTTCCTTCCGTGAGATCCGCCGGAGCGTCCGTCGAGATCTTCCCGTTGATGCGGTCCACCCAGTTCGTTCCTTCCGTGTAGTCCGCCGCGTTCCAGTACCCCGTCATGCCGCTAAGACGCGCACGCGCCTGAATGATGAGATCCGCCTGCGTCAGTGCGTCCGCGTAAAGGGAAAAGGATTCCATCTGGCCGGTCCAGTATTCCGTTTTGTCAGTAGGGTCTCCGCCAAGCCCGAATTTGACCGGAGACTTCATGTTTACCGTCATGTTTTGGGAGGCGACCAGGGAACCGTTAAAGTAGTAGTTCAGCGTGTTTCCGTGATGTCTGACTGCGACGTGATTCCATTCCGTGCCGACAGGGAGTTCGTAGTTGGATGTGTGGGTCGAGCCGGCAATATTGTATTCGAGTGCTTTTGGGGTGAGTTTAAAGAAATTGTGTCCGCCGTCGACTGACGGGTATCGGTTTCCAATGATGACGTCAGTCGTGTTCTCGCCGCTTTGAATGTACGCGGTGTACGTAAAATCGGGGCTTCCTGCCGAAATGAGCGGGAGCGTGCCGACGCTGATCCCGCCGGCGTTGGTGAATTTCGCAACGGTGGAACCTAGGATGTCGTCCTCAACGAACGAAACTCCGCTTCCGAAAATCGTGCCGTTCGTCAGATTCGCCCAATCTCCGGCATGTCCGGCTCCCGGCGTCATTTCAAGATGCGTCGTGCCGTCGAAATTCCAGATTCCGACCAGATCCGCATGTGCTGAATATACGGAAAGTCCCAGTACCGTCCCGGCAAGCAGCCCGCGGACAGCATTTGTGCGGAATTTGAAGGAACGGTTCGTTTTCTTTATCTTTTTCATTGCGGGGCCCTGAAAATCAAATAAAAGGATGGTTTTACTCTGGGAAAAATCACCAGAAATACGAATAAACACAATTTCAATCTTCTATTTTACGCCAAACCTTGGAAATTTCAAGGAAAAAATTTCGTTTTTTAAAAATTTTGAAAGATTTTTTGCTCTATTTATGTGGGATTTGGCAAATTGTACGGACCAGGAGGGTTTTGAGGTCTAATGCAGCTTCAAAAAATGAAAATGCCCGAAGGTCTCCGTTAGAGAGCATACTCCGGGCAAAAAGTTCAGAAAAACAGAAATGATTCGGGCAAGCCGTCTGGAAACCCGTCTGGAACGCATTTCCGAATCTTGGCGGATCATTCCGAGAAATAGTTCGGCGAAATGTCGTGGCGGATCCCTTCCTGACCTTCCGGGAAGAGCGGGCAGGGCTGAATGCCGACGTTTTTCAGAGAATGTCCGGGGATCGTCTCGATCCAGCGGCGGAGTTCCTGCGGAGAAGCGAGACCGTTTTCTCGGATGGAAAGTTCCGTCCGGGGCGTGAAGGAACGGTTTCCGACGCAGAGCTGATGCCGATGATTTCCGCGGCCGATAAACGTCCCGCAGTCCACGAATCCATTCTCCAGCACGTAGTTCCGGTTGATGTGTTCGCGTACTTCCTCCATGAACGGGTAAATTCCCAGTTCCTGGTACGGCTGGATCCGTGCATTGAAACTTCCGTCAACGAACTGATCGAGGTACCGTCCGTTAAACCACGGTGTGAAGCTGAGTCCAGTCTGACAGTCGAGGAAAAGATTCCGGAGGATCAGATTGTCTTTTCCGCCGTGGATCTGGATCCCGCCAAAGAAACCGCCGGAGGAACGGTAGAAGACGTTTCCGCGCATCAGCACACCGGAGATCGAGTCATCCAGCCGAATGCCCGCCTGTCCGCAGATCGCGAGTTTCGAGCCGATGTGGTGCCAGAAGTTTTCGTTAATGACGATGCCGCGGTACGTCGGATCGCAGTAAATGTCGATCCCGCTCTGATCGCTGAAATCGTAGACGACACTGTGGACCTCGTTTCTGGCGATGAGCAGGTCGTTTCCTTCCGTGCGGAATGCGTGGTGCGGGGAATCGCAGATCAGGTTCTGAGTGAGGATGATGCCGACGCCTTTCGCGTGGACTGCGGGAGCGTAGGAGCGGTCGATCCGGCAGAAATCACTGATGAAGCAGTTCGTGACGAAATGTCGGCAGGGTTCCAGTGAGTCGCGGTTTCCCCCTGCGACGCGGACTCCGCAGGAACCGACTGATTCGATCCGAGAACCGTAAACGCCGCAGTCGTGCCCGCCGTTCATGACGAAAGCATGGACGCCGCATCGGGAGACCGTCCCATGATTAAAATAGACCGACTCGCAGTTTTCCATCCAGACAGCCGTTCCGCGCGTACAGGTGAAGTGAAGGCCCTCAAGAATGAGGTTCTGCACGTTTTTCAGACGGAGGAAGGAGGCATCGCTCAGCGGGAAATCGACGCGGGCACCTGCCAGCTCGACACCTTTCGGCGGAATGAGATAGACCAGTCCATTCCGGCGGTCCAAGTAGTATTCGCCCGGTTGGTCTAGCTCTTCGAGGACGTTCAGGAAGTGGAAGGTGAATCGTCCGTTTGTCTTTGCGTCGACGGTGAGGAGTTTCGTCTGCGGGTCAAAGGATTTCACTGGGACTGTGTGCGAGGCCCACTCCCACTGCCAGAGACCGTACGCCCAAATGTCGCTTTCCGGCGTCCATTTCCAGGCGGCGACACGCGGATCCTTACAGCAGAACGTTCCTGTGTCTGGATTTCTGTCGGAATAGTTGGGGCCGGGGACGACTTCGCCGATCTGCAGGTCGTCCTCTCCGGCGTTCGGGTAACGCGCGATCTGCATCGGTTTGCCGTTGACGTAAAGGTCGGTCCACGGCTTCATTTCGTCCGAGACCGGGTAGCCGCGGTCGCCAAGCGTGCCGAAATCGGTGACTCCGTTGCGCAGGAGCGACACGACGCGGACTTGGCTGCGTGCCGATTCGGGCAGTCTCTCGAGGATCGCCGGATCTGTGACGGGCTGGAAACCGCGAAGATCCTGCCCAAACGTGAAGACCGGTTTTGCTCCTTCCGCAGGACGGACCCGGATCACGGCCTTGAGGTCTGGAATGAGCGCGTCACGAAGAAGTTCGGCAGTCTCGCGGCATTGGTACGTTCCGTCAAGGACGAGGATCTCGGAGGAGATGCCTTTTTCCTGAAGTTCCGCGGCAGTTTCGAGTGCCTTTTTCAGTGACTGAAACGGCCGCTCCAAAGTTCCCGGATTTTCATCGCAGCCGTTGGGAGAAAGCCAGAATTTTCGGACCTGCGTCGGACGGCGGGAGCAGAGCGTCTCCCAGTTTTTGACCGTCTGCGCCTCGATCTTTCGCGTACGCTCTGTCATCTGCGCGTCGAAATCGAAGATCTTCTTCAAAAGTGCGCGTTCTTTGGATGCCGCTTTCAGAAAATTTCTGCGGACTTCCTTTACTTCGGTGGTTTGAGCCGTCTTCAGCCCGGCAGGAACTTTTTCCCACGCACGAATGAGTGTGAACGCATCGCTGATCCGGGCGTTTTCTTCCGGAAGCGTTTCGTTTTCCGGAACCTCACGGTCCATCCAATCCCGCGACATCCGGACGAGACACGGAAGCGCTTTCTGCCAGTTTCCATCTGCGATCAGCCGATTCAAAAGCGTTTCGTGCAGACTGTACGGTACTTCGACCATCTGCGTCAGTCTCTCAAGATCCTGGACCGGCCGGTCAAAATCGTCCAGTTTTTCCGTAAAATTAAAGGAGTTCCAGAGCGCGATCTTCTCCTTTTCCTCTTTCGGATGCGCCGCAAATCTGGCCTTCACAAAATCTGCGTCCAGCGCACAGTTCCAGTACTCCGCACGGTCCACGAACATCTTGACGGAACCGACGCCGTAGCTTCCGGAACCGATCGAAAGACGCGACGGCTTGGGAGACAGTCCGTCCGTAAATTCAGTTTCGCCTTCCAGCTCGCCGTTCAGGTACAGACGAAGTATCCGTCCATCGTAGGTGCAGACCATATCGCAGAGGATACCGTAAGGCGGAGCGGATCTGGAAACGACCTGAACTGCACTCTGCTCTTTGGCGCGCCCGATCTGAAAGTGGACTTTCTGTCCCTGCGAGTAATCATAGTAGGCGCGGAATCCGTCAAACCAACCGCTCCCGGCGATGAAAAGCATACCGTTTCCGTTGGTCGGATCCGATCCGGGACCCAGCGGACGAAAACGCATCGCCACGGTAAACGCATTCGCGTCCCAGTCCGGGGCTTCTCCGAAAAGCGGCCTTTTGTCGAGGATCTGCTTCGCCTCGATCGTTTGGGTCGGCGGAGGAACGGTCTCCTGCGCGTTTGCCGGCCGGGCTAGGAGCGAAACAGCGGCAAAAAAGCAGAAAATGAAGATGCAGAGGTTGAAAAACGTCTGCGTGACAGGAAATTTCAGGCGGGGAAGGATCTTTTGCATGATCGAGGTTCCTTTTGTTTGAGGTAAGGAGGTAGGAAGGAGGAATCAAACCGCAAAAAAATGGGCAGCGTGCTGGATCTTGAATTTTTCCGGAAACGCGGCCCGGCATTCGGCAAAAAATTTTGTTTTATTCGGTCCGAGGATCGAGTGTGCGGAATGGGACTGTTTTCCATTTCTCGATCCCCTGATGCTCACGGATCCTTTGGGCGTAGATCTCGGATGGGAAATCTTTCAGTCCGGATCGCGGGATCAGCTGGATCCCGTAAGTTTCTCCGTAGACCAATTCCAGTTTGTGTGCCCGCTGGTAGGCTTTAAACGCTAGGTCGGCATCCGTTTCGCAGCCGAGGCCGTTTTCCAGGCAGTACGCTTTCATGTACGCACCCTCAATACACTGATCCGCCGACCTTTCAAAAAGAGAAAACGCCATTTTTTCGTCTTTCGGAACGCCGTCCCCCTGAAGAAACGCCATCCCCAGCATGGCCAGAGCCGGAGCGGTCCGGTCTGCTTTCAGATAGAATTCCAGAGCTGTTGTGCGGTCTTTGGGGACCGAGATCCCCAGATCATACGCACGCCCCAGAAAATAGAAGCTGGCCAGAACGCTTGGTCTGCTTTCGTCTGTTTCCGCACTCTCCGCGGCTTTCCGGAACCATTTCAAGCCTTCTTCCCGGTCCACCGGACACTGCATTCCGTACCATTGCTCACAGCCAAGCCAAAAGAACGCCAGCGTGTTCCCCTCTTCCGCGAGTTTCAGAACGTTCGCCCTCAGCTTTTTTTCAAGTCCCGGAATATTCGGCGCGTACTTTCCATGAAGATAGTACGGCCAGAGCAGAAGAGCGGAAAGTTCCGGAAAAGACGAAAGTCCGTCAACCTCAATTCCCTTTTCCCAGTGAAGTTTTGCCATGTCGCAGTAGGCGTTCACCAAGCCTCTCACCAACGGGCTTTGATATTTATCGAGACAGTCAAATTTTTTCAAAAATTCGAGATATTCGGTAACTTCCGGCGAAGGCGGCCTGACTTCCTGCGAATCGTCTGCAGCCTGTGTGTCCAGATCCGCCGGTTTCGGAACCTGGTCCCTGAATTCCTGAATGAACTCATTCAGGTTGACCTGAAGCGTCAGGTCGGCAATGAAATCCACGTTGGGATTTCCGGAGAAAAACTGACTTTCCGGAGACGTCAGTTCCACGATCTTCTCCTTCGCCTTCTGCTCATACCGACGCAGTTCGTTTTGAAATTTCCCCACAAAATTCCGGGTATCGGCAAGTTCCGCGGCATTCTGATGACGCGCGGCACGCTGTCTGGCCGCATCTTCCAATGCAGCTGCGGAATTCAGAACCGAAGCACCGTCCGGAGCTTCCGCCCTGTTCTGCGTTTCCGCCGTGTTCTGCGTTTCCGCCGTGTTCTGCGTTTCCGCCGTGTTCTGCGTTTCCGCCGTGTTCTGCATTTCCGCCGTGTTCTGCATTTCCGCCGTGTTCTGCGTTTCTGGCGCGTTCTGCGTTTCCGCCCTGTTCTGCATTTCCGCCGTGTTTTGCGTTTCCGCCGTGTTTTGCGTTTCCGCCGTGTTCTGCGTTTCTGGCGCGTTCTGCGTTTCTGGCGCGTTTTGAGTTCTTTGCGTCTGAGAAGAGACTACGTTTCCGGACGACGAAGGCAAAACCGGGACGGCACGTGGATCTGCCGTCGTTTCATTTCGGGAATGAAAAGACGGAAAATCAACAGAATGGCCAAGAAACGCACCGGCGGCAAAGGTCCCGAGAGCCAGGAAAAAGAGCGCACGCGGTTTCCTCGATGAAAAACGCGGGAGTTTCCGGATCGCATACGCAGCGTCCTTCATCGACTCAAAACGCCGAACTGCGATCGGATCCGTCATGCGGTCAAGAACGAGCTGAAGTGCGCGGGGAATGGAGATCCCGGCTTCCCGAACCTGTGGGAATCGGATCTGACGGCTGATGCAGCCTCCCTGTGTCATTCCGGTCAAAAGATAGAAGAAGACGCTTCCCAGCGCGTAAATGTCAGTACGTGCGTCGATCTTTGCGTTGGGAACGTACTGCTCCGGAGCCATGAAACTCGGTGTTCCGAAAATCAGGTGCGTCGTTTCATTTTCAAATTTCTCCGCAGTCTGTGCCAGTCCCAGATCCAGGACCTTCAGCGTACCGTCCGGCATCCTCCAGAGATTCGACGGCTTCACGTCGCAGTGGATCAACCCGTTTTCATGCGCATGCTGAAGTCCAGCTGCAGCCTGAATGATCAGTTCGCGGGCTTCATGAAGCGGCAGTTTGCCTCCGCGCTGATGTACGTACTCGGCGAGAGTCCGGCCTTCCAGCAGTTCCATGACGAGGTACGGCATTCCGTCCCAGAGTCCAGCGTCCGTGACCGATACGATATTTGGATGAACGAGCTGGCCCGCGGCATTGATTTCCTGATGGAAACGTTCTACGATCACGGGATCGAGCAGTTTTTTCTGACGGATGAGCTTGACGGCAAATTTGCGTTTCAGGACCTGATGCTCTCCTGCGTAGATCTCCCCCATGCCGCCCTGGGCAAGACGCTCCGTCAAAAGATACGGCGGGATGAGAAACGGGAGAGGAATGGGCTTTTGCTCGGCGAGATCCATTTCGGCTTTCCGGCGTGCCAAACTCCATGGAGAGGAGGCATTTCCTTTGGTTTCAAAAAGTTTACAGAGACACATTTCCTGCCGTTCCAATTCCTCGACTTTTTGTCGGCATGGGGCGCAATCGGAAATGTGTTTTTCTACGTCATTGAAAGTTTTTTCAGGAAGGCTGCATTGGACGAAAGCCTGTAAAATGAGATCTTCTGGGCACTGCATCATTTTTCTCCTTGAAAATAGGATGGAAGCGGCTTGGAAGTGGGAAGGAAACGGTTCGTGCTTTTAGGACAGAGACGTTTCTGTGGTTTAGAGAAGGTCGCTGAATTCTTCCTGGATCCGTTTTTTGATCCGGTACTTGATTTGACGGACAGCAGAAGCCGTCAGGCCAAATTCCTCGCCGATCGCTTCGCTGGTGATTCCTTCTGCAGTTGCCAGGCGTTTGAAGACCAGAATGTCGCGTTCCGTGAAGTCTTTCTGAAGGATCTTCATGAGCTGATGGTAAAGGAGGGTCGTTTCTTGTTCCTCATCATCCGGAAACGAGATCTCGTTCTGTATGTGATTTTCGAGCTCGCCGATAGCGACCGGTGTCTGCTGCTTTTTTTTGTGAAAGTCCGCGATCCGCGATCTCGTGATGGATCGAAGCCAGCATCGAAATTTCTGTTCTGGTTTTTCTTTTCGAAATGTGTGGATGTGCCGTACGACGGAAAGAAAAACTTCCTGGTAGATTTCGTCACAGTCTGCGTCCGACAAGCCGACAGAACTGCACCAGTGCCAGACCAATCGTCCGTAGAGCTGGTTCAGCGTATCCCAACTGCCCTGGATATTCTCCCGGCATTGGACTAGGAGTGACGTTGGCGTTGGCGAATCGTAGTTCATTCTTTCATTCTCCCGTTTTGGAATTGACGGCCGATGGCCAGTTTACGGATATTTAGTTTTGGGTCTGGTTTTAGTTTTGGGTCTGGTTTTAGTTTTGCGGTTTGACGTCAAGGATGACTCCCGTTGGGCGCACGACGTCTGTCACGACGGGGCCTGTGATGAGAGTCGCACTGTTTTGGGCCTGATCGAAAAAGTCCGCACGAATGAAGACGCTTCCAGGTACTTTTTCCGGGATGCGCCATGTATAGCGTCCTGTGTTTTCCAGGCGCGAAGTGCTCATGGGACGCCAAGGACCATCTTTTGCGGAAGACCACGAGAAAAGGAGCGGCTGGCTGCTGAAATTTTGATCTTCTGCCGACCACTGGATCTCCAAGTCGCCAAATTCTGCCTGAAGCTGGATCGTGTGGAGCTGGACTTGCGGAGACACGCGGTCCAGAACGACTTCCAGCTGTGGAAGGGAGCCTGATTCCGGACGCTCCATTCCGACTCCTGCGCCGTTGAAGAGAAGGATCTGGAATCCGTATTTGCCATCCGTCGTGAGGTTGACGCGGAGCGGACTCGTGCAGTCTTCATCTTCTGCCATTTTAGTCCAAGTCTGCCCATTGTCTGTGGTTGCCCAGAGTTCGACCCGCCCGACTCCGGATGTGCCAACGGTCGAGATGTCGTAATCGATGTCCAGTGCGGGCTGGTTTACGTACCGGATCTTGTTTCCGGCGGTTTCTTCGACGAACTCGGTGTCGTCGATCATCAGAAGATCCTGCTCTTCATCGCTTTCACTGTCGGAATGACGAGAGCTTCCTGCCTCTGTTTCCGCTGCGTCGAAAACGGCGTTTTCTGAGGACTCGGTCTCCAATTCCGCATCGAGCTGCCCCGTCAGTTCCGGATCCAGACTGCCGTCCTCGAGCGGGGAAGTATCGAGAGAGGCGGTTCCTTCCGAGCCTGTGTCTGTTCTGGGATCCGTCTCAAGTTCCGGTACGGAGAGTTCACTGGAATGGTTCGTTTCCTGCATTTCTCCGGGAACCGGTTTGGAGGCGGAGTGACTGTGGTCATTTTCATTCAGGAGACGCTGAATGAACTGTTCGGCAGACTGTTTGCTCTGGATCCGGAAAACGGGGAGCGAACGATTTTGGATCGAATACTGGCCTTTATCCATGACGGAGTAGAGGACGGTATTGCTCTGCGGTATCTGAGCGTGTGCGGCTGACAGAGGGCCATTGGGTGCGGAAGCGGGGCTGGAAACGGTCTGTTCGTTGGGGTCAGGTGACCATTGAGGGCGTTTGGCTCCGGTATGCGTCTGCGCAGCTGGGAGTGCAGCCTGGTACTGCAGTGGGCCGTTTCCCGCGGTATTTCCCGCAGCGTTTCCAGCGGCAGAAATGCCCGTTCCGCCTGTTCCCGTTCCTGCGGGCACCTGATTCATGAGCGTGTTCATCGGTTTTCCGGTCGTGTTGACGAGAATGCGCCAATCCGGGATCCCGGATGTTCCGGTGATCTCCTGATTCTGAAGATTCACCGCGCGTACCGTGAACCAGAATTCCCCGTCACTTTCTGTCTTGACCCGAAGTGATTTGTCCGGCGAGGCCTGGATCTTCTCCCGGCTCAGTGAATGGTAGTACCGCCATGTATTCCCATTGTCGCGGGATACGTAAAAACGGACTTCTTTCAGCTGATTTTCCGGAATGTGTCCGATCAGTGTATCGAACGGAAGGTCGAAGACCCGTTTGTCCAGCGGAAAAAGTTCTGGAAGTGCTCCCTGTACTGGATGGGAATTCTGGACGGCTGTCTGTCCCTGATCGGGAAGTTGCACTTTTGCGGAACTCTGCGGCTGCGCGGAACTTTGGACCTGATAGGAACCCGGAGCCTGCTTGACGGGCGGAAGGGATGACTGGGGCAGCTGCGGGGCTGTGTACTGTGTTCCGTACTGCTGCGCATTCTGTGTTGATGGTGCGTAGGCATTTCCGCGCGGAGAGGGTAAAATGTACCTTGAACCGGCTTCCGGCTGGATCCCGGAAGATGGGGTCGCGTACGCTGTCCCAATGTTCGACCAGCCGTCGGAGTTGCCGGAAGAAACTGCCGTCCCTGCGGGAGATGCCGTCGGCGCCGCAGACGCATTCGGATGGATGAACGCATCCGGGACCATCTGATTGTCCGTATTTTCTGAAGCTGGTTTCATGAACGAAGGTCGGAGACGCGATAAAACGTTGAGCGCCGGCTTGCCCTCGTTCGTGTCCGCGCATACTTTCTCCAAAAAAACGTTGGAAGCCGTGCAGCCGAGCAAAAGCAGGAGGACTCCCTGTGCGATCCGACAGTTTCGGCTCATTGCGTAAAATCGGTCTCTTTTTTCATCTTGGAGTTTGAGGCTCTTTTCCGTTTCCATCCTTATTTTCATTTCCGTCTCCATTCTCATTCTCTTGTTCTTTGTCTTTTCTTTTTCCGTTTTTTGGTTTGGACGTCTGTTTTTTGGTTTGGACGTCTGTTTTTTCGTTTGGACGTCTTCTTTGTTTGGACGTCTTCTTTGTTTGGACGTCTGGACGAATCTCTGGACGGATCGTCCGGACGGATCGCCCCGCGTGGTGCTATTTTCGATCGATGTCTTGTTCAGGGTAAAAAACGGGGCGTCATCGAAATGTATCGTCTGTCTGGAGGTGCATTTTGCAAAAACTATCGAATGAATGTGTATATTGCCTGTTTTGTCTATTTTCTAAAATTGGAAAATTTAAATTAATCGTTAAACTTCCATGTCTAGGCTGGCCGATATAGTAGTGAGAGGATTTTTTTGGATCTACTGTTTTTAGGGAGTTAAAAAATGACTAACCTGAACAAAACGTCAATGCCCGAAGGGGAAAATGTTTCTGAATTGGAAATGGTCGGGGCGTTGCTTTTTGGTTCCATTTCAGACTTGGACAGCGTGCAGGAAAACCGCATGGTCAACCTCGGTGCGCGGATCGCTCCGGCGAATGCGCGTGAGTGGACGGCGGAAGAAACGGTGTCCGAGAGTTTGCTGAGTACTGCAGAAGCGGCGGAGCTCTCCGAGATCGCACCGGAACGTAAAGCTCCGCGTCCGGTCCAAGAGTTTGACGGAAATGGTATTCAGACTTCGATGCCGGTTGAAAGTGTCTTCGAACCGGTTTCCGCAGAAGAAACTTCCGCACCCGTGGTGTCTCCAGAATGTATGGTCCGCCCCGAACCCCGAAATACTCACAAAATTTTCCTTAGCGGAGCGATTGCCGTATTGAGCGTGTGTGTTGCGGTCCTTGGTTGGCAGCTTTACGCGGAGAAGAGCGAAACGCAGACTGTGAAGGAAAATGCGGTCGCCGAATCGGAAGAAACGCCCTCCAATGCAGCCGTTGAGACTTCGGAAGCCGTAGAGACTCCGGAAGTACAGGCTCCAGAACTCGTGAATACACCTGCGGTCTCTGCATTTGCTGCGGTTCCGGCAGAAACTCCGGAATTTGATCAGCCGATGCCCGCGCAGCCGGAAATTGCGTCTGCGTATCCGCAGTTTAATGCCGAAGCCGGTACGGTCCCGCAGAGTGTCCATGCCGAAACAAATTCGGCAATCGGAAGTGCTGTGATGTGTGAGGAAACTTACCCGACTTTCAATGCAGACTTGGCTCAAACGGCGCTCCAGACTCCCGCGGATGCACCGGCACTCTGTGCGCAGAATCCGGTCTACTCCCCCTCTGGCAGCGTTGATCCGGTTTCCGGATGGAATGTCGGAGCGCCGATGGAAGAAGTTCCTGTCTTCAACAGCGAGCTCAGCTCTTTCGATCCGCCGGCAGCCGCACCCTTGAATGTTGTGCCGACCGCTCCGCAGATCGGTACGCAGGCGCAGGTCCCGCCGACTCCCCGGAAACTCACGGTTCCGCAGAATGGCCAGCAGAGTGTTCCGCAGGCGCATCCGTACCAGATCCAAGCAGCTCCGGCAGTCCAGAATGTGCCCGCAGAAGAAGCGTATCCGACCTTTGACCCTAACATGGGAGCCGCCGCGGCCGTCGATTCCAGCCTGCCGGTCACGTACTATTGAGAAACTGCTTTGAAACAGTAGATCTGTCCTCCTGCACGGAAGATCGGTTTACCCCGGTCTTCCGTCTTTTTTTGTGTCGGTGTTTCAGGAGATCCGGCGGCCTTGCACTGAACGGTATTCGGTCGGGAAACGGCCCTCTTTGCAAAAAAAGAAACCCCTCACAGAACGGAGGGGTTTGGGTCTGTAAACTGGCTGGAGAGTCAAAATTTGTCTTAAATGCTCTTTTCTGCTTTTTTCACAGCTCGGCGGCGCAGGAATCCCAGCGTGAAAACTCCGCCCAGCAGCAGCGCGAACGTGGACGGTTCCGGGACCTGGTGATTCATGAGACTTCCCCACGAAAGACCCATGCGGAATTCATCATAAAACGTCGTTCTGCCGTTTCGCCATGTGAGCCCGTCGAAAGTGAAGTCGCCCTGCATCGTTGAGACGACGGAATCCGACTGCTCCGCTTCACTCAGTGAAAGGTCCGGATCCACGAAGACCGTCAGGTCGTCCAGTCCATCCGCATTGAACTCGATCTTTGCGATAAAAAGGTGCGTATTCTCATCAAGTGTATCTGCACCGTCCTTGAGTGTCAGAGTACTCTGTTTACCGTTCTGGTCATAGCAAAACAAGCTCAACTGATTGCTCTGGTTGACACTTCCGATACCAAGGACTTCTCTGGACCCGAGGAAAAGTTCCGGGCCGCCGATCCATTGGGAGTCGCTGTCCTGCATAAGCCAGCCATAGTAGAGCGTTCCATCCACACCTTCGCCGCCGATCAGATTGCTGTTTTCTGCCGAAAGCCCAAGTTCCTCGAAAACGCCGTAATCGAATTTTATCTGGGCAGTATTGCCCGCGACTTTGAGCATTCCGGAGTTCTGATTCCAGCCGTCGTATTCCAGACCGCCGGAAACGATCTCCGCATTACCGGAAAATGCAGTCAGCGGACGGTAGCCGTAGGGGATCTGACCATTCATCAGCTGGCCGCTGGTCTTGCCCTCCGTATAGTTACTGAATGATTCGGAAATGAACGGGTAGTATTCCGTGAATCCCTTGATCGGCGAGTAGTCGAAAACATCCGAAAACGCCGTCGCGGCCGTGAGGTTATCCCACGTCGTTTTCGTGTCCGCGCCGGAAGCAAGACGGATGCGCGTCGTCCAGTTCGTCGTGGTCGCGACCTCCGCGAGCGGTGAACGCACGTCCCAGATCGTCGGCGTGGTCCCTTCTTCAAAAGCCCAGACGGCTTTTTTTCCGGAAACGTAGTCATTCAGCGCGATCAGCTGGTACGTCTGTCCCTGAACGACCGGTGTGGACGAGATCTGGCCCGAAGCGATACCGAAATGGCCGTTACTGCCGCCCGGCATACCGAGGAAGTGGCGTTCGGAACCGAAATCATAGTACGAGAGGCCGCTCCATTTCGACGTATCACCGAGGACCGTGTATTCTACGGACGCAATGACCATTCCTTTATTCTGGAACGCCGCGTCATTCTGTTCCGTCGGATGGAAACAGATCATCGGGGTGTCTCCCTGCGTGACCAGCTTGCCATTCTCGATCTTGACGGTCCCCGTCCATTCGGCACTGGTTTCCGCTCTCGCGCCGGTGGACGGATTGTAGTTCCAGCCGTACTTTCCGCCGTCGAAATCATCAAAACCAATGATCTCGGCATTTACCGAAGCGGTCCCCAACGCACAGCCCAGCGCAATCAGCGCCGCCGGAAGGATATGAAAAAATCTCGAGTTCATTTTACATCCTGATAATTTCTTAAATTTTGATTTGATAAATACTATTTCAAGTAGTTTATATTTTAATACAGGAAAATGCAATGTCAAGGGGATTTACTTCGAGAGGAAAATTTTTTAAGGATTTTTTAAATATTTTGCCGATTTTACAGTTTGGGGAATTCATTTTGCTTGAGTTTTAGAGCGGGCTGCAAATATTTTCACATCTTTTCAGATAGAATGGTAAGTATCAGTTTTTCTGGATCTTGAATATTTCCTTCTCTCCGCGTTGGGACCCCTTGAAAAGTTTTGGAAATGGTGTATACTGACTTTTTTAGTTCGTTTTTCCTTTTTTCTTCTTTCCTCGGGCTGCCGGGGAATCAGAGAACCGTTCGGAAGGGATCGCCAAGATGGAAATCAATCGCAATGAATATCGTAATCCGCTGATCTCGCGCTACGCTTCGAAAGAAATGAGCGCGATCTGGAGTGAACAGCGAAAGTTCAGTACATGGCGCCGGCTGTGGGTCGCGCTTGCGGAAGCGGAAGCGGAGATGGGGCTTCCCATCACGGAAGAGCAGCTGAACGAGCTGCGTGCGCATGTGGACGACATCGATTTCGCGCTGGCGGATCAGTACGAGCGGAAGCTGCGTCACGACGTCATGGCGCACGTGCACACGTACGGCGACGCCTGCCCGAATGCGAAGGGGATCATTCACTGGGGCGCGACGAGCTGCTACGTGACCGACAATACGGACGTGATTCTGATCCGCGACAGTTTCCGGCTCATCCTCGCGAAACTTCTCGACGTGATGCGCGCACTGGCGAAAGCGGCGAAGGAGTACCAGAACCTTCCGTGTCTTGCCTTCACGCACCTTCAGCCCGCGCAGCCGACGACGCTCGGAAAGCGCATCTGCCTGTGGCTCTACGATCTGGTGATGGACCTCGAAGATCTTGAGCACCGCATGGCTCTTCTGCGTACGCGCGGTCTGAAAGGGACGACGGGGACGCAGGCGAGTTTCTTCTCGCTCTTTAAAAATGACGGCGCGAAAGTGCGTCAGCTGGAAGCTCTCGTCGATAAAAAGATCGGTTTTGAGTCCTCTTTTGCCGTCACGGGTCAGACCTATCCCAGGAAACTGGACGCACAGGTCGCGGACGTGCTTTCGGGCATCGCGCAGTCGGCGCACAAAATGGCGACGGACCTGCGTATCCTCGCGCACCGCAAAGAATGCGAAGAACCGTTTGAAAAGAACCAGATCGGCTCGAGTGCCATGGCATATAAGCGGAATCCGATGCGCAGTGAGCGTATCTGCTCGCTGGCCCGTTTCGTCATGAGCGTCCAGTCCAGCCCCGGAATGACGCTGGCGACGCAGTGGTTTGAACGGACCCTGGACGACAGTGCGAACCGCCGTCTTGTTCTTCCTCAGGCGTTCCTGGCTCTGGATGCGATCCTGATCCTTTACCGGAATGTGATCGACGGAATGGTCGTTTACCCGAAAGTCATCGAAAAGAATCTTCGTGCGGAACTCCCTTTCATGGCGACGGAAAACATCATGATGGCCGCGACGGCGGCGGGCGGCGACCGGCAGGAATTGCACGAGCACATTCGTCAGCACTCGCAGGCGGCTGCGGCAGTCGTGAAGCAGGAAGGCGGCGAAAACGACCTGATGGCACGTCTGGAAGCGGATCCGATGTTTGCGGGCGTGGATCTGAGTTCCGCACTGGAACCGTCGCTTTATGTTGGGCGTGCGCCGCAGCAGGTCGATGAGTTCCTGGATGAGATCATGGCGCCGATCTTCGAGAAATACGCCGACGTGACCTCGCAGGAAACGGAGATCTTCTGCTAGTCTGCGTCTGAAAGAACCTGATTTGAAAAAATGAGCCGGTGAGGAACCTTTCCCCGCCGGCTGTTTTTGGAAATCACGGATTCTATTTTTGTTGAGAGATCAACGGAGGAAAGACTGCGAGGCATTTTCCTTCTGCATCCATCAAGAAGACCTGAAACTCTTTATTTTCTGCCTCTGTAGGGATTGTGATTGCCTGTAGGAACGGTTTGTCGGGTGAGAGAGAGAGGGTTTGGGAAAAAATCTCCTCTCCATTCTGAAAAACGAGAGCCTGGGCATTTCGAAAAAATGATTTGGCTTGGAATTTTATCTGTATAATATCTTCTGACTTCCGTTCAAAATGAATGAAGATTCCGTTTTTTTGTGCATTGTTTTGAAGATCGTTTGTTTGTGGGGAGGGGCTCTGAGCGAAAATTGTTCCAAATATTCCGTACAGGAGGAAAAGTGACAGATATTTTACAGATGATTTCATTTTTCATACTCCAAAAATGGTTGCATTTGTGAAATGAAAGGACGTTTTTTTATTTTATCAATCTTTCCTTTAAAGTCAAGGATTCCTCCAAAGAAACTTCCCTTTTTTTCGCGCAGCCTTCCTTCCGGCTCTTTACGAAATCAGGAAATCTGGTAAAATAGTGTCCAGTATATTTCGTTTTGTTTGGAATTTTTCCTGTGCCGGAGAATGTGAGGTCCGCGATGTGTGCGTTTTTGCCGGTTTTGGCGATCGGAGTTTTTCTGCTTCTGGCGTTCGGTCTGTCGGAAAATCGGAAGGCTGTTCGGTGGAAGGCGGTCGGTTCCTGCTTTCTCGCAGTCGTTCTTCTTGCGGTCTTTTTTATTCGGACGCCGTGGGGGGTGAAAGTTCAGGAAAAAAGCGGCGTCGGGATCACGCTGCTCGTGGAGTGTGCCGACGTTGGAACGCGCTCTCTCTTTCATTCTGAGCTGATCAGCGGACAGTATGCCTGTGCCGCATTTTCGGTCCTTCCCTCGATCATTTTCATCGGAGGGCTGACGGCGATCCTCTTTCATTTGGGAGTCCTTCAGTTCCTCATTCGTATCCTCGCGGCGGTCGTGACGCGGGTCGCCGGGATCACCGGGGCGGAGGCTCTCATCGCGGCAGCCAACATTTTCCTCGGAATGGTCGAGGCCCCGTTTCTCGTTCGGCCGTACCTCGCGAAATTCACCCGCTCGGAGCTTTTCTGCATGATGACGTGCGGAATGGCCACGATCGCCGGGGGAGTCATGGTCGCGTATGCCTCGATGCTTCAGAAAGCCGGAACTCCGCCGGGACATCTCGTCATTGCGTCGATCTTGTCGGTCTTTTCGTCGATCATTCTGGCAAAGGTCATGGTCCCGGAGACCGAAGAGACGCAGTTCACCGGCCAGCTTGAGAAGATCCCCCGCCAAGATGTGAACTGCCTGGATGCAGCGTGCCGCGGTGCGTCGGAAGGTACGATGATCGCGCTGCACGTGCTTGGGATGCTTATCGCGTTCGCGGCCCTGGTCGCTTTTGCGAATGTGCTGCTCGGGTGTTTCGGTGAGGTCGGCGGCTCGGAACTGACGCTTCAGCGCATCTTCGCGTGGATCTTCTCTCCCATCGCGTTCCTGCTCGGGATCCCGTGGTCCGAATACGGTTTCGCCGGTCGGCTTTTGGGAGAGAAGATCGTCCTGAACGAGTTCATCGCGTACATGGACATGACGTCGGCAGAGAACCTGACGGCCCTGAGTGACCGGTCGCGGATCATTTTGACGTACGCATTGTGCGGATTCGCGAACCTTGGCTCGCTCGCCATCATGATCGGCGGCATCAGTACGCTGGTTCCCGAACGCCGCAGCGAAATGGCCCGCCTCGCCTTCCGCTCCCTCCTCGCCGGCACCCTCGCCATCCTCACCAACGCCGCGCTCGTCTCTCTCCTGTCGGCATAGAACGGAGTAAACTGGTGCGCGTTGCGGTTTTCCTTTTTTTGTAATGTACGGATATGTTTGAAAATATTGAAAGTATTGAAAGTATTGAAAATGTCGTTGTTCAGGTCAATGATGTCCTCTACAGCTATGTTTTGATCCTGATGCTGGCGCTGGCCGGGGTTTATTTCACGTTTCGGACGAGGTTCATGCAGTTTCGTCTTTTTTTCGAGCAGCTCCGGTGTGTGATGGAAAAGCCAGTGGGAAAAGAGGAGACGTCCTCTTTTCAGGCGCTCATGGTTTCGACCGCTTCGCGTGTGGGGACCGGGAATATCATCGGTGTTTCCACTGCAATCTGTCTCGGAGGATTTGGTGCGGTTTTCTGGATGTGGGTCCTTGCGCTGCTCGGCGGGGCGACGGCGTTCATCGAAAGTACTCTTGCGCAGCTCTATAAAAGGCGCGGCCCGGACGGCTGGTATGGAGGCCCGGCGTACTATATTGAGACGGCATTGCGGTCCAGAAAGCAGGCCGTCCTTTTCTCCGTTTGTCTGATCCTTACGTACGGATTCGGGTTCAATATGCTGGCATCGTATAATCTTCAGTCCACGTTTGCTTCCTACGAATTTTATGATCCTGTCTGGTCACCGTGGTGTATCGGTGCCGTTCTCGCGCTGATGGTGGGGTACTGTCTGTTCGGCGGCGGAAAACGCATCATCCGCGTTACGAGTATTCTTGTGCCATTCATGGGAGCGGCCTACATTGCGGCTGCACTGGGTGTCGTAGCGCTGAATGTGAACCTGCTTCCCGGAATTTTTGCACAGATCTTCCGCGATGCTTTCGATTTTTCGGCCATTTTTGGAGGTTTCAGCGGATCGTGCATGATGTATGGGATCCGCCGCGGTTTGTACAGCAATGAGGCCGGCGTCGGTTCCGCTCCTAACGCAGCCGCAGCCGCCGATGTCTCGCATCCCGTAAAACAGGGACTTGTGCAGCAGCTTTCCGTTTTCATCGATACGCTGCTCGTCTGTACTGCGACTGCCTTCATGTGTATGTGTTCCGGGATCGTGCCAAGTAAAGAGATCTCCGGCGCACAGTATGTACAGGAGTCGCTGCAGACGGCTTTCGGCAGTTTCGGCCCTGTTTTCATTACGGCCGCGATGCTCTTATTCGCCTTCACGACACTGCTGGGAAACCTTTACTATGTGGATCAGAGCATCTTTTTCCTTCTTGGCCGTAAGCCGGGAAAATGCTTCGCGCGGTTCGTCTGCATCCTTGCGTCGTTCGTCATTTTTCTAGGGGCCGGACTCAGCGCGGATCTCCTGTGGGGCATCGCGGACATCACGATGGGGGCTATGGCGCTGGTGAACATTCCGGCGATCGTGATCCTCGGAAGATATGCACTTGCTGCACTCGCGAACTACGAAGAAAAAATCAGAAACGGCAGAGAAACCGACTTTCACTCAAAAGAAATCTGCATCCCGCACGAAGTCGACGGTTGGAAGTGATTCGTTTGAGGGCGGAGAACTTTCTTATTTCCCGTCCTCAAAAAAGTGCCGATTTTCATCGAAGAACCGGAAGCAGGTGCGGACATTTTCCAGTTCCCACCACTTTCGGAGCGTCACGGGCCGTGAATCCAAATCGTAGATCCTGGCACCCGGCAGCGAAAGGAGGAAGGGGGAATGCGTCGCTAAAATGAATTGGCACCTTCCCCAGCGTACCAGCCCGCTGAGGATCTGGAGCAATTCCAGCTGAAACTTTGGCGCGAGACTGTTCTCCGGCTCGTCCAGGCAGTAGAGGGCACCTTCTTTGAGACGCGAATCAAAGAATTCCAATGCAGTTTCTCCGTTACTTCCCAGCTTCCATTCCTTTCCGGCCGTTTCGCGAAGGTACTGACGGCGCGAGAGGGATTTTCGGCAGATGAGTGCCTGCTTTCGCACATTTTCGTAGTCTTCCATACTCTGCATCCGGACCGGGATCTCTCGGCGATGGAACCATTCCTGACGCTCTGACTCCACATTTTCGCGGACTTGATCATTTTGGGAGCGCATCGCGAGCATGAAATCGAAAACGTCGTCGCTGGTGAGTATCCGACTGTGAGACGGAAGCCGGCAGAACTTCCCCTCACCCTCACCCTCACCCTCTCCATCTTCATCTTCATCTTTCGTCATTCGGATCTGGCAGGCGGCTGCGAAAAGGTCCCACATTTCTCCGGAGTTTGGCGGACTGATCCGTTTCAGCTTCAGCGCGGACGCGATCAGATTCAGAAGCGTGCTTTTTCCGGAACCGTTTCCGCCGTAGAGGATGGTGACTCGCTCAAAATCGAGCTGGAAAAGTCCCTTTGGTGGAAAGATCCCGTACGGATACGCATTCTCCACGTACCCGAACGGCCCTGCATTCTCCCACATCCGGGTCTTGAGCAGCTTCTCTTCGGTTTCTTTCGACGGAAGCAAAAAACTCTCCAAGTACATTGCGCGCCTCTGTTTTTCCAAGGGGAATTTCTAAAGGAAAATTTCTAAAGGAAAATTTCCAAAAAAGGGAGAGACCGCGCGGTAAAGCACCATCTCTCCCAAAAGGATCAGCTAAATCTCAGATTTGAACTTCATCCTGACCTTCTACTTTAAGACCGTCAGCTGGACGGCTGCGCCGGCGAGTTTGACTTTGACGGTTTCCGCGGCGGAGTAGGCGTCGGTCGGGGCGAAGATGAGTTCGTCCGCCAGCGTTTCACCGCAAATGTACTGGGCGAACGCTTTCGCAGCGTCGAGCATCACGGCGTCTTCCGTTTCGAAACAGACGCGAATGTGGTCGGCGTATGCGCAGTTCAGGTCCTTGCGGCGGCTCTGAATGGCGCGGACGATCTCGCGGGCATTGCCTTCCGCGATCAGTTCCGGCGTCAATTCCGTCGTCAGCACTACGACCGAATTCTTGCCTTGGGAGGCCGCAAAGCCTTCTTTCGCCTGGAGACGAATGATCAGCTCTTCTGCGGTGAACGCGACTTTCTGACCGTCCAGTTCCACTTCGACCTGACCGTCCTGCTCCATCTGCGCCAGCAGTGCGGCACCGTCGGCCGTAGTGAGCCAGTTTTTCAGGATCGGAAGGAGTTTTCCGAGCTTTTTACCCAGTTTCTTCAGGTCCGGAAGGATCGTGTACGAAACGTAGTCATCCGCACGGTCCGTGAATCGGACTTCCTTCACGTTCAGCTCTTCGCGGATCAGTTCGTCATGCTCGGTGAGCCAGCCGCGGTGCGGACGCGAGGCTTCCGTCAGGACGATGTCCACGCCGGAGAGCGGCTGCTTCACTTTCAGACTCGCATTCTGTCGGGCCGAATGCCCCTGAGAGCAGATCTCACGCATCAGGTCCATGCGAACGGCAAGGGTCTCATCGATCACATCAGTGCTGGGCGTCGGATAGTCGCAGAGGTGGACACTTTCCATCGCGCGCGCACCGAACGGCTCGCGAACGAGCGTGTTCCAGATCTGCTCGGCCATGAACGGCACGAACGGCGCAATGAGCTTGGAAAGGGTGACCAGGCATTCGTAAAGCGTCCAGTAGGTGTCCCACTTCGCACAGTTGGCGTCCGATTTGTCGGAACTCCAGATGCTTTCCTTCGAGCGGCGGATGTACCAGTTGCTCAGCGCATCCACGAACTCAAGCAAAGCCGCGGCAGCCGGGTGATTGTCGTACGCATCCAGCTTTTCGATCACGAATGCGTTGAGCGAGTTCAGCTTGCTCATGATCCAGCGGTCCAGCTCCGCGCGTTCGGAGACCGGGCGGTAGTTCTTCGCGTTTTTCAGAACGTCCGGCGTCATTTGTCCCGCGTCGCCTTCCAGCCATTTTTCCGGTTCGAAACCGTCGCTGTTCGCGTAACCGACGAGGAATTTCAGCGTGTCCCAAAGTTTCACGGTGAAAGCCGGCATCGATTCGGCGATCGCACGCTCACTGTAGATGATGGCGTTCCACGGCGCCTGGTTACTGTAGAAGTACCAGCGCAGCGCGTCCGCACCGTATTTGTCGAAAATTTCGTTCGGCGAGCGGTAATTGCGGAGCGATTTCGACATTTTTCCGATCTTGTGCTCGTAATTTTTTGCACCGAGGACCTTTTTTGCTTCGTCTTCTTCGAGGAAGATCTGGCGGTCTTTCGGGTCTTTGTACCCTTTGTTTTCCCACCATTCCGCAAGCATCAGACCCAGTACGACGCACGTTTTGAACGGGTGCGGGTACTCGCGGACACGGTCGGCCGTTTCGTTCTGGAGCGCGTGGTCGCCGAACAGAAGCGTGCTGATCGCCAGCTGACTGTAGAACCAGCCGCGGGTCTGGTCGATCGCTTCACTGATGAAGTCCGCGGGGAAGTGAGTCTTGAATTCTTCCTCAGATCCCGGTTTGTGCGGGTAGCCCCACTGCGCGAACGGCATCGCTCCGGAGTCGAACCAGCAGTCGATCACTTCCGGGACACGACGCATCCGCGGCACGGAACCGTCTTCGTTCAGCTCGCCGAACGGGGAATCGTACGTGATTTCGTCAATGTACGGCTTGTGTACTTTGAGATCTTCCGGGAGATCCGGGTTCGCGGCTTTCGCCTTCATCCAGACTTCCATTCCGGAGACGCCCGGTTTCGCCATCAGCTCGTCGTAATTCGCGATCGCTTCCATTTTCCCGGTCTTTTCGCAGACCCAGATCGGGAGCGGAGTGCCCCAGAAACGTTCTCGCGAAAGCGCCCAGTCGACGTTTCCGGAGAGGAAATTGCCGAATCGGCCGTCACGAATGTGCTCGGGGAGCCATTTGATCTGGGCATTATTTTTGAGCATGGAGTCACGGAACTGACTCGTTTTGATGAACCAGCTCTTGCGCGGGTACTGGATGAGCGGGTCGTCCGAGCGCGTGTAGAAGGGGTACTCGTGGAGATACTGTTCGTGGATGAGAAGCAGCTCTTTCTCCTTCAGGACCTTGATGATGTCGCGGTCTGCTTCCTTGACCCAGCGTCCCTGGAATTCAGGGAAAACTTCGGTGAATGTGCCGTTTGACGCGACGGCGCAGATCATGTCGGGGCCTTCGCCGTCCACGAAACGGGCTTTTTGGGCCTGGAGGACGCCGAAGTCGTCTTCACCGAACGCGGGAGCCTGGTGGACCAAGCCGGTTCCGGTGTCAACGGTGACGAAATCCGCCGGGACGACGCGCCAGGCAAGGTACTCTTTTTCGCCGGTCTTGAGAGTGCCCTGAACGTTTCCGAGTGTGCGGTAGAACGTGTCGAAGGGGGGCAGGTAACGGACGCCGACGAGTTCCTCACCGGTGAATTTGCCGAGAAGTTCGTATTCTTTCGGCTTTTTTCCGCCGTATTTTTGTGCGACGGAAGCGAGGAGCGGCTCGGCGATGACCACTGCGCGTGCGTCACCCTCGAATTTCACGACACAGTATTCCATGTCCGTCTTGACGGCGACGAACTGGTTGCTGGAAAGCGTCCACGGGGTGGTGGTCCAGATGACGAGATCGGCGTTTTTGAGGACTTCCGGCGTTTTTTCTTCCGCAAGAACAGGGTAGCGGACGTAAACGGCGGGATCGGCGACTTCGCGGTAGCCTTCGCCCACTTCACCGCTTGAGAGCGCGGTTCCGCCCTGCGCCCACCACCAGACGATCTTGTGTCCCTGGTAGAGGAGGTCTTTTTTGAAGAATTCGGAAAGCGCCCACCAGACCGATTCGACGAACGACTGATGGTAGGTCACATACGCTTTATCGAGATGGATCCAGAAGCCGATGCGCTCGGTAAGGTGCTCCCATTCCTGCATGTAGCGCCAGACGCTTTTCTGGCAGAGCTGGATGAACGGTTCGATGCCGTAGTTTTCGATCTCTTCACGAGATTTTTTCAGACCGAGTTCCTTGCACACTTCCAGTTCGACGGGGAGACCGTGGGTGTCCCAGCCGGCTTTGCGTTCGCATCGGTATCCGCGCATGGTACGGTAACGCGGGAAAATGTCTTTCATTGCACGGGTCAGGCAGTGGCCGGGGTGCGGCATTCCGTTTGCGGTCGGCGGACCTTCAAAAAAGACGAATGCGGGCGCGTTTTCACGGCGTGCAAGCGATTTTTCGTAAATGTTGTTCTCTTTCCACCACTGGACCATTTCTTCTTCCATTTTCGGAAAAGAAACTCTTCCTTCCTGGACCTTCAGCATTTTTTCACCTTAATTTATGGGATAAAACCAGCGAACAAAAACACAATTTCATTGCTATTTTACCAAATTTTCCAAAAAAGAACAGGGGGAGGGCGTACATATATTTCTCTTTTTCTGAAAGTTGGCTAAAAGATGAAATTTTTTTCAGGGATCGGGCCTTTTCCGCAAAATCACTCTTGCGTCATTCGGCAAAAAATGCTAATCTTACTTCAAGCATTCAGAAAAAATTCTTTTAGTCCAGGCGGATCACCGTGTCCGCGGAGGCATGAAACACACGAAGTGAGGGGTCCTGATCCATGAAGATCAAAACGTATCGAGCAAAAGATCTTTGCGAAGCATTTGCGATGATACGGGAAGACCTTGGCCTTGGAGCGGAGATCCTCGAGACCCGTGAGGTTCGAAAACACGGGATCATGGGGTTTCTTCCGTGGGGCGGGATGGTTGAAGTTACGGTTTCCGACGGACTGGAAGAGAAGCAGGAAGACGTACAGAATGCCTGCTGTGAAGATGTGCCGGAAGATCCTGAAAGGCTTGAGAAACCTGGAATTTTCGAGAGCTCCGAGAGTTTTGAGAGCTGCAGGAAAACCGGATCCAGTACGGACGATGAAACGCGGGAAGCGGCGGTTCTTCCGGTAATTGCATTCGTTTCTGCGAAGAACGAACGGGTAGAACGGAGGGGCGTTCATTCGCGGCGTTTGAATGGTGAGTTCGTGGACGGCTGCGCGGCAAGTCCTTCGGAAATGGCGCCAGATTCGATTTGGGACTCCATTCATGATTTGGAGCAGGATGGCAAAACTGCCCATAGTTTGGATGTGTTGCAGAATGTTCGAGCGGCTGGCGAGAGGACGGCTTCCTGTTTGGGGTCGGCGCCTGAAATGTCTCGAACCGTAAGTGCAGCGTCTCAAACCGCGTGTGCCGTACCTCGAAACTCGGCTGCGGACTTGGAACGGCGTCGTGCTGCCGAAAATTCGGGCTCACCGGAACGTTCGTATTCCAGAGGGTCGGAAGATCACGCGTTTTACTCCTTTGGACTCGGAAACCTGCAGTCTGGCGACGATTCCGATTCGGGACTCCTTTTTCGGGATCAAACGCGTTTTTTCCATCGTTCCGCGAATTTGAAGCCCGAGCTTTCCGCAGGTCCCGCAGCATTTCAGGATGCGCTGCTCCAGGTATATGCGAAACTCCAGACGGCCGACATGGATGAGCTTTCCGCAGCTTCACTCATTGAGCGGCTTCGTAATGAGGAAGTCCTTTACGCAGCCACTGGAAAGCGCACGCTGAGTACGGATCAGGAATTTCTTGAAAAGCGCCTTCAGGAGTTGGTCGCACAAGATATTCAGACGTCTGGTCCGATCCAGATCCAGCCCGGCACACGTCATGTTGCGGCTCTGGTCGGTCCTACCGGAGTCGGAAAAACGACGACGATCGCCAAACTTGCGATCGATTACCGCCAGCGCAAAAACTGCCAGGTCGGTCTCATCACGCTCGATCTTTCGCGTATGGGAGCCGTTGAGCAGCTTCAGACTTTCGCAGACATCATCAGCATTCCGATGCTCTGCGTTTCCACCCGCCGCCAAATGCGCGAAGCAATGGCCCGAATGGCGGATTTTGACCTCGTGCTCATTGATACGGCAGGACAGAGCAGGGCAGATGAAATGCCGCTGCAGGAACTGCGAATGTTCTTCGATGCAGCTCAAGTCAACAGCGTGATGCTCGTCCTTTCGAGCACTTCACGTACCCGAATTTTAAAGAAGGCCGTCCAGTCTTTCGAAAGCCTCGGTACTACGTCGCTGATCCTCACGAAACTGGACGAAGCACTCGGTCTCGGGAACCTTTACCCGCTCCTGCAGGAAACGACTCTTCCGGTCAGTTACCTCACGAACGGTCAGAAAGTTCCCGACGATTTCGAGACTGCGGAACGGATGCGGCTTGCACGCCTGATCTTGGGGGATGAATCGTGCAGACCGTAGCCCTTTCTTGACAAAACACAGGATCCGCGCGTGCGGTATCCCTTCGATCGAGCCATTGGGATCGGCTCGCGAAGTTTTATCGATCCAGGAGGAATTCAGTGGTAAATCCGAAAAAAACAGATCGTCTGGACCCCGTCTGGGCGGAGTATAAAAAGAATCCGACTCTCGAATTGCGTAATCAGCTCATGGAAGAGTACATGCCGCTGGTCAAGTTCAATGCAGAAAAGATCCGTGCGCGTTTCCCGAACGAAGTGGAACTTGACGATTTGATCTCCTCCGGATATTTTGGCCTTATGGACGCGATCGAAGCCTACGATCTTTCTCGCGGCGTCAAGTTCGAGACTTACTGCATCCAGCGTATCCAGGGCGCGATGCTCGATGAGATCCGCAATCTCGACTGGGTCCCGCGTCTGATTCGTTCACGTGCCTCGAAATTTAACGACGTGACGCACAAAATGGAACTGCGTCTCGGACGTTTCCCGACGAATGAAGAGATCGCGGAAGCTATGGAGATCTCGGTCGCTGAAGTTGAAAAAATCAAAAAAGAATCCCAGACTGTCGGACTCGTCAGCCTCAGTAACAAATGGTCGGATAATGATGACAGCGATATGAATGAAGGCGACATCCTGGAAGACCGTCGCACGGAAGATCCCATCAATTCCCTTCAGCGCAAGGACCTGATCAAGCTCATTACAAAAGGCCTGAGCCAGAACGAGCGCCTTATTCTCATCCTCTACTACTATGAAGAGATGACGATGAAGGAAATCGGAGCCACTCTCGATCTTTCCGAAAGCCGCGTCAGCCAGATGCACTCGCAGATGATGAAGCGTCTCAAGAGTCAGCTCCTTCCGCGAAGAAACGAACTCATGCCGACGATCTGATCCCGGTCTGCATTTTACGAATTCCTCCGGCACGTCCTCACACGACGTGCCTTTTTTATCACAAACTCCCGCGGGAAACGGATCTATTTTGCAAAAAGGTCCTGAGATCCTGACTACTCCTCCTCTTTCGCCTTTTTCTCTTCTTCTAATGCTTTTTCGATATGTTTCGGCCACTTGCAGAGCGACATTCGGCCGGTTTTGTAGTTCCACGTGCTTTTGACCTGCTCAAAAGAGAGATTTTTCGACTCGGTAAGGTCGCAGTCGATGAAAACGCAGGCGTTCATGGGAATATTTTCAAACGAACAGAGCATTTGGCCTTTCAGGATCACCCGGTTTGAGAGATTTTGGTCTTCTGGACGCAGAAACGTTTGTCTTGCCGGCAAAAAACATTTTTTCGGGGCGGAATAATATGCTTCCGAACGTCCGGGCAGGTAATATTGAGGAGCCTTTTGACGTTGGATTTTCAGCTCTTTCTCGACCCATTCCGGCCAGCGGGCCAGAGCCATAGCGTCTGCCTGGTAATTCCAGGTCGTTTTTATCTGCTCGAGCGTCAGCTCCGAACCGGAGAGGTCCACGTTGATAAAAACGGCATCCGTTAGATCAGAATCCGCATCCAGTACAAGCGGCGAAAAATGACGGTGCGACCCGAAAAACATTCCCCGGAGAGAAACCTTTTTCAAACGCATTTGGGAATGAAATAGCGTGTCGAAAAAATTGCCCTGTGCGTAATTGCGGGTCGCGCAAAACTGTTCCTGCGTCAGGTTCGGGAGGTAGCAGTGCGCGAAAAGTACGTTTTGAAGCCGACTTTCGGAGAGATCCAGGCTGTCGAACCGTCCGTGTGAAAACTCAAACCCGGTCAGATCCACCCCTTTAAGCGACGTTTGACCGAAAGAGATCTCCGTAAATCTGCGTTCCTGAAAGTTTTTCAGCTGAACTAGATTTTCCTGCGGGAGATTCAGTATTCCGCCCCCGATACGGCAATTCGTGAAATCGCAGTTGGCGCAGTAACCTTCAAAACCAGCGAGTTTAATGTACGAATCCCGAAACCGGCAGTTTTCCACCGTCGCGCTCCAATGGCACTCCAGATGAGCGATGAACGTTTCTGAAAAATCCCGGTCCGCAAGTGCTCCACTTTCCAGAAGGATAATGGATTCCCGAATTTCATTACGAAAATGAGCCGGAATACTATCCTGCCCCTTCACAGTACAGCTTTGCATTATTGTACATGCAAAAATCAGAAAAAATTCAACGATCCTACTATTATCCATAACAGCTTTCCTTAAATCATTTAATACTGGCGATTGCATAGGTCACACCGCTCCCCCAGTGGGCCTGAACGCGGAAATTTTTATCGTTTCGTCCGTGTGTGTAGGTCATGTTTTTTCCTTTCAGTTTTGAGTTTTGAACCGCCCCCCGAAGGCCGTGGGTTTTCGACCTTTGGGGGGGGGAGAAATTAAGGGAGGAAACTATTTTTTCTCCTCCTGCGCTTTCGCTTTTTCCTCTTCTTCTAACGCCTTTTCGATATGCTCCGGCCACTTGCAGAGCGACATTCGGCCGGTTTTGTAGTTCCACGTTTTCTTGACCTGCTCAAAAGAGAGATTTTTCGACTCGGTAAGGTCGCAGTCGATGAAAACGCAGTCCGTCAAATCGATTTTGGGAAATTTAGGCCCGAAGCCGGTGAAGTGATTCTCAAATTTACAGCCGACGAAGGCCGTTTTCTGAAAATTGGTAACTTTCATAAAATTTGGCCACTCGGTATTGGTCTCTTTCAGGAAACGCGATCGGAGGAAAATACCGTGCTGAAAGTTCAAACACTGGGCCATCATGACGGTCAGATCGAGCGCGGCGTCCTCAAAATAGAAATTCGGCTGAGGTTCGCTGCCGGAAAGTCGGCTTGCATCTCCGCGAATACAGAAAGTTTCCTGCACCGGCGAGTAAAATCTCCCCTGCGGATCCGTAAGCTCTGCCTGAAATACCGGCTCCCAAGCTTCGGTCTTCAGTGCCTCTTCGATATGTTTCGGCCAGCGTACGATGCTAAGATGCCCTGTTTTGTAGTTCCACGTGCTCTTGACCTGTTCGAGCGTCAGCCCGCTGGAAGTGCTCAAGTCACAGAGAATAAAAACGGAGTCCGAAATATCCGCGTTCGGCGCGATCTGGATCGCAGTGTGAGATGACCGTCCGCCAAACACGACCGCATTCCACGCATTTTCCAGAGTAATGTTGTTTTCATTCCATTCCTTCTTCCATTGCAATTCGTCGCAGAACTGTATCCCGGTAAAATTGCCGACTCGGTAATTCCACGTCTGACGCAGCTGTTCGTCCGTAAGTTTTGGAAGACGGCATCGGGTGAATCGGACATTTTCCAGATTCGAGCCGGAAACATCCAAATGTTCCAGGTCCCCGTTGGAAAACTGAAAATCTTTCAGATCCAGATCTCGAAGTTTTCCCCAGACGGAAAGCGGAAAGTTCTTTTCCGTAAAATTCCGCGTCGAAACGAGCTGTTTTTGGGAGAGTCCGCGTAATTCTCCGCTGCCGAACCAGGTATCCGTGAAGTCGCAGTTCTCGGAAATTGGACACTCACACGACCAATCATGAATTACGGAACCACGAAAACTGCCGTCAAGTTCTGAAACATCATGGATCGAGACTTCATGAAATTCCTGCATTTCCCGCCTCAAGCAAACCGGAGAAGGTTCGACTAAATTCTCCTTTTCCGTTTCATCCTGACAGATCACCAGGATCTTCTGGGAATTCAATCTTGCACGTTCCTGACCTCGGATATAACTTTGTGCATAAACGGAAGAAAAATTGGAAAAAATGACGATCGCAGCACATCCGGAAATTATTTGAATAAAGTTTTTAAACATAATTCCTCCCGTCTTATTTGGAATCGATCGATTTAATAGAACAAACCATCCAACTTGCGCAGTGTCCCTGAACGCGGAAATTTTTATCGTTTCGTCCGTGTGTGCGGGTCATGTTTTTTCCTTTCAGTTTTGAGTTTTGAACCGCCCCCCCGAAGGCCGTGGGTTTTCGACCTTTGGGGGGGGGGAGAAATTAAGGGAGGAAACTATTTTTTCTCCTCCTGCGCTTTCGCCTTTTCCTCTTCTTCTAACGCCTTTTCGATATGTTTCGGCCACTTGCAGAGCGACATTCGGCCGGCTTTGTAATTCCACGTGCTTTTGACCTATTCGAGGGTGAGGTCTGTGGAGTTACTCAGGTCACAGTTGGCAAACACGGTATCCTCCAGAATCGTACCTTTCCACGAAAATTTCGTGTACTCATAGATACTGTGGCCACCAAAGGAACAATCCGAAAAAGTCATTTTCGAAAAATCTGTATCGCAAAATGTCACGCATGTTTCATCACCATAAGCGACCAGGTGCAGACCGTGAAAATAGCCCTTTTTATAGTTTGCCGTGCTTTTCAGCTGGTCTGAGGAGAAGGTCGCGATGATACGACAGTTTTGGAACAGGGTATTTTCAAATTTGGCACCCTCGGCTTTCAGGAACAGGTAAGAACCTTTTTCGATCACAAAATCAGAGAAATCAATACCATCCGCACATGTCCAAAGTCTTTTCAGTTTCAAATGTTTTGATTTGAAGTTTTTCGTTTGGGCGAGATCTCGTCCCTGTAGGGCGATGTCGAGTTCTTCTCCCAATTCGGTATCCATAAAACTGCATTCCCGGACCGAATCGAGACAGGCGTCACCGGCTTCGATGACCGCTCCGGAAAAATCGCAATTACTGCAATCGAACCCCTCTTCATCGTTGATGTTCATTTCGTGATGCAGATATTTGATCCTTGAATTACGAAAACTGGATCCTGTCATTCCAGTCGCTCCTACAAAATCGATCTCGCAGTTATAGGCATTAATAGTCTTCCCATAAAGTTTGAGACCATTGATGTGGACCACCCGATAATGGTCGATCGCACTAGTCCCATGAAACCGCAAGATATTGGAATGCTGCGGAGCGGCTCCATCCACCGTCAAGACGGAAAACAAAACGAGCAAAGTCAAGATCATCTTTTTCATGGCGTTTCCTCCTATTGGATCTTAAATTCCCGCTTTAATTCATTGATAGTATAGACTACACCGCTGCCCCAGTGGGCCTGAACGCGGAAATTTTTATCATTTCGTCCATGTGTGCGGGTCATGTTTTTTCCTTTCGGTTTGAGTTTGAACCGCCCCCCCCGAAGGCCGTGGGCCGCTGACCTTCGGGGGGGCGGAAATTAAGGGAGGAAACTATTTTTTCTCCTCCTGTGCTTTCGCTTTTTCCTCTTCTTCTAACGCCTTTTCGATATACTCCGGCCACTTGCAGAGCGATATTCGGCCGGCTTTGTAGTTCCACGTGCTTTTGACCTGTTCAAGCGTGAGGTTTTCCACGTCGGAAAGGTAACATTCCGTGAAAACGGTATTTGTCATGTCCGTGCCGGAAAAATTGCCGTAAAGCTTACAGAAACTGAAATTCATGCCCGAAATATCCAGATTTTGGAATACATTACTCTTATATTCGCGGTAAAGCGGCGGATTGTAGATACCTAGAAATATGCCGGTACGATAATTTTTGGTCTGTTTGAACTGTTCTTGGGACATACCTACCGGAATTCGACTGTCAATAAACCAGGCATTGTGGAACTTGGCACCATCAAGTCGTTGCGCGAGAAATTCGCACGAAATTTCGAAACCTGAAAAATCTACATTTGGAAAATCTCCAAATATTTGTCCACATCGCAGAATTTTGAGCTTATAATTTTTGGTCTGCATAAGCTGTTTGGGGGATAAGTAGATGTCGCATTTTTCCAGAAACAGAGAGCCGGTGTAGTCCGCACCATCAAAGCAGATAAGTCCTCCGAGAAACACACAATCTCGGAAAGAAAAATCTGTCAGATCTTCCAATGTGGCGACCCAGACATGTACAAACATCGTATCTTCAAAATGTCTTCCATGGTCTGAGGTCCCTTCATCATATATCAAAGCATCAATTCGATTTTTACAAGACATTGCCGGATAGCGCGTCGTTTGATATGCATAATAATATGACGTTCTTTCCGCTGCATCTTGAGGTCTTGGATAAGAAATATAAGAAAGCACTAATACACCTCCTGAGTCAGTTTCTTCCCTCTGAGCATTTACAGAGGACTGGAACAGGCATATCAGCAGGAAACAAAGGGCGAAAATTAATTTCTTCATAATCACGCCTCCTCTCCTTCGGCAGAACTTTTCTTGGGTTCAATGGAAACATTTTGATAGATCACACCGCTGCCCCAGTGGGCTTGAACGCGGAAATTTTTATCGTTTCGTCCGTGTGTGCG
>JAFQOH010000023.1:0-3728 GCA_017403345.1 Thermoguttaceae bacterium
GATCGCGGACACACCTCTCAAAATAGCGGGTATAACGCACATTCGGACGCGCGAGACCGATGTGGATCTGCGCGACTTTCCCGCAATCGAGACAGTGAACTCTCGGAATTTCCGCATGGATCCGTGTCCTCAAATTTCCCATCGGCACCTTCCTACGAACGTTTCCGCTTCTGCATCCTGCGCATTTTAACTCCTCCGGATGCCTCCCAAAACATTCAAAAATAAAAATGTCCTTTTTTATGGAAATTTTTCGGAGGGCGTACTTGCGGATTCCTTGAACATGGTATAAAATAGCAGCAGACATGGTTCCTCCGATCATGGTTCCTCCGATAGGGTTTTGATTTTTCTATTCTATCAGATACCATGTCTTTTTTCAACTACCCCCGGTACGCAGTTGCCGGATGAACCTGATTTATTCAGATTATAGTAAAGGAGCGCGGCATGACCAAAAGCCTGTTGTATTTTTTCTCGATCTTATTTTTGTGTTCCATGCAGTGTTCGGCATTGGACGCTGGTATCACAATCAGCACTCAAATTATCGACGGTGTTAAATTTTCTGAAGACGGCAAAACGCTTATCGATTTTTCGGACGAAAACAATCAGACCCATTACACCATCCCGGAAGGCGTAACGCACATTATGACAGGTGCATTCACAGACGGCCTCAACCTCCGATCCATTACCATTCCGGCGAGTGTAACGGTCATTGCCGGGGATGCGTTCAGAAACACGAACCTGACGGAGATTCGGGTCGCGAAAGGCAATCCAAATTTCAAAAGCATCGACGGAGCTCTTTTCTCCGCGGACGGCAAAACGCTCATCTGCCACCCAAACCGGAAAATTGTAGAATATACGATCCCGAACAGTGTAACGGCCATTGGAGATTACGCGTTCCGCGGTTGCACCAGCCTCACCTCCGTCACTATCCCGGATAGCGTGACGTCCATTGGAGAAGATGCGTTCAGCGGCTGTACCAGTCTCACCTCCGTCACCATCCCGAACAGCGTGACGTTCATTGGAGAAGGTGCGTTCTGCAACTGTACCAGTCTCACCTCCGTCACCATCCCGGACAGCGTGACGTCCATTGGAGAAGGTGCGTTCTACAATTGTACCAATCTCAGCTCCGTCACCATTTCGGACAGTGTAACGACCATTAAAGAGTTCGCATTTGCATCCTGTCCAAAATTGGAATCTGTTTTGATTCCTGCCAGTGTGACCTCCATTAATATAACTGCATTTTACGGCAATCTGAAAGAATTCCGGGTCGCGGAAGGCAATCCGAACTTTAAAAGCATCGACGGAATCCTTTTCTCCGCCGACGGGAAAACCATCATCAATTTCCCGGAAAGCAAGGATACTACAGAATATACGATCCCGAACAGCGTGACGGCTGTTGGAACTGGTACGTTCAGCTACTGCCCCAACCTCCGATCCGTCATCATTCCCGACAGTGTCACGCATATTGGAAAAAGTGCGTTTGCCAGCTCAGCCAACCTCCGATCCGTCATCATTTCGGACAGTGTGACGAACATCGGAGATTACGCGTTCCGCGGCTGCACCAGCCTCACCTCCGTCACCATCCCGAACAGCGTGACGTCCATTGGAGAAGATGCGTTCAGCGACTGTACCGGTCTCACCTCCGTCACCATCCCGGACAGCGTGACGTCCATTGGAGAAGATGCGTTCAGCGACTGCACCAGTCTCACCTCCGTCACCATCCCGAACAGCGTGACGTCCATTGGAGAAGATGCGTTCAGCGGCTGCACCAGCCTCACCTCCGTCACCATCCCGAACAGCGTGACGTCCATTGGAGAAGATGCGTTCAGCAACTGTACCAGTCTCACCTCTGTCACTATCCCGAACAGCGTGACGTCCATTGGAGAATATGCGTTCAGCGGCTGCACCAGTCTCACCTCCGTCACCATCCCGAACAGCGTGACGTCCATTGGAGAATTTGCGTTCAGCGACTGTACCAGTCTCACCTCCGTCACCATCCCGAACAGCGTGACGACCATTGAATTCGGTGCGTTCTCCAATTGTACCAATCTCAGCTCCGTCACCATTTCGGACAGTGTGACGAACATCGGAGATTACGCGTTCAGCGGCTGCACCAGTCTCACCTCCGTCACCATCCCGAACAGCGTGACGACCATTGAATTCGGTGCGTTCCGCGGCTGCACCAGCCTCACCTCCGTCACTATCCCGGATAGCGTGACGTCCATTGGAGAAGATGCGTTCCGCGGCTGCCCTAACCTCAGCTCCGACATCATCCCGGCCAATGTGAAGATCATCGAATGCCCGCGCATACGTTGATCTTTTCACAGCAAACTGTACGGTCAGGGCCTGATTTCTGAGATATCCGGGCCCTGACGGAATCGGAAAGCACATAAATATCTGATACTTTCATGAAATTGATCTCATTTCGTAAATTTCGCAGGGAAGACTCAGAGTTTCCCAATTTTCGGATTTTTCCTGAATATCCGTCTTGAATCTTTTTCGATTTTCGGTTAAACTCCCTTCCAGTACGCAAAATACCGTCAGTGCATCATGGAAAATACGTCCCGAATGCCGGGTGAGAGACCGGTCAAGAACATCATGAACTTCTGGAAAATCGTCAAATCCTCCTTTCAGTACCGCTGGAACATTTTTTTCTGCATCATTACGGCTCTCGGAGTCGGCGTGCTGTGGGGGACGAACCTGAGTGCCGTCTTCCCTTTCATGCAGATCACATTCAAAGGACAGACCATGCAGGAATGGGCTGCGGACTGCGTGAAGGAAAGCGAGGTCCAGATCCAGGCTCTTGAGACACGCCGTGCGGTACTTCTGACGAACGCTCCGACTCCGGCTGAAACTTCGGCTCCGGCTGAAACTCCGACTCCGGAAAGTGCGCCGACACTTCCGGAAATGTCCTCTGCGGAAGAAGTCCAGGAACTTCCGGAAAACGTTCAGGAACTGACGGACATTGCGCTTATTGACCATAAACTCCAGATCGAACGGGCAACACACGGCGGATACGTGAAGCTGAAAGAGATCATCGACGCATGGCTTCCGACGACGCCGTTTTCGACGATCGTGCTTCTTTTGGCAGCACTCCTTGCGATGACGGTCCTGAAGACGGCTTTCCTGATCGCGAACTCAGTCCTGGTCTCCCGGATCGCCAACCTGACCATTCTGAATATTCGAAACCGCCTTTTCGATAAATGCCTGGCTCTTGAATTTGCCCGGTACACTCAGGACGGCAGCGCGGTACTGATGAGCCGGATCACGAACGACGTCGGCGGCATCGGCGGCGGTCTGGCAGACGTCTACGGCAAAATGATCCGTGAACCACTCAAAATGTTCGTCTGCATGGGGATCGCGATCTCGTCGATCGCGATCCGACGGACATTTTCAACCGCAGCGTTCCCCAACGGCGTAACAAGCGTTATCATGCTCTCAAACCGTGACGTTCTTCGACGGCGTAACAAGCGTTGTCACGCTCTCAAATCGCGACGTTCTTCGACGGTGCAACAAGTGTTATCACGCTCTCAAATCGTGACGTTTTTTGATGGTGTAACAAGCGTTATCATGCTCTCAAACCGCGACGCAGGCGTTATCACACTCCCAAATCGCGATTTTTTTGACGGCGTAAACCGTGTCCCGCGAGACCTGGCAAAACCGGGCAGCATCCTGACAGGTCATTCCCTGAAGCAGATCGCGGACAAACCTCTCAAAATAGCGGGTATAAC
>JAFQOH010000024.1:0-5562 GCA_017403345.1 Thermoguttaceae bacterium
GACGGCTGTCTCTGCCCGAAAAGAACTTGAGGAACTCCTCGGTCCCGCCTCCGAACCGACTCAAGAAGCCGCCTCTGAGGCGTCGAAAACCGTTCGCAAAGGCAGTGAAAATCTAACCGCAGAATGCACGGAAAACACACAGGCACACACAGAAAACGCGAAAAGTCAAACAGAATGCACACCGAATCGAGCAAAAAATACGAATGAGCGCGCAAGAATCGCGCGAAAGCACGTCAAAAAGTTAGAGCTCCAGTGCGAAAACTTCAAAAAGGCACTGATGACGCAAAAAGATCCGGAAATTTTAGAGGAACTGGAACCGGAACTGGAACCGGAACTGGAACCTGAACCGGAATTGGAACCGGTGTGCGGCGAGGCTGAAGAGTATGCTGCGGAATGCACAGAAAATGCGCAGACGTGCACAGAAAGCGCACAAGACCAAACAGAATGTGCGCAGGGACGAGCCAAAAATGCGCGCGTGTGCTCAAAAAGCACGCAAGATCACGCCCCAAAGTTGAGTTTCCAATGTGAAAATTTCCAAAACGCGCAGACGACGCAAAAAGATCCGGAAATTTTAGAGGAACCGGAACTGAAAACTGTGTGCGAGCCGGTCAAAGAGTTCCCCACTGAGTTCAGCGCAGAACGCCCAGAAAGCGCGGTCTTTCCGCGTGCTGACTGCAAAATGATGCAGAAAATGCAGAAAATGCAGAAAATGCACGACGCGGTTTTGGAGGCACCTCCCGAACGGCTTTTCTGCGGCCGGAATCGCGGGTCGTCAAGTCCCGGCTTTTCAAGTTTTCGCGCAGAGTACGCAAAGAGAAGATCTTTTCATTCTTCCCCCCTAGGGTCCGTGAAATGTGCCGTGCATTCATGGCCCCTCGGCGTACTCTTTCGTTCCGGAGTCGATCTTCTTGCGGAAACGCAGAGCATAGTACCTCCGCGTTTCCGCCGGCAGTTCCGGTCTCCCGAGACGTTTCGCAGCCTCCGACATGAATTCCAGCGGCGTTTCGCCTGGGGCTCTTTTTCCAACCAGCTGCTCGATCTCCGTTTCAAGACGGTGAAAGAACGCGACGGAATGCGCCCTCCGTTTCCGAAGCCGTTCCATGGCCTCCCATGCACGTTCCGCCTCGGTTTTTTCCTGCGCAGTGCCGTTTTTTCCAGAGAGCGGTCCCTCGGAACGTTCTCCGTACATTTCGGCATTTCGCATCCGTTTCGGCGTTTTTTTCTGCTGGAACCGCCGTCTTTTTTTCATTCGGAGGATACCAACCGCCGTCAGGGTGCCGAACAGCAGGAGACCGAGCAGCGCCGCACGGATCTTCCAGTCGGCCCAGACCGTAGACGATCGAGCGGAAAGGTTTTCCGGAAGCGTGCGGAGGGTCTGGCCCAATTCACGGAGTTTTTGCAGGATCGGCGCGTAGATCCTCTCCTGCTGCGTCTGAAAATTCAGACCCAGGACGGAGTTTTTCCAGAACGTCCCGCAGGCGTCCAGAAACGTGAAAATGGGAGTCTGCGTCTCCTTTTTGACGGGGAGAAGATGGCGCGAGACGGGATCCAAACGCAGCCACGCCCCGTAGCGCCAGTAGGACTCCGGAACGGAAGTGTGCGCCAAAAGTTCCGGCGGAAGCTCGTGTTTGGGGATCCATGCTTCGACCCACGCGTGTGCGTCCTGATGCCTCACGACCCATGCCCGAGCCGTCGGCGAGTACTCCTGTGCCGCAAATCCGACGACGTACCGAGCCGGGATACCCTGAGATCGGAGCATCAAAACCAGTGCCGCCGCGTAAAATTCGCAGTGTCCCTGACGATGCGACCGGATGAAATCTTCCAGAGGATCCACCCCGCGTTCACGGCGTACCGGTGCGGTCGAGTAGCTGAATTCCGGCGAGAAAGCGAGCCGATCGGCAAAATGCTGTACCAGTTTCCGACTGGAAATTTCGGCAGACGGCATGCTGGGACTGGGAGTGGAATTCGAACTGGGAGTGGAATTAGAACTGGGAGTGGAATTCGAACTGGGAGTGGAATTCGAACTGGGACTGCCCAAAGTCTCCGTTCCCTCCAATTCCGCCGCCCACTTCTGCGCCAGAGCGCAAAGCGATGGAAAGGTCTCCGGCAGCGGCATTTCCGAAAAAGCGGGATCCAGCTCGGAAAGCATCACAGGGGTCCACGGAGACTGCGCGAGGCACGCGGATCGAGTGCGTTGAGCGAGCGGATCCGGGACAGCATCCAGAGCTGCATTTTCCGGCAGAATGGAAACCTTCGGCTGAAGGAAACCGTGCGTCAGAAGCGAGTATGGCTTCCCTGGGATCGGTTCGCCATTGGAAAAAAGGACCTTTTCCCGAAACGGATCGAAACCGCCGGGCGCCTCGTGATCTCCAGGCGGAAGAAGAAATGGCCAAATCGTAAAAAACGCAGACTCGGTCGTCGGTTCGAAAGTCTCTTCCACGCGGATGAGCTCCGGACTTTTCCACGCATTTCGGTGCAGATGCAGCTGATTTTGCGAGAAACGGAGCGTACGCGGACAGGTCGGATTGGCTCCGGGACTCTCCGTTGGTTCCCACCCTGCGTTTTGGTATCGTCCAAACACTGCCCCGCGAAGATAGAGCGGCTCGGAAAGATACGCGGTCGAAACCGGATCCTGCGCCAATTCCTGAGGCTCGATCGGCTGCGTCCAGGTCAGTGTGCCGTCATCGCGGAAAAGACGAAGCCAAAGAAACGGCTTGGGATCTCCGAGCTGAGGACCCAATTCGCCGAGTCGAGACGTTTCGGAGTATCCGATCGCCGAAGGAACCGACCAGCCCCAATGCCCTGCCGTGAAATGAGCGGGTCGGTAGACTCCCGCGAAAAAAAGGAAGCCGAAAAGAAGAAAGGAAAGCGTCCAAGCTCCTACAGAGGCCCGGCGCGGCAAAATGCCGTCCTCCCAGAAGGGGATGCGCTCCAGATCTTCCGTCTCCTGCACGAAACGAAGAGTCTGCTGACGCCGTTCCACGCGGACCGGGTAGCGTTTCAGACGCGCACGGAGCTCCGATTCGCCCGACGTTCCGAGCACAACAGGGATCCGCCGAGACGGAAGGGAAGGTGCGACCGAAAAACGCCGAGTCAGTTCTGCGCACACAGACTCCGTTTCGTGAAGGAGGCTCCGTTTCATCTGCGAGAAGTCCGCAAGCTGGTGCATCGCGTAAAGCAAAAGCCCAAAACCGGGAATAAAAAAAAGGAACGAGACCAGCTCTGGACGGAAAAGCAGGCCGGAGATCAGCTGCGCTAACGCGATCAGAAGCAGAAATGTACGAGTCACGGCCAAACGGCGGGAAAGGAAAAGGAAAAACTCCAAAACGAGAAGCGTGAAATTGAGGAGCCAAAAAACGTCCTCATGCGAAAGTTTCGGAAGCCCAGTGTAGTGGGGAAGATTTCCGTAAAATGGAAGAATGGCAAGCAAAACCGAGCCAAAAATCGTCAGGAACGCACGCACGATCCATTTCGGAAGACCGCGATACTGCGGAAAAAGCCGTGTGCTGAACGTCAGAAGACCGATCCCCAATGCAAAAAAGACCCCTGACCCTAAGCCGAAACAGAGGGTCCCTGAAAACCAGAGCAAAACGCCGACGGTTCGGTAAAAGCGGCTCATACTGTCCATGCGGTCTGCAAAAACAAAAAACAGGGAATCTTGACGGAATGCTCCGCAGTTTCCAATTTCACCACTGAAAACACTGAAAACACAGAAAACACTGAAGAGCAGACTGAAAGGAAACACGAAAAACTCGAAAAAATGCGAAATTCACAAAAGGCTCTTAAAAATATTTTGACCCTTTCGTGTCTTTTCGCGTTTTTCGTGAAATTCGTGTCTGGAAAATTTCCCTTTCTTTCACCTCTTCCGTGCTCTCTGCGGTAAAAATGGGACTTCCGAGCCCGAAGACGCAGTTTCGGAACGTCAGACTTCCTCCACGATCCGTATCGGCTTGAACTTGAATTTCGGATTCTGTCCGAGATACCGCGCCGGATTGTTGAAGAAGATCTCCGTCGCTTCCTGGAGCGAGTGTCCGCGCCGACGGAATTCCAGAACGGCTTCCTGAAGCGTGAACGGATCGCTCGGCCCCCAGTCTGCCGAAGAGTTGATGAGCATGCGCTCCCAGCCGTACATTTCCAGCATGTCGCAGGCGCGGGCCGCGGTGCATTTCGTGATCGGGTAAAGCGTAAAACCGGTCCAGTACCCTTTTTCACGCACGGGGCGGATCGTGTGCTCCTCGATGTGGTCGATCCAGACTTTTTCCGGTTTCAGATCCGAAAAACCGTCCAGGATCTCCAAGATCTTCCGCGTGCCGTACAGTTTGTCGTGCAGGTGCGGCGTGTGGATGAGCAGGAGCTGATCGTAGTCCACCGCGAGCTGGACCTGCGCCTCGAAAATGTCGCACTCGTTCTTCGACGAAAGGTGAAGCCCCGTCTCGCCGACTCCCAAAACGTTCGGTTTCTCAAAAAACTCGGGCATTTTCTCCAAAACCATGCGGCTTAGTTCCGGATCTTCCGCTTCTTTCGGATTCACCGCGACCCAAGCATAGTGCGTGATCCCGTACTGCGCGGCACGCGTCGGCTCGAACTCCGTGATCTGGCGGAAGTAGTCGATGAACGTTTCCGGGTACTTGCGGTCAAATCCTGCCCAAAACGCAGGTTCCGCGACACACAGTACGCCCGACTGAGCCATTCTCTCGTAATCCTGTGCCGTCCGCGCGATCGCGTGATAGTGCGGCTGAATGATGAACATGGATCCCTCTCTTTCCTTTTTTTTGTTTCCTTAAATCTGCTAGGATCTGCCTACTCCGCGTGAAACTGCATGAGTCCGCGTAAGTCTGCGTGAAACTGCATGAGTCCGCGTAAGTCTGCGTGAAACTGCATGAGTCCGCGTGAGTCTGCGTGAAACTGCATGAGTCCGCGTAAGTCTGCGTGAAACTGCATGAGTCCGCGTAAGTCTGCGTGAATCAGAGCGAGTCCGCGTGGGCTCGATCCAGTTTCGTAAAGAGCGTCAAAAGACGTTCCGCACGATCTGGTTCCGCAGAACTGGAGGCGAGGATCTGGAGTGCTTCGCGCAGGAGTTCCGCACGCAGGTCGGTCTGTGAGGCGCGATCGTCTGGGTGAGCGGTCTCTCCGCGCTGAAGACGGTCAAGCATGGCGCCGATCTCAAGAATGTGCCAGCGCGTGTCCAAATAGTACAGATCCAGGACCTTTTGAGGAGAAAGAACGGAAATGGAGGCGTTCCCCTCTTTGCGATCAGTCATTTGATTTTCCTTTCTATTGGAAAACGGCCCGAAAACGAACCGTTTTCCATTTCGGTCTTCAGAAAAAACGCCCCTGCCCTACTCGGCAGACGCAGCAGCTTCCGTTTCTTCGGCTTTCACTTCTTCCGCAGGCGCAGCAGCTTCCGTTTCTTCGGCTTTCACTTCTTCCGCAGGCGCGGCAGCTTCCGTTTCTTCGGCTTTCACTTCTTCCGCAGGCGCAGCAGCTTCCGTTTCTTCGGCTTTCACTTCTTCCGCAGGCGCGGCAGCTTCCGTTTCTTCGGCTTTCACTTCTTCCGCAGGC